>NZ_CP036271.1:6463438-6761146 GCF_007745175.1 Caulifigura coniformis | reverse complement strand
GAGACAAGCCGGCCAGAGGTTCGAACTGCGCGCATGCGCCTGAACCCCATCTTACCCGGCCGGGACCCATTCGTCGTGGCCGGACGCCTCGGCGATCCCCAGGCCGGTCACGACAGCGAGGCCACGATGTCCGGCGACCAGGCCAGCGTTTCCGTCGTCGCTGCCGTCAAAACGGCCAGCAGTTCCGGCTCGCTCAGTTCCCCGGAGTCGTCGGCCTCCGGCACCGACTCAATCAGCTCTTCCGCCAGAAGCATCCGATCGTGTTCCGGCAGTTGCAACGCGGCCCGCAAAACGTCGTCATGGGAAATGGACATACGCGCCACCCGTTCAGACAGGGCAAAAGCACCAGCAGGAAATCGTACCCTCGGCCCGCGACAATTTGCGAGGTTGAACTCACGCCCGAACCCGCCGCCGCCAGTAATCCGGCCGCCGCCGATCATGCGCGACCGCCAGCACGAGAAAATCTCCCGGCCGCGTCACCTTGAAGATGATGTGATAGGGAAACTTTCGCAGATGGATTCGGCGAAAGTCATCGTCGACCAGATCGCATGCTTCGGGCGACGAAACGACAGACTCGAGTGCCAGGTCGATGTCACAGGCCAGGCGAAACGCGGCGTCCGCCGACTGAAAACGATACCACGACTTTGCCGCGTTCAATTCCGTCCGGGCATGGCGGTGGAACCTGATCACCGATCGTCATCAGCAAACAGCTCTTTGCGAACTTCGCTCCACGGAATCGTCGGCAGTCCGTCGTTTGCGCGTCGGCGAAGTTCCGCAATGAACTCCGGATCATCGATGTCCCACAAGTCCGGTTCGTCCGGCATCGAAGCAAACAGCTTCTCGGCCAGTGCGAATCGTTCATCCACAGGCAACTCCATTGCTGCCTTCAGGATCGCATCGTGGGCATCGGACATGGCTCATCTCGAAAAGCGATCGCGGACACCATGACAATTCTAGGGAGGACGGGAGTTCACTGGCGAGAGGAATGCACCCTCCGGACCGCATTCCGGTTTGCGAATCCCTACTTCGCCACGCCCACTGCCCTCGTCTCGCGCATCACCACGACCTTCACTTCGCCCGGATAGGTCATCGTCTGCTCGATCTGCTGGGCGATGTCCCGCGCCAGCTTGGCCGATCCCCGGTCGGTGATGTTCTTCGGATCGACGATGACGCGCACTTCGCGGCCCGCCTGCACCGCGTACACCTGGCTGACTCCCGGAAATCCATAGGCCACCGCCTCCAGGTCTTCCAGGCGCTTGATGTACCGCTCCAGAGTCTCCCGGCGACTTCCCGGCCGCGATGCCGAACACGCATCCGCCGCGGCCGTCAGCACCGTGTAAATGAATTCGGGACGAATGTCGTCATGGTGTCCCGCCGCCGCATGGACCGCTTCCACCCCCTGCCCGTACCGCTTGAGGATATCCGCTCCGATCGCCGGATGGCCCCCTTCCATTTCATGGTCCGCCGCCTTGCCGATGTCGTGCAGGAACCCGCAGCGACGCCCCATCGCCGCATCCAGGCCCAGCTGCTCGGCCATCATCCCTGTGAGATGCGCCACTTCGATCGAATGCCGCAGCACGTTCTGGCTGTAGCTCACGCGGAAGTTCAGCCGTCCCATGAACTGCAGGATCTTCTCGTGCAGCCCCGGCACCTCGGCTTCTTCCGCCGCGGCCTTCCCGAATTCCAGGATCCGCGCGTCCATCTCCTTCGTCGTTTCCTTCACGACGTCTTCGATCCGCTGCGGATGGATGCGGCCGTCCTGAATCAGCTTCTGCAGCGACAGCTTCGCCACTTCGCGGCGCACCGTGTCGAACGCCGACACCACCACCACGCCCGGGGTGTCGTCGACAATCACGTCCACGCCCGTCGCCAGTTCGAACGCCCGGATGTTGCGGCCTTCGCGGCCGATGATCCGCCCCTTCATTTCGTCGCTCGGAATGTCGACCGTCGACACCGTCGTCTCGGCCACATGCGTCGAGGCGTACCTCTGCACCGCCATCCCGATGATCTCGCGGGCCAGCCGCTCCGAGTTCGACTTCAGTTCCTGCTCGTGCTTCCGGATCAGGCTCCCCGTTTCGTTCTGCAGGTCCTGTTCGACACGCTTGAGCAGACGCTCCGCCGCAACGTCGCGTGTCAGCCCGCTGATCTTGTGCAGTTCTTCCTGTTCCTCGCGGATGATCCGCTCCAGCTCTTTCTCACGTGTTTCGACCCCCTTCGCCTTCTCGGCCAGGCGCTGCTGCGTCGTCTGCAGCATCTTTTCCTTCTTGCGGATGTCCTCGTGAACCTCGTTCAGCGTCGCCTCGCGCTTGTCGAGCGCCCGTTCGGAGTTCCGCAGCTGGTCGCGCGTCGACTGCAGTTCCCGGTCCTGCAGTTCCTTCCGCTTGAGCAGCGCTTCCTTGGCGTCGAGTTCCGCCTGCTTCGCGATGGCGTCGGCCTCACGCCGCGCATCGACCAGAAGTTGTTCTCGCGATTTGAACGCCGCTCCCTGTCGGAGCCGATCGAAGAAGAATCCGATCGCCCCGCCGATCAGGAGGGCGATAAACGGCCAGGCTTGTTGCATGGTGTGCGCTCATACGGCACGTCAGGCGGAGAGACGCCGGCGTCCGAAGCGCGAAGCAGAGCATCGTTCGATCAGGCCGCCTGATGCCGGGAATCATGGCTCCCCGCGTCAGGCCGCCTGGCCGCGCTGATCAACTCTTCTCAGGAAAGCCCGCCGGTCGGGTGGGAGTCAGGACGAAACGTGGCGCGACGCCACAACGCCCTGAAAGCCGCGCGACAGGATCGCATGGCCATGAGAAAGGAAGATGACCCTCGACCATCCGGAAACAGCGCGAACAGGTTCGCGCTGCCGGATGCTGGGAGGCTCCGTCGTCGTGCCCCGTGAGCGATTGCGTACGCCGGCTGGACTGCCAGAAACGGCCGCCAGCTTCGGCTTCGACTCCGCCGCGAGGCTGACGAAGTTCCGGAGGTCCCTCCTTCGCCCATCGATTCGCACAACGTGCGAATCCATATGGCGATGCAGGACAGCCAGGCTTCCATGTCAGTTTCCACCGCTTGATTCGTCGGGTCGAGCACAGCGCCGAAGCGCCGTCCACGAATGGCTTTCTTCACGCCTCGTTCGCGAGTCCATCCGGCTGAGACGCCGGTTCAAAGTGAATTGGAAACGTCGAACTGCACCGGGGGCAACCCGATCAAGAGCGGCCCGTCCGGTCCGGCTAAATTACCCGACCCCGGTCCGGGAATTCAACGAACGCCGCCGTCCGACAGCACCCCCACCTCAGGTTTCACGACGACTGCAACGGGTTTGACGGTCGCCCCCGAGGGCTCCTTGAAGGCGAACACGAAGAACACCGCCCCCAGGATGAACAGGAAACCCACACAATCGTTCCAGCGGATCTTTTCCCCCAGGTACCACACCGAAAACACGCTGAACACCAACAGCGTGATCACTTCCTGCAGAATCTTCAGCTGCGGGGTCGTCATCGACTCCGACCCCAGTCGGTTCGCCGGCACCTGGAAACAGTATTCCGGGAGCGCAATCAGCCAGCTCACCAGAATGGCCAGCGGAATCGTCAGGGTCGCCTTGTGCTTGAGGTGTCCGTACCAGGCGAAGGTCATGAACACGTTGGAAAGTGTAAGGAGGGCAATGGTTTTCATAGGGAACCGTGAAGAAACGCCACATCCTGGCGGTGGTCGCTGGCAATCCGTTTTGTCGAGCGCCGGCAGCCGGGTAAAGTAGCATGCGGCCCGGTGATCCTTGGAAGGGCTGTCTCTCCCCCCGGAACGCCTTCGCCCGCTTGCTGATCCGTCTATCGTGCCAGTCGCCTCTCCTCCCCGACCGCTCTCCGCCGAGGCCTCCTCGCGCCTGGAGCAGGCCGATGCGGCGGTCCGGACGGCCGACCCCACCGCGTTCCCCATCGCCCAGCGAGTCCTGAAACGCGTCATCACACAGGATCTCGGCCTCACCGGCCTGGGACTCAACATCCCCCATCGCAAGTCCTGGGGACTCGCCGCCAACCGTGCCCAGCAACTGCTCGAACCCGATGAACTCGGACTCGCCAGCTACGACGCCCTCCCACCGCACGTACTCCTGCTCGCGCGGCCTGAAGACGACGAACTCGAACGACTTGGCGCCAGCGAACTCTGTCTCCGCTACTGGCGGATGCTCTTCCATATCCGCGTCCACAGGGCCCTCGATGAAGCCCTCGAAACCGGCCGCCTGACCGACCGGCTCGTCCGACAGCACGTCGAAGCGATCGGCCAGGTCGCGTTCGACGAAATCGACGTCATGCTCCGCCGCGAGAAGTATCTCCCGCCGGATCACACGCGAACGATGGCCTTCATCGAGTTCGCGGCCGTCTTCCTTGAACTCAAGCACTTCGAACCGGGCTGGCTCGATGCCTATTTCCCGGGCCTGGGGGATGTGTCCGCCGCCGAGAAAGTCCTCGCGGGCTACCTCAACAGCGACGAGCTTCTCGTGGAAACCCATGTCGAGGGTGCCCCCCGCCAGCCGCTCTCCCCGCCCCCCGCGGATGAGCCCGGCGCCTCGCTCTGGTGGACCGACGACGACGAAAAGCCCCGCGGACCGCAAAGCTATCACCGCCTCGGGGAACGGGCGGTGAAAGCGTCCGCCCGCGGCAACAATGCCCGCGCCGCGCGGCTGTGGCTCCAGGCCGCCTATCACTCCCCCTCGCTCCTCTCCGGCGACGCCGTCCTGCACGCCCGCCGGGAAATCTCCGCCCTGACGCTCCGCCTCCAGGCGGCGCTGCGGTTCGCCGATCACGAGGCCGAGGAATGGACCGAAGCCCTCTTCGCCCTCCTGGCCGCCGCCCGTCCCGGCTTCTGGAACCCCGACGCCCGGCTGCTCTACGACCTCCAGCGCGTCGTCCTCGACCACGAACGCGATGTCTTCGTGGTCGACTCCTGGAAGTGGCTCCGCTCCTTCGGCAATCGCCCGCTGCGCCGCAAGCTGCCCTACCAGCGCGAAGTGATGATGTGCCGGCATCTCAAGTCCGCCATCCGCCGGCTCACCTCCTCACGCCTCACAGGACGCCTCCGCGACTCCCTCTCGCATCTGCTGCACCACGCAGCCGACGAAGCCGAAATTCAGCTCCGCGATCGTCTGCGCCCGGTGATTGATGGGGCGATGACCGATGTGAAGCTCGAACCGGCCAACGTCCCCGAACGGGTCGCCCGCACCAAGGTCATCGAGGAATGCCTCGATGTGATCGCCGACCAGGGACACCTCAACCTCGGTCACCTCCGCGACGCGATCTCCCGCAACCAGCTCAAGTTCCGCGACCTCTCCGACCGCGACCTCCTCACCGGCGGTCCCCTCCTGCAGCTCGACCGCCGGCTCGATTCCGTCCTCGATGGCGTCTACCAGCGCGGCGAGTTCTACCTCCGCTGGCTCCAGCGACTCAGCAGCGCCACCTTCGGGACACCCGTCGGCCGCTGGCTGACCCTCTACCTGATCGTCCCCTTCGGCGGCGCCTACATCGTGCTCGCCGGCCTCGATCACCTGCTCGAACTCATCAAACATTTCGTTCCCGGATTCCCGCACCAGCCCCTCGTCTCCAAAAAGACCCCCGAGATCACGATCCCCGTCCTGGGCGCGGTGGGGACTTTCTTTCTGGCGCTGATCCATAGCCCTCCCCTGAGAAAAGTCATCGGGCGGGGGTTCTCGTCGTTCTGGAGCGTCCTGAAAGGGGTCGCCTTCGACATTCCGGCCCGACTGCTCAAGCAGCCGGCCGTGAAGGCCTTCCTGCGCAGCCGCCCCATCGTCGCCTTCCGACGGCATCTCCTGTTCCCACTGTTCGTCACGGCGATCCTTTTCCCGCTGGCGCGCGGGCCTTCGACGTTCGTGGCGCAGAACCCCTGGGCCGTCGCGTCGATCATCTTCGGCCTCTCGATGGTTCTGTTGAACAGCCGCATCGGGAGAACCTTCGAAGCCACGACGGCCGAATGGTTCGAGTGGACCTGGTACACCGTCCGCGTCCGCATCTTCGTCGCGCTGTTTGAAGGAATCATGGATTTCTTCAAGCGCGTCATGGAGTGGATCGAGCGCGTCCTCTACGCCGTCGACGAATGGCTCCGCTTCAAGAGCGGCGAATCGCAGGTCACGCTCGTCATCAAGGCGGTGCTCGGTCTCTTCTGGAGCTTCATCGCCTACCTGATCCGGTTCTGCGTCACGCTGCTGATCGAGCCGCAGATCAACCCCATCAAGCACTTCCCCGTCGTCACGGTCTCCCACAAGATCATCCTCCCCATGCAGCCGATGCTGGCCGGCCAGCTCGCGCCCGCAATGGGGCACGCCTACGCCAACACCGTCGCCGGCGCGATCATCTTCGGCATCCCCGGCGTCTTCGGGTTTCTCGTCTGGGAGCTGAAGGAGAACTGGCGGCTGTACGCCGCCAATCGCAGCCCCACTCTCAAGCCCACCATCGTCGGCTCCCACGGCGAAACGGTCACTCGCCTTCTCCGGCCCGGCTTCCATTCCGGGGCCCTTCCCAAGGGCTACGCCAAACTGCGCAGGGCCGAGCGCCGCTTCGATTCCGGCAAGCGGGCCGCGATCGCCCGCGCACACGAGAAGCTGCACCACGTCGAACGCGACTTCCAGCACTTCGTCGAACGCGAATTGATCCACCTGCTCGAGGCTTCCGGGCTGGTCGACGCAGGAGAACTGCACGTCGCCGAGATCCACGTGACGGCCAACACGATCCAGTGGTCCCTCGCCTCGAGACGGTTCCCCGATGATCCCCTCCAGGCCACCTTTGCCGAGCAATCGGGTTTCCTCGTTGCCGGAATCGACGGGACCGGCTGGCTCGATCTCCTCGGCACGCAGCGACGAATCGCCTGCGGCATCGCCGTCGCCGGCTTCTACGCCCTGAGCGGCGTCGACATCGTCCGCGAACACCTCGCCTCGGCCCTCCACCGCCGCTACCACTCCTACGACATCGCCGACTCTGGCCTCGTCGTCTGGCCCGAGCCCGATTTCGAAGCCGAAATCACCTACCCGTTC
Source organism: Caulifigura coniformis (assembly GCF_007745175.1). Taxonomy (GTDB): domain Bacteria; phylum Planctomycetota; class Planctomycetia; order Planctomycetales; family Planctomycetaceae; genus Caulifigura; species Caulifigura coniformis. The sequence continues at coordinate 6,754,125 of NZ_CP036271.1, read as the reverse complement.
AGCGACTCCCGCACTCTCTCCCCCCGCCCCGCTCGCCTCGCCGAACGCTACCAGCTCCCGCGCCTCGAAACGGACGACCTGTTCTTCGCCCGCACAGCGATCCGCTGGAGCGACTGGATCGAGTTCTGGTCCCGGCCCGCCGCATCGTTCGATGCGACCATCGCCGGACACCTGCCGAACGTCCTCCCGAAAGGCCGGTAACGACCAACACCGGGAAACCCTCCGGATGCGATTCAATTCGCTCTTGGTTTCCCGAGGGCGTTATACTCAAACCCCCGGTTCGCGCGTTCGAACGGGCCCGAACACCCTTCGCGTCTCGGTTCTGCGTATGTTTCGATCCTGCCTCACCCTCGCGCTTCTCTGTGGTCTCCCGCAGGCCCTTCAGGCCGCCGATGCCGCCCGCCAGCAACAGGCGATCGGCCGCGCCGCGGCGTCCGTCCGAAGCAATTTCGCGAGCTACCACGAAGGCTATAAGACCATCGCGGCTCTCGCCCTGCTCAAGGCAGGAATGCCCCCGCAGACTCCTGAAATCCAGGATGCCATCGGCGAGATCCAGAAACGCATCGATCCCGCCAAGGGCTACGGGCTGGCCGGTCATCGCGAGTGCTATTACATCGCCGGCGTCGACGCCGTCCTCCTCGCCGATCTCGATGGGGAAAAATACCGCAACGAGCTGATCGCGATTCAGAAGTTCATCGAGCAGGGACAGCGGGCCGATGGCTCGTGGGACTACCCCGGCATCATGGATCGCGGCGACACCAGCGTGACCCACTACGCCCTTCTGGGGCTCTGGGCATGTGCCCGCGCCGATGTCCCCTCGCCGCCCGAGGTCTGGAGCAACTCCATCAAGTGGCACCTCTCCATCCAGAACAACGACGGCGGCTTCAGCTACAAGCCGGGAACGGCCCAGGGCTTCGGCGGCGGCGCCTCCGTCCTGAACATGACGGTCAACGCGGTCGGCAGCATGTCCATCGCCTGGATGCACCTGTCTGACGTCCCTCCCAACCTCGAAAGCGAAGGACCGAAATCGCCGCCGAAGCCAAAGCCTGCCGTGGCCAAGAACAACTCCGTTCTCGAGGCCGTCCCGGTCAACCTCCCCCCCGCAGCTGGCCCCCTTGGCGACACCGCCGGCATTCCGGAGGGAACCGCCAAGGCCATGAAGCGCGCCTACGCCTGGATCGTCCCGCGCTTCACCATCGAAAACCCCGTTCCCGGCTTCTACGCCTACTACTTCTACTCCCTCGAGCGCATGACGGCCCTCGTCAACATCAGCTCGATCGGCTCCCATGAGTGGTACAACGAGATTTCCGACGTGCTGGTGGCCAAGCAGAACATGGACGGCAGCTGGGGAAACACTCCCTCAGACACCTCGCTCGCCATCCTCGCCCTCGCGAAATCGACGGCCAAGCTGCTGAAACGCAGAGACCCGATCGCCACCTTCGGCAATGGCCTCCTCCAGGGAGGCCGCGGACTCCCCGACGCCAACGGAGGAACTGCGAAGGCCAAGACCGACGGAAAGCCGGCCACGCCTCTCGATCAACTCCTCGCCTCCCTCACCAAGGCCGATAACCTCGACATCGAAGATGTCCAGGAGCAGTTCGTCGAGCAGGTTCAGATCGGCGATCGCCGCGAACTCATCCAGCAGAAGGGCCTGCTGGTAAAACTGATCCAGCATCCGAACGTCGAGATTCGCCGCACGGCCGCCTGGGCACTCGGCCGAACGAACGATCTGAGTCTCGCCCGCTACCTCATCACGGCGCTCGAGGATCCCGATGTCGACGTGAACATCGAGGCTCACAACGCCCTCTGCTGGATCAGCCGCAAACCCGCGGGCTTCGACCTGCAGCTCGATCCGTTCGAAGGCCTTCCCCTCGATGCCGGCGTCGACATTCGCGAAGCCACGCTCAAAGGCTGGCGCAACGCGGCTCTCAAGGCCTGGGGCGACTGGTATCTCAGGAACCGCCCCTACAAGGACCGCGGTGACGAGTTCGAGGCCGTCCTCCGCGAGAAGCTGGCCGCGCTGAAGTAAGAGCGGCGTCCACGAACCGATTCCCGAAGCCGCTCAGGTGTCGCGCGTTCCCGCGCAACGACGACGCCAACCTTCCACTCGACCCATGAAATACCGCTCCACCGATCGACATCGCCCGAAGGACGCCCGCCCCAGGCCCCACGGAGCGAAGGAGCATCGCGGTCGACGTCCGTCCCCTCGCCCGTCCGATCAGGACGAGCAGAAATACCACGGCCGCCACGCCTGCCACGCGCTCTTCGCCAAAAGGCCGGATGACATCATCCGCGTCTATGTCGACCAGCCGCGCGTCAAGGAATTCAGCGCGCTCCTGAAATGGTGCGCCGAGCAGCGCCGCGCCTATCACATCGTCGAAGAGGAGAACCTCGAGCGCCTGGCCGAAACCGTTCACCACCAGGGCATCGTCGTCCTCGCCCGCCGGCAGGTCGATCTCACCGACGACCGCCTGCTCGATGCGATCCGCACCGGCCGAGTCGCTGGCTCACTCCTTTACCTCGACGGCGTCCAGAATCCGCACAACCTCGGAGCGATCCTCAGGACCTCGGCCCACTTCGGCATCGGCGCGGTCCTCGGCCAGCGCGAGCAGCTCCCAGGCGTTACCGCTTCCGCGGCCCGCGTCGCCGAAGGCGGCGCCGAGACAGTCCCCCTTGCCCGACTCCATGATCCCGCAACCGTTCTTCTGCAACTGAAGGGGCTGGGATACCGCCTCTTCGCGACCGCCAGTGGCGCCGGAGGGAATCTCTACAGGGCGGGCCTCACGCCGCGGTCGGTCATCATCCTCGGCAACGAGGTCCACGGCGTCTCTCCCGAGATCGCCGCCCTCGCGGATGAATCGCTCCAGATCCCGGGGACCGGAGCGGTGGAAAGCCTCAATGTCGGAGTTGCCTGCGCCATCCTCATCAGCGAAGTCGCCCGCCGCGCACACACCGCCGAGAAGCCGCAGCCACACCCGCCCGGGCGCCCGCCGTACCGCGGTCCCAGGCGCAAGCAACGCTGAACGCTGACGGTGTCCTCGTGCCCAGGCTGGAGCCTGGGCACGCACCCTCGTCGAAGCTCCGCTTCGAGTCCCATCCACTACAGCAACGCAAAGACGCGCTACGCCGCCCGGCGATCCTGCCTCGACCGCGCAAACTCGACCCACGCCGCGATCTCTTCACGCTCCGGCGCGGCCGACGACCGCAGCATCCGCTGCCCCGTCTTCGACTTCGCCAGCATCGCAATCGCGTCGAACGCTTCTCCCGGCGCGGACGTCGCCAGAGAATCCACCGTCGGGAATCCGCAACCGACCAGCAGCTGCGCATCGTGACCCCGTAGTTCCGGAATCTCGCACATCAGACGCGACTGCTGCTGCCAGCCGGTGATCACCTCGGCCGTGATCGCGCGATCCGCGATGTTCTCGGCCAGCTCCGCCGGATCGCGCTGCAGCAGGTGAATCACGGTCTGCACGCCGGCCCGGTTCAGCAGGCGGGCTGTCTTCGGGCCGATCGAGGGAGCATCCACGATCGGGCTGTCGATGGTCAGGAAATACCGCGCGTCCGTCTCAGCCGACGCTGATCCACGCGACCGGGCATTCGATGATGCCGTGAATCGGGAGCGCCGCGACCGACGGGTTCGCTTTCGTGAGCTGCCGTCGCCCTCGCCCGCCGGCTTCGGTCCCTGGTCATCGGGGTCTTGATTGTCGGAATCGTCCTCCGCGTCTCCACGAGCCAGAGCCAGGATTTCCCGGGGGGCCTGTTCGTCCCGCACCCGCCGCGCCGCGCGAATCCACTCCGCCACCTCGTCTTCGCGAGGCCAACTGTTGCGATCGCGAATCCAGGCGTGCCAGGGCTGCGGAGTCGAACCCCGGAACCTCTGGATCCGCTGCCAAAGCACCTCCGCCGTGAACCGGGCCAGCTTCTCCGGCCCGTGAACTCCCACCGCGGCCAGGAGCCGCACGTCCTCTTTCGAAACATTCGGCAGGCCATCGAGCAGGGCCGCCTCCGCCTGCCACGTCGCGAGATCGATCCGCGAGATCCCCAGCCGCGCCAGCAGCGTCGCTTCCGCTCGCGGGTCGAGGTCCAGCACCTGCCTCAGCGTGTGAATCCCTTCGTGGGCCAGCAGCGCTGCGGAGGATGCGGAAAGCGACGGAATCTCCGTGGCCAGACGCAGATCGTCGTCGCTGAGATCGGCCGGCGTCACCACGACCTTGCGGGGCGCGTCCTGGGGAACTTCTGTCGTCGAGGGCACAGTGGCCGGAGTCGCAGCAATGGACACCACCGGCGCGGCGGGTACGAACGGCGCCCGCGCGGCCCGCGATCTCGTCGCCCCGATCAGCGTGTGAATCGCCGCGCCCCGATCCTCCAGCATGTCGACCAGATGATCCTGGCATGTGAGGAACAGAATCTGTCGCCCGCGCTCGGCCGCGGCGCTCAGCAGGTGCGCCGCCGCTTCCAGCCGATGTTCATCGCTGTCGACCAGCACATCGTCCAGGACGAGCGGGAATTCCAGGCCGCGGCGGGCATACTCGTCCACCAGGGCGACCCGCAGGGCGAGGGCCACCTGAAACAGGGTTCCGCGGCTGAGAGCGCTCGCCACATACGGCGATCCGTTCTCGGCGATGATCTGGAGCTTTGTCGCGTCCTCACTGGTGCGCAGCGCGCGATAACGTCCCAGCGTGAGCAGGTCGAGATGCTCGGACGCTTCCGAGATCACCCGGCTCGATTTGTCGCGAACCAGCTGGCTTTCCACGGTGCGGATCTCATCGTCGATGGCCGCCAGCTCGGTGTGCTTCGCCTGGAGTTCATCGACTTCGCGGCGGGCGTCCTGGAGACGTCGCTCGCAGTCCGCCAGCGCAGCGTCGATGTCGATCGAGCGATGCTCCTCGATCACCCTCCGCCGCCGGATCTCCAGTTCACACGATAGCCGGATGGCCGACTGCCAGTCGCTCCACAGCGCCGACTGGCGCTCCATGAGCGCCGTCTGGAGGTCGACGTCGCCCGGACGAGCGTTCGAAACGACGTCCTCGCGCTCCCGGACAGTGCGCCGCGTCACGACCTTCGGCGTCGTCGCCCGCATCGTGGCGCTGTGCTGCGGGCATCCGCAGTACTGCCGCTCGGCCGTCACCGTATGCGCCAACCGGCTCATCAGCGGATGGGCCGCTTCTTCCAGCAGTTCTTCCCGGCGCATGCGAAGCCAGTCGATCTGCTTCCGCAATCCCTGTTCGCACGCATCGACCGCAGCCAGTTCCGTACGGCTCTGCTCGAGCTTCCAGGCGGTCTGCTGACGGCTCAGTTCCTGGCACGAAAACTCGACCTGCCGCCGCATCTCATCGACGACCGACCCCAGTCGTTCGCCCAGGTTTTCACACACGCAACTGCCCGCCAGGCGCGCCGACGCCAGCCACTGCACGGTTCCGCTGAGCACCTGCAACTGCATCTGCATCACCCGCAGCGCGTCCCGCTGCCGGCGTGCGAAGGCGAACCGGTCCGGTACGTCCGAACCCGCGTTCTCAGCCGCTTCGCGACTCAGTTCGTGTCGCGAAGCCGCCAGATCCTTGAGTGCCTTCCGCAGGTGCTCGATCCGCAGATCGAGTTCCTCGACCTCCGGCAACCGCGGATTCACAGACGGCGTTTCGGCCTCCTGCAGATACACGACGTCCACGACCGTCCGGGAAGTCGCGTTCCAGAGACGATCCTCACACTCCGACAGGTCGGTCGAAACCGCCTGCCAGTCGAGATCGAGCGCCTGGATGTCACGGTCCAGCGCCGCCAGCTTCTGCTCCACGTCGACTCGCGCCCGCAGCAGGTCCGCCTTGCGCTCGTCGGCCTGACGCTGAATCTCCAGCGCCTCGCGCTCAATCGCTTCACAAAGCAGCAGCAGTTCCCCGCGCCGGCCCGGCTCGCCGATCTCGCGAAGCAGCAGCGACCGCCGGCTGTGCAGGTGCGTCAAGCGCGTCGACAGCGGTCGCTCATTCCCGACGACCGTCGACAGGTCGATGCCATCCTGCCGCGCCAGGCTGATCAGTGCTTCCACCGAGTTGGCGTCGAAGCTCCCGGCGGTGAACAGCACGCTGAGTCGTTCATCGTCGAACGCCTCGATCTGTTTGCGGAGCGACTGTCCTTCATCCGCAACTCCCTGCCGGACGTTGATCGCGAGGGTTTCGTATTCATCCGGTCGGCTGTGGCGAATGACGGCCAGCCGGCGGGAGCCCCATTCGACGCCAATCGTGCCACCGGCGGCGCCACTCCCGACCGGGGGAATCAGCTGCCGTCGCCGTGCCTCGGCAAACCCGGCAAAGATGCCGCGGATGAACTGCAGCAGCGTCGTCTTCCCGGAGCCGTTCGGTCCATGCAGAACGTTCAGCCCTGGTGCAATCTCAGGGAGAGAGTACTTCGACAGGGCCCCGAAATTGTCGATTGAGAAATCCGTGAACTTCATGGGCGTCCATGCCCCTTTCGCCGCTGATTGAGGATGTCATCACGGCTCGCCAGAGAGACGATCGCCGCGTTCAATCCGCACCCCAAAAACTCCGCCCCGCGCCATCGAACGCTAACCCACAGACGTTTTTCAGGGCAATGCCGATTTGCCCGCGGGAACGCGCGCCGCAGCGCCGATTCGGCCCTCACACGGGCGGAAAGAACTCGACGCTTCAGGAAGCGGCGTCAGCAGTTGCGCCGTTTTCCAGAAGCAAGCCAATCGGCTGGTCGGCCGGCAGCACTGTATCCAGGAGAAACTGGAACAACTGCCGCAGTCGGGCCGGCTGCACGCTATCGGCCAGCGCCTGGGCCCGCGCCCGCGATGCCACCACCATCCGCGCCGCGGCGGGAAACGCGCCGAGTTCGGCGAACAGGCCCCGCAGCCGCTCGAGCTGCTCGGCGTCGTTCACCTCCGATTCGAGCCTGCTGCGGATTTCCTGCCGCTGAGCATCGGTGGCCGCTCCCAGTGCTAATGCCAAAAGGACCGTCGGCCGCAGCGCCAGCGCATCCTGGCCGGCCACCATCTTGTTGTTCGAATCGCCGACCCAGTCCCCCAGGTCGTTCACGATCTGGAATCCGACCCCCAGCTCGCGGCAGAACTCCGTCACCGTGTCCCGATAACCCTCCGCCGGCGCCGCCAGCCGAAGCCCCGCGAACATCGCCGCCTCGAACGCGGGCGACGTCTTGAGCGCGTACATCTGCACGGCGTCGGCAGGCGTCAGCGACCAGTCGGGATGATCCCGCCAGGCCATCTCCGCCCCCTGCCCGTCGCACAGGTGCAGGTGCGCCTGCGACATGCTTTCGATGATGTCACTCGCCACGTCCGTCCCGAGTTCGCCCCGGCAGGAATTCACCAGCCGGTAGCCCAGCCCGATCAGGTAGTCCCCGATATTGATCGCCGGCCCCACGCCGTGGCTGCGATGCAGCGTCTGTCGCCCGTAGCGGAACAGGTCGTCGTCCTGGATGTCGTCGTGGACCAGAGACGCCTTGTGGAAGGCTTCGATCGCCATCGCCACGCGGCAAACCGCATCGCTGAACGGCTGCCCGTCCGCTTTCGATCCCGAAAGCAGGCCCCCGCCAGAAGCCGCGTCAAAGGCCGCCAGCGTGATGAACGGCCGAAACCGCTTTCCACCGTTCGCCAGCCAGTCATAGGCCGCGTCCTCGGTCATCCCCAGCGGCGTTCTGGCCGCGGCAGGAGTCTTGCTGTGAATCCGCGGCAGCAGTCGTTCGAAGTCTTCACGGAACAGTCGGGCCGCGGCCCGCATGGCCGCCAGGTAACCATCCGGCTCCTGGACGCGGGCCGACACCTGGGTCTCGAGCACGTCCGTCAGCCACGAACCTTCAAGATCGTCCGCGACCGGCGGGCGCAACGGCAGCGGCACCGCGAACGACGCCACTCCCGACAGCACCGAATGATCGAACGCCCGTTCCAGGTCCTCGAGCGACGCGAGTCCCAGGATGGCATCGACCCGTCCTTCGAGCAGCCGTCCCAGCACGTCATGCGTCGCCTCGGCCGACAGCACCTGGTAGCCGAGCTGCTCCGCCCGCTTCAGCAGCGAGTTCAGAGGTCCGGTCGTCGCCAGTTCGCCCGGAGGATGCAGCAGGAGTCGCCGGGAAAATGGCACGGCCAGGAACTGGTCCCGCCGGGTCAGGTTGCCCAGCAGCACCATCACGTAACCGAGATACTTGTCCGGCTGGTTGCAGTCCGACAGGACCACCCGCGCGAGCCGCTCCAGTTGGGGCTTCGTGCTGGCATCGCCCGAGCGCAGACCTGCCGCGTGTCGTTCCGCGGCGTCTGCCAGCTGCGAACGGATCGCGGGCGGATCCGGAAAGGCCATGGTCGAGAACGTTCCGTTCCGGCCGGAACGGGATGACCCGGTCGCGCTCACGCCGTGGGCTTCGGGGCCGCGGGAACGGGCAGCGGAACTCGCGTTTTTGGCCGCGACGGCGCCATGCGGGGCAGCGTTATCCAACGGAGCCTCCTTCACATGCGCTCCACATCCCAACGGGCGGCAAACCGCCTGCAGTCCGCAAGTTCGCCGCGCCACGCATAAGTCGAAACACTCACTCTCAGGTCGCTCGTCTGCGACCACACCGCGAAGCGGGACCCGGTTCGTGTGCTCCGGTCCGTCGCTTCCGAATCAATCGCAATTGAAGCGGCAGAAGGTATCAGACGAATCGACAACAAGGAACAGGACTCGTCAGGGGAAAAACCGTACCAATCACCGCCGTTTAACCCTCGGTGACGGCAAATTCCCGCCTCGTCGTCACCCGGGAATCGTCACCGGGCCTCGCGAATTCACTTTTTCTTCTCCCCCTTGCCCGGGCCCTTCCCACCCTTGTCGGCCCCGGGCGGAACGACCCCGGCCTGAAGCAATTGCGCGGCCACCACTCCGTTCCTTTTCACCGCCGCGAGGTTTGCCTCCGCAGCCTGCACCGCCTCATGCGCCGATTTCACCCCTTCCTGGGCGGCCGCGACCGACGAATCCTTCTCCCCCTTTTCGGCGGCAGTTTTGCGCAGGTCGGCCACTTTCTGCTGGGCTGCGTCGAGACGCTCACGCGCCGCATTCACCCGCGGATCTTTCTTCAGCGTGACCCGTTCCAGGTTCGACGCCGTCAGCGATTCGCCCACCAGGTCTGACAGGCGGGACTTCTTCGTCATCGGATCAACCGACGTATCGGCCTGCAGTTCCTTGATCGCAGTTTTGGCCGCCGCGGAGATTTTCTCCGCGTCCTGGAACTCGGCCGACGCTTTCAGTATCTCGAGCACCGGCGTTGAGAGTTCACGATAAGCGGCCTGGGCCCGGGCCAGTTCCTCCGTCGCCGCCTTGAGCCCCAGCGATTGTTCGATGGCTTGAGCCGCCGTGTCGCGCGCCTTCGTCAGGTCCTTGCCCGCGTTGCGGTGCGCAATCTTCGCCGCCGCAACCTGGGCCGAGGCCTCCGCAATCGCCTGCCGCTCCTGGACCGCCAGTTCGCGCTCGGCCTGCTGCAGACGCTGCGCCTGTTCGTTCTGGCGGCGAAGATCATTCCGGGCGGATTTGAGTTGGGCCGACCTCAGCGGACTGATCGGCAGCTGGCCAAATCCTCGTGTGGCTGTGGTCGCCAGAATCACGGCGACAAGAAACGTCCATCGCGTCATAGGTCACCTCGGAGCACGCCCTTCGGCCACTATTATCGCCCCCTGACCCACAGTCGGCGACCCCGGAAACCCCGAAAAAATGCGGGTGTGTCCGGGGAAAACCCGCTCCGCGAGGTTGCGGGTCGCCCCTCAGGTCCACGACCGGTTCTGGAGAAAACCGATGGGGAGGGCCGATTCTCCGCGCACGGCCAGATCCGCGAGCGCTTCGCCGACGACGGGGGCGAATTTGAACCCGTGCCCCGAGAATCCGCATGCCACCGCCACGTTCGCATGCCCGGGATGCTGGTCGATGACGAAGTGGCGGTCCGGCGTCAGCGTGTACAGGCAGACCGCCGATCGAACCGGCGTCGAATCGATGTCCCGCAGCGTCGTTTCCGCGAACGTCTGCAGCGGCCCGACGTCTTCACTCCGCAGCAGGCGGTCGACCCGGTCGGCGTCCTCGACCACATTGCCTCCCGTGTGCTCGGCCAGCTTTGTCATCCCCCGTTCGAGAGAAGGAACGCCATAGAACGCCCGCCCCTCCTGCTCGACGAAGAAACCACACGTCGGCGCGACGGCGCCCGGCCGACTTCGGAACCACACCACCGGCTTCCGCACGACCTCAAGCGGCACATGCATCTCGTGCAGAAGTCGCGACGCCCACGGTCCGCCGGCGATCACCAGCGCTCCCGCTTCGTACCGACCCCGGTCCGTCACCACGCGTGCGACGCGTCCTTCGGCCGACCACTCGACGACCCGTTCCCCGCACGCCGCCGTCCCCTGCCGTCGCTCCCCGTCCCGGACCTGCGCCTCCACGCAGCGCTCCACTTCGAGGAATCCCGCCTCAGGCTCGAAGAGGCACTCGTCTCCCTCCCGCGGCGTGATCCACGGGAACCTCCGCCGCAGATCGGCCGCGCTGAGAGGCTCGATCGCGATGCCATGTCGTTCGGCCGCCAGCCGCGCGCCGGGGATCGCTTCCCCATCAGGCGGGCCGATCAGCAGCAGTCCTGTCTCGTGATACAGCTGCTGCCCGATTGCCGTCTCCAGATCTCCCCACAGTTCGTACGACCGCCTGAGCAGCGGGACGTAATCGGGATGCTCGAAGTAGGCTTTGCGGATGATCCGCGTCTCGCCATGCGAGCTTCCGAGCGCGTGCGGCACCGAATGCTGCTCGATGCCGACGACCCGCAGACCGCGCGACGCCAGGCTGCGGAACGCGGCCCCGCCCATCGCCCCCAGCCCGATCACGATCACATCGGCCGTCACCACGGACATCAGCGGTCACCTCGGCTGCGATTTCAGCGGCGCTCACAGGAGGAAACAACCGGCCTCCTCAAGTCATGCTCCCGCATTCACGGTGTTCATCGTGAGGTCGACGCCGATCTTCACGATCGATTCCACCGCGTCCGCCGCCTTCCACACGGCCGATTCCAGGACCTCGGCCTCCTCAGGTCGCACCTTCGCAAGAACGTAAGCCGCCGCGTCCATCTGCCCCGGCGGGCGGTCGATGCCGATCCGCAGCCGGGCGAACTCGGTCGTTCCCAGCATGTCGATCGTGTTCTGCAGCCCCTTCTGGCCGCCGGCCGTTCCGCTCTTGCGCAGGCGCAGCTTACCGGCCGGCAGGTTGAGGTCGTCGCAGATCACCACCAGGTCGGCCGGAGCCAGCTTGTAGAACGCCAGGATCTGCTGGATCGCCCGCCCGCTCAGGTTCATGTAGGTGATCGGACAGGCCAGGAGAGTCTTTTCGCCGGCGATGTTCGCTTCCCACATCTCCGATTCGAAGCGCAGCTTCGACGTCCCCGCGCTCGTCCGCTTCACGAGGTCTGCGATCACGTCATACCCGACGTTATGCCGCGTCCCGGCATATTTGCGACCGGGGTTTCCAAGACCGACAATCAGTTTCAACGAAGTGTCCTTTGCAGCTTCACTTCAACAAGGGCGACGCCGGATGATGTCACGACCAACGTTTGAGGTCGAATTACTCCCGCGGTGGACACTGACGAACGAACAGACCCAGGGAGAATCTGTTGCGTTCGATGTTGGGCCGGCCGGATCGGCGTATCTGGCGTTCGCCCGAAAACCGGCGGACTACCGGATTGAGACACCGCAACGCAGCGTCGGGAAAACGAAGGGCCGCCAACCGCAAACATATCGGGTTCTTGCCGTGGGGGACATTGGTTGCGAGTTGGACGTCACGATCGTGGGGGAGCCCTTCAACATCCATCATGTGCAGCCGCTGGGCGATGAACTGCTTCTGGCCTGCGCCCGCTGCCAGTACCGCGGAGGCCAGGACTCCGACCGCAACGGCCGGGTTTACTCCCGCGAGGGAAACCCGTTGCGCGAAATGCTTCTCGGTGACGGAATCCAGTCGCTGCAGACCACGTCACAGGCAGCCATCTGGACCTCGTATTTCGATGAAGGCGTGTTTGGCAACTACGGCTGGACGGATCCCATCGGAAGATCGGGGCTCGTGGCCTGGGACCGCCACGGAACGAGGGAGTACGAATTCGAACCGACCGGCCCGCTCGACATTATCTGTGACTGTTATGCCATGAACGTCGCGACCGATCGGGATGTGTGGTTCAGCTACTACCGGGGCTTCCCGCTGGTTCATCTCCACGACCGTCACGTCCACGGTGTTTGGGAGACATCCGTCGCCGGAAACTCGACGCTCGCGGTCGCCTACGGCTATGCGCTCATGGACGGGGGATACCACGATCGCAGTGCCTTCTGCCTCTTCGAACTTGCGAGAACGGGCAAGGCAGTGCAGCTCGCTCGCTTCGAACTCAAGGGAGTTGATGGCGAGTCGCTGGGAGCGCCCGCCGCCAGGGGGCGCGGCGACTCCCTGACCTTTCTGAGCGGCCCGCGGCTGTATCGCTTCACCATCGACGACGCACTCTCGCATCACTGGAACGGCTGAAAGCAATCTCATGACACCCGATCAGTTCCGCAGGCTCGCGCTGTCACGCCCCGAAGTGATCGAAAGCTCGCATATGGGCCACCCCGACTTCCGGGCGAACGGCCGTATCATCGCGAGCCTGGGGTCGCCTGATGAGGGGTATGGCATGGTGAAGCTGTCGGCCGACCAGCAATCGATGGTGTGCTCGTCTCAACCCATGGTGTTCGAGCCGGCGAAAGGTGGCTGGGGCCGGATGGGTTACACGTCGGTGAAACTCAAGGCCGCGAAAGCAGTGGAAGTGCGCGAGGCGATTGCGCTGGCAGTGCAGAACGCGATGGAAAAGAAGCCGGTGAGGTCGAAGAAACGCAAAGCGTAGTCCGTCGTTACTCAACCCTTTGCAGGAAACCAGTCATCGCGAGGTCCCAGAAGAAACGACCTGACAGCATTGCACCAGCGATTGCCAAGAGCGTCGCCACCAGCAGGTGTTTCGACGGATATCTCACCATTCCGTAGAGCCCAATTCCGACCGCCGACCATGTGCAGGCGATTGTCGCCCCCACGGTCGCGGAGACGACGTCACGATTCGGGAATGCAGCAGCCACCGCAAAGAACGCAAGCCCAATGGCGGATGGGGTGATGACGCACTTGACCGCATTCCAGTCATGACCCTGAGATTCCGACGTCATCGCGGCTTGGTGATCCCTTTTCCTGCGGGAGCGACTTTTCCCCTGTAACGCAGTACTGTGGGTGCTAGGATTAACAAAAATCCAAATCTGAAAATCTGCTGCGACTGCCGCCTGCTGAATTGGGTTTCGCGGGTGCTCTTACGAAAACACAGGCCGTCGCCTGACTTCTCTCCAAGGAAAACTGATTGCCTCTTCCGATTGAACAACTGCTCCGGGATTACATCTCCCGTCCCGGCTATAAGCCCGAGAAGGCCAAGCCGCTCGCCAAAGCCCTGGGCATCAAGAAACAACGCTTCGAAGAATTCAAAGAAAAGGTCGACCAGCTGGTCGCCGCCGGCACGCTCGGCCGGACCGAATCGGGCAAGATCATCGCCGGCAAGGGACTGCTGAAGGGCGCTGCATCCAGCGGTCGCCAGATCGTCGGAACCCTCAAGCGGACCGCGGCCGGCGACGGCTTCGTCCTCCCCCAGGGCGCCAACCGCGAGCATCACAACGTCGAGATCTTCATCGACTCGTCGCAGATGCGCGATGCCCAGACGGGTGATACCGTGCTCGTCGAATTCATGGCCGAACGCATGGGCGGCGGCCGCCGCATGGGGCGCATCGTCGAAGTCGTCGAACGCGCCTCGACCACCTTCGTCGGCGTCTACTACGAAGACGACGGGCAGGCCTGGGTCATGATCGACGGCAAGCAGTTCGCCGATCCCGTCTGGCTCGGCGACCCCGGCGCGAAAGGCGCCCAGCCGGAAGACAAGGTCGTCATCGACATGGTCCGCTTCCCCACGCCCCACCGGCATGGCGAGGCGGTGATCACTCAGGTCCTCGGAGCGCGCGGCGAGCCCGGCGTCGACCTGCTGACCATCATCCACGAGTTCGGTCTCCCGACCGAATTCCCCGAAGCGGTTCTCGCTGAGGCCCGTGAAAAGGCCCTCACGATCGACGAGGAAGTCTTCGTCGACCGGGAAGACCTGACGAACGAGACGATCATCACGATCGACCCCGTCGACGCCCGCGATTTCGACGATGCCATCTCGCTCCATCGGACTGATGATGGCCACTGGCATCTCGGCGTGCACATCGCCGACGTGTCGTACTTCGTGACGCCCGGGTCGCCGCTGGATGTCGAAGCCAAGCGCCGCGGCAACAGCGTTTACCTGCCGCGGCACGTGATCCCCATGCTGCCGGAGGTGATCTCCAATTCGCTGGCCAGCCTGCAGGCCGACCACGTCCGCTACACGCTTAGCGCGTTCATCGAGTATTCGCCGGAAGGCATCCCGGTTCATACCCGCTTCGCGCGCACGGCCATCAAGGTGAAGCAGCGGTTCGCCTATGAGCAGGTGATGCCGATCATCAACAACCCGAAGAAGGCGACGGATGTTTCGGACGAAGTCCTGAAGCTGCTGCTCGACATGTTCGAGCTGGCGATGATCCTTCGCAAACGCCGCTTCGCGAAAGGGGCCCTCGAGCTCTCGATGGGCGACATCGAGCTGGAGATCGACAAGGAAGGCCGCGTCACCGGCGCTCATGAAGAACACGACGACGAAAGCCACCAGATCATCGAAGAGTTCATGCTGGCGGCCAACGTGGCCGTGGCGACCTTCCTCGATGATCGGGGGGACGAGTTCGTCCGCCGCGTTCACGCCGATCCGAGCGAAATGAAGATGAAGGCGTTCGGCGAGTTTGCCGCCTCAGTCGGCCATCCGGTCAAGCAGGTGCAGAGCCGCAAGGAACTGCAGGCCCTGCTCGAGAAGGTCCGCCCACTGCCGGAAGGCCGTGCGGTCAACTACGCACTCCTTCGCAGCCTCAAGCAGGCCGTCTATTCACCGGAAGTCGCCGGTCACTACGCACTCGCCGAAGATCAGTACGCGCACTTCACCAGCCCGATCCGCCGCTATCCCGACCTGCTGATCCACCGCCAGCTCATCGGACGGATTACCGGCACGCGGACCTATTCTGTGCCGCGGGGGGCGGAGTTGGCCCAGGTCGCCCAGCACTGCTCCGACACCGAACGGCGGGCCGAGCAGGCGGAGCGCGAGCTCAAGAAGATCAAGCTCCTGGAGTATCTCTACGAGCGGATCAGCGAAGAGTTTGATGCGACGGTGACAGGCGTCGATCGCTACGGGTTCTTCTGCCGCGGCAACACCATGCCGGCCGAAGGCCTCGTGCACATCACCACCCTGCGCGACGACATCTACGACTACGATCGGGCCGGGCATTGCCTGACCGGCCGGCGGTCGGGCCGGACGATCCGCCTTGGCGACCCTGTCCGCGTGGCCGTCGCCCGCGTCGACATCGATCGCCGTGAACTCGATTTGCGGCTGGTCGAAGGCCCCGGGCCATCAACCCGCCGCTCTTCCGGACCGAAGAAGTCGGGTTCCAAGCCCGGCCGCCCGCGCCCATCGAAGGGGTCAAATTCCGGCCCCCCGCGCGAAAAAGGCCGAGCCCGAAAACGCCGCGGCCACTGACGCTTCCGCGAGGTTGACTCAACGGACAAGCACCCCGGCTGCTCAAAGCAGCCGGGGTGCTTCGCGTTGGAGTCACCATCGGAACACGCCCCTCTCTCCGCTACCTTCTGTCCCTCGCCGCCCCCCGTCCGAACAATGGAGATGAGGCAGCGCCCGTCCATCCGCCCGCGTTTCGAAAGCGTCCATTCACGGAGACCTCGCCATGTGGGGAAATGGCTCCAGCCCGAAAGCCCGCGTCCTGGCGGCGCTCAAGCGGCTCGGCATTCGCGATCTGAAAACGCTGAACGATTTCAGCGACCATCGCGAGCTCCTCGAACCGTCCGCCACACATCCGCACGGCGTCCCGTTCGTCCTCCGCTCCCCCATCAACGGAGAGACCCTTTGCGAAGTCAAAACGGCCTCAACGATTGGCCTGCATGAAATTCGCTGGCGCTCTGAGGCCGCGTTCACAACGTGGCGGATGACGCCCGCTCCCGTCCGCGGCGAGTTCGTCCGTCGCCTGGGCCTGAAGCTCAGGGAGTTCAAGAACGAACTGGCCGAGTTGATCGTCTGGGAAGTCGGCAAGATCCCGCAGGAAGCCCTGGGCGAAGTCCAGGAAATGATCGACATCTGCGACTTCGCGGTCGGCCTCAGCCGCCAGCTCCACGGCCTGACGATCGCCAGCGAACGCCCGCGCCACCGGCTGATGGAGCAATGGCTTCCGCTCGGGCCGGTGATGGTGATCTCGGCCTTCAACTTCCCGATGGCCGTCTGGGCCTGGAACGCGGCCCTCGCCTGGGTCTGCGGAAATCCGGTCGTCTGGAAGCCCTCGGAGAAGACGTCGCTCTGCGCCATCGGCGTCCATGCGATCGTCAAAGAACTTCTGACGGAGATGCCTGAAGTTCCGGAAGGGATCGCGTCGCTCGTCCTGTGCGATCGCGAAGTGGCGAAGCCCGACAACTGGCTGTGGATCAAGCTGATCTCGGCCACCGGCTCGACGCGCATGGGCTACGAAGTCGCCAAAGCGGCCCGGCTCACACGCACCCTGCTCGAGCTCGGCGGCAATAACGGCATGATCGTCTGCCCGACCGCCGACATCGAACTTGCTGTCCGCGCCATCGTGTTCGGCGCCGTCGGCACCTGCGGCCAGCGCTGCACCACCCTCCGCAGGCTGTTCGTCCACCGCTCCCGCTATCAGGAAGTCCGCCACCGGCTGCTCAACGCCTATCGGACTCTCCCGATCGGCGATCCCGCGACGCCGGGCGTCCTTGTCGGTCCCCTGATTGACGAGGCCGCGTTCCAATCGATGCAGGAGGCGCTCGAAGCCGCCCGGTCGGAAGGGGGAACCGTCCACTTCGGGGAACGAATCACGAATGGCGTGCCTGCCGGCGGCTACTACGTCCGGCCCGCGCTCGTTGAGATGCCCGTGCGCGTGACGAAGGCCGAGCATGTCGCCTCGCAGCATGCAGCCCCGACCAGCGAGGATCTGATCGGCGCGGACGTCATGTCCGATCCCGGCCTCTCCATCATGGACCACGAAACCTTCGCCCCCATCCTCTACATGATGCCCTACACCGACCTCGACCAGGCCATCGCCCTGCACAACGATGTCTCCCAGGGCCTCTCCTCCGCCATCCTCACCAACGACCTCCGCGAAGCCGAACTCTTCTGCTCCGCCGCCGGTTCCGATTGCGGCCTCGTGAACGTCAACTGCGGCACGAGCGGAGCCGAAATCGGCGGCGCCTTCGGCGGCGACAAGGACACCGGCGGCGGCCGCGAATCGGGCTCCGACGCCTGGAAGAACTACATGCGCCGCGTCACCAGTACGATCAACTGGTCGGGCGAACTGCCGCTCGCCCAGGGAATCCAATTCGACCTATGAACGACTCAGCATCCCCTCTCCTCCCCGGCCGCTACCGGCACTACAAGGGGAAGGATTACCTCGTCCTCGGCATCGCCCGTCACAGCGAAAACGAGGAAGAACTCGTCGTCTACCGCCAGGATTACGGCGACAAGGGGCTCTGGGTCCGCCCGCTCGCCATGTTCCGGGAGACGGTCACCATCGCCGGCTCAAACGAACCGCGCTTCCGCTACATCGGCCCCGATTGATCTTCGTCGACGACCCGGCGCTTCATCACGCGCCGCCGCCAGTTACATCGCCGCCCGGCGTCCGGGATGGTTGCGCTCGATGTGCTCCATCCCGCATCCCCCGGCCGTCGGCAGCATCTTGTGCGGTGCGCAGCGGCCATCCGGATTGAACGCCTTCCGCACGTCCCCCATCACGGCCAGCGTCTCTTCCGTGAACAGGTGGTTCATCAGGCTGATCTTCTCGACGCCGATTCCATGCTCGCCCGTCACGCTCCCGCCGAGCGCGATGCACTTTTCGAGAATCTCATCCCCCGCCGCGATCACCGCCTTCACCTGCTCCGCGTGCCGCTCATCGAACAACAGGATGGGATGGATGTTTCCATCCCCGGCGTGAAACACGTTGACGATCCTCAGCCCATACTTCTCACTCGTCGCGTTGATGAAATCGAGGATTTCCGGCAGTCGCGTCCGCGGAACGACGCCGTCCTGCGTGCAGTAGCTCGGCGACAATCGCCCGATCGCTCCGAACGCCTGCTTCCGGCATTTCCACAACAGCGCACGCTCGGAAGGCGTGTTCGCCATCCGCACTTCCCGCGCTCCGTGCTGCTGGCAGAGGGCGACGATCCGTTCCGCTTCCTGGTCGACGGCCACTTCGAGGCCATCCACTTCGATCAGCAGCACCGCCCCGGCGTCCAGCGGAAATCCGAAATGGAACGCCTGCTCCAGAGCACCGACAATCCCCTGGTCCATCATCTCCAGCGCCGCCGGAATGATTCCCGCTCCGATGATCGCTGAAATCGCTTCCGTGGCGGCTTTCACGGTTTCGAAGATCCCGAGCATCGTGCGGTAGGCCGCAGGATCGCGAGTCAGCCGCACCCACACCTTCGTGCAGACGCCGAACGTCCCTTCGCTTCCGACGAACAGCCCCGTCAGGTCGTAGCCGGGGGAATCCTCGCACGGACCGCCGAACTGCACGACGCTCCCGTCCGGCATCACCGCCTCGACTCCCAGCACATGGTTCACCGTCACGCCGTACTTCAGCGTGTGCGGCCCCCCTGAGTTCGTCGCCACGTTCCCGCCGATCGTGCAGGCCCCCTGGCTTGAGGGGTCCGGCGCATAGTGGTAGCCGCTCCCCTTCAGGTGATTCGTCAGGTGAACGTTCACCAGCCCCGGCTCGACGACCGCATACCTGTCGCGCAGGGAAACCTCCAGGATCTTCCGCATCCGCGTCAGGCAGATCATCACGCCGCCGCCAACCGGCAGCGTCCCACCGGCCAGGCTCGTTCCCGCCCCCCGCGGAACGAACGGAACGTCCAGCTCGTTGCACGCCTGGACGATCGCGACCACCTGTTCCGTCGTTTCCGGAAAAACGACGACATCCGGTGTCTTTTTCTCGACGACGTAACCGTCGCATTCATAGACGAGAAGTTCGTCCTCGCGACCGATCACCCCCTCATTCCCCACGATTCCGCGCAGGCGTTCGACAAGGGGATGCAGGACTCGCGGCGGAGAAGCAGTCTGGACAGACATTCCACGGAACTCGGTGCGACGTCCGCACCCAAGCCCCCGTCGGATCAGGTCCACGGGACCGGCCCGATCGGGGCCATGCTTCAGTGCGTTCAAAATGCGGGGCGTTTCGGCGACGGCAGCTATAATCGATCCAACATCATAAGGGCGGAAGATATGGCGGCTAGTTGGCAGAACAGACTCGACGACGTTTTCGAGTTGATGCAGGAAATGTCCCGCGGGACCGATCCGCAGGAGATGGTCCGCGCCTACGCCAAACGCGTTGCGACGATCCGGCAGTTCGACCGCCGGCTGTCTCTCAGCCGGCGCGACACCGCCCACCCCGAGTTCCACATCACCCGCGACAGTGCCACGGAAGACGAGATCGATCCGTGGAAGGAAAAGCACCGCCTCCCGCGGATTTCAGGCGGCCAGCTGGCCGACCTGCTCTACGAGGGAAAACCGGTCATCCTCAATGACTTCCAGGCCGGCGAGGACGACCCGGCGTTCGACTACCTCCGCGAGTATCGCTCGCTGATGCTGATTCCGATGCTCGACGGCGGCGAGGCACTCAACGCCCTCGTGCTCATGAAACGCGACCCGCAGGGCTTCGATCACGAAGACCTCCCGGAGACGTTCTGGATCACCAACCTCTTTGGCCGGGCCACCCACAACCTGGTCCTCAAAGAACAGATCCGCGACGCCTACGAAGCCGTCGACCGTGAGCTGAAAGTCGTCGGCAAGATTCAGCGGTCACTCCTTCCGCGTGAAACTCCGAAGATCGCGACGCTCGATCTCGCCGCCGAGTACCGCACATCCACCCGCGCGGGCGGCGACTACTACGACTTCTTCCCCCTCCCCGATGACCGCTGGGGCATCCTCGTCGCCGACGTCAGCGGCCACGGCACCCCCGCCGCCGTCATGATGGCCATCACGCACAGCATCGCCCACCTCTACCCCAACGACGCTGGCCACCCCGGCGAGATGCTCGAGTTCGTCAACCGCCACCTGGCCGGCCGCTACACCTCCGGCATCGAAGCCTTCGTCACCGCTTTCTACGGCATCTACAACCCCGCAACGCACGACCTCACGTTCGCCAGCGCCGGCCACAATCCGCCGCGCTGGTGGAAATGCGGCGAGCAGGTCGCCCGCTCGATCGAGGGCGCGGCCAGCCTCCCCCTCGGAATTGATGAGGACGTGAAATACGGCGACCACACCATCCGGCTGTCGAAAGGCGATCGCATCGTCTTCTACACCGACGGCATCGTCGAAGCCACGAGCCCCGACGGCGACATGTTCCGAACCGACCGGATCGACGAAGTCCTGAAAAACTCCTGCTGGCAGAGCGCGGCCGAGATCCGCGACCGCATCCTGTCGCACCTCCACGACTTCACCGCCGGCGCGCCCCCCATCGACGACCAGACCATCGTCGTCGCCAGCGTCCTGAAATAGCGGGACCTCACTCACCGTTGTCGACGCTGCCAGCGTCGATCAATGCCCCGCGTTGTCGAGCCTCCCCGCGCCCTTCTCCCCGCAATCGACTCCCAACCCCACACCGAACTCCCAGCGGGGAGAAGGTGGCCGAAGGCCGGATGAGGGGCCAGGTTTGATCGACCTGCCTCGTGACCCGGCCCCGCTTCGTGTTGCCGAGTTCTGGTAGTGCGGTCAGTTTGATCCGGTTCCCTCAGACGACTGACTGCCCTTGCGGAACGCAACGCTCACGGCGAGGACGAGCAAGGCCGACGTCACAATGGCCCCAGCCTCGTGGCTTCCGAAATAGCCCCCGATAGCGGTTCCCGTCGCGAAGACGGTGCTGAGCGCGAAGAGAAACACCAACCAATTGGCAATGCTGTTCGTGTTCATGCCCACAAACTTACCAGCCGGCCGGCGGATCGGCACGGCGGAGGTTAACAGTTCCGGGAAATCGCCGGATGCTGACAGCATGGCTACGAAACCAGTCAGGACGAAGCGACCCCGCGACACGAACCAGCTCGCGAAGCGGATCGTGGATTTGGCGACCGGCAATGCGACAGAGAAGCAATCACTGAAGGCTGACGCCGGCCGCAAGGCCGGACTGAAGGGCGGTGCGGCTCGCGCGCCGGCGCTGTCACCTGAACAACGCAAAGAGGTCGCTAAGAAGGCTGCCGCCAAGCGGTGGGGCAAAGGCTAAGCAGCGTCGGCTTCGTCCTCCGGCTTCTTCGGAGACTCAGTCGGGAATTCCTCCCTCTTCTCTGCGTCCTCCGCGTCTCTGCGGTGAACCCTTTTCATCAGCGGGGTTGCCCCCGGGCCCGTTTCCCCGTTTCATAAGCGTTGCGAAACCTGCTTTTCGCCGCGTGAGACTCGGGGGAACACATGCTGCGCTGGCTATCTGTCGGTCTGTTCATTCTCGCATCGGGACTTCGTGCCCAGGCGGCCGAGCCGATCGTCTTCAATCGAGACATCCGCCCCCTCCTGTCGGACAAGTGCTTCGCCTGTCACGGCCCCGATAAGAACCACCGCGAAGCCGGCCTGCGCCTCGACCTCCGCGACGCGGCCACGTCGAAGCTTGAATCCGAGACAACGGCCATCGTCCCCGGCAAGCCCGACGACAGCGAACTGATCCGCCGCATCGCGTCGACCGATCCCGACGACCGCATGCCGCCGGGCGAGCATGTCAAACCGCTCACCCCACAGCAGGTCGACACCTTCCGCCGCTGGATCGCCGAAGGTGCCGTCTACCAGGATCACTGGTCCTTCACCCCCGTCGTCCGCCCTGCCCTCCCGGAAGTCGCCGGCGTGCCCCATCCCGTCGACCGCTTCATCCAGGCTCGCCTCGCGAAAGAAAAACTCTTCCCCGCTAAAGAGGCCGACAAGCGCACGCTGATCCGCCGCCTCACCTTCGACCTCCACGGCCTCCCGCCGACCGAGGACGAGATTCACGCCTTTGTGAATGACGAATCGTCGAATGCCTTTGAGAAAGTCGTCGACCGTCTCCTCGCCTCCCCCCGCTTCGCCGAGCGCCAGGCGATGTTCTGGCTCGATGCTGTCCGCTATGCCGACAGCGTCGGGTTCCACGGCGACCAGTGGCAGGATGTCTGGCCTTACCGCGACTACGTCCTGAAGGCCTTCCATGAAAACAAACCGTTCGATGAGTTCACCCGCGAACAACTGGCTGGCGATCTCCTTCCGAATGCCACCCGCGACCAGAAAGTCGCCTCGGCCTTCAACCGCCTCAACCGCATGACGGCCGAAGGAGGCGCTCAGGATAAGGAATACCTGGCCAAGTATGCGGCTGATCGGGTCCGCACCATTGGCATCGCCTGGCTCGGACTCACCACCGGCTGCGCCGAATGCCACGACCACAAGTTCGACCCGGTCACGCTCAAGGACTTCTACGCCCTTGAAGCCTTCTTCGCCGACATCGATGAGCAGGGCTTCTACGGCGGAGCCGGTCCCACCGGGGAATGGGGTCCGCTGATGACGCTCACCACCCCCGAGCAGGACGCCCAGCTCGCGCGCTACGACGAAGAACTGGCCCAGATCAAGAAACTCCGCGACTCGATTCCTGAAGAGGCCATCGCGGATGGGCAGAAGGCCTGGGAAGACCGCCTCATCGCGCTGGATGCGGCCAGGCAGCTGAACTGGGTGACCGTCACTCCCACCTCCCTGTCGACGAAAAACGGCGCGGAACTCGTTCATGAAGGCAACGGCCAGATCGTGGCCCGCGGCCCCAATCCCGATCGCGAAACCTACACCGTCTCATTCAAACCGGGAGCCGGCGAATGGGCCGCCCTCCGGCTGCAGATCGACTCCAGCCTCGACCTTCCCGGCAGCAACGTCGGCCGCGGGTGGGTCGGCATCATGCTCAGTGAACTCGAAATCGACATCGCCGACGGCGCAGGCGCTCCGCGTCCTCTCGCTATCTCTGAAGCCGTCTGTCAGGAACCCAAGCGCGGACGCCACGGCTTCCCCGCCTTCGCGGCCGTCGACGGCGACCCCGCCACCGGCTTTGGAAGCGACCGCGGCACGCCTCCGAACCGGCTCGTCGTTCGCTTCCGGGCCCCGCTGAAGGCGTCGGAAGAAACCGTCCTCACCGTTCGCCTGCGTCACGAATCGCAGTTCCGCCGCGCGACCATCGGTCGCTTCCGCCTCGCGCTGTCTCATCTCGAAGGCGCCACGATGGATGACAGCGGCGTCCCCGAAGCCGTCATCGCGGTCCTCCGGAAGAAAACCGAAGACCGCAACAAGAAAGACAAAAAGGCCGTCGCCGACTTCTATCGCATCCTCGGTCCCGGATTCGACGGCATGCGTCAGAGAGAGGATGAGCTTAAAGCCCGCCGCGGAATGCTCCTCGAAACAATCCCGGCAACACTTGTCACGGTCAGCCGCAACGAGCCTCGCCCCATCCGCGTTCTTCCCCGCGGCAACTGGATGGATGACTCCGGAGAGATCGTGAAGCCCGATGTCCCCAACTACTTCGGCTCCGTCGCCAAGGACGAAACCCGCGCCACCCGGCTCGACCTCGCCAACTGGCTCGTCGATTCGAACAACCCGCTCACGGCTCGCGTCTTCGCCAACCGCACCTGGCGGCAGTTCTTCGGGACGGGACTCTCCAAGAACCTCGACGACGTCGGCTCGCAGGGCGAATGGCCCAGCCACCCCGAACTCCTCGACTGGCTCGCCAGCGAGTTCATGCACCCCACGGCTGCTGCGGAAGGCACGCATCCGTGGGACGTCAAGCACCTGGTGCGGACCATTGTCACGAGTCACGCCTACCGGCAGTCCTCCGTCGCCGACGACAAGACTCGCCAGCGGGATCTCGACAACCGTCTCCTCGCCCGGCAGACCCCCATCCGCCTCGATGCCGAATCGATCCGCGACAACGCGCTGGCGATCAGCGGCCTGTTGCACAACGAGTTCGGCGGTCCGAGCGTCTTCCCGATTCAGCCAGGTGGTTACTGGGCCGCGCTGAACTTCCCCAAGCGCGAGTACGCCGCCAGTTATGGCGACGAACTCCATCGCCGCAGCGTCTACACCCACTGGCAACGCACCTTTGTCCATCCCACTCTCCTCGTCTTCGACGCCGCCACTCGCGAGGAATGCACCGTCCAGCGGGCCACGTCCAACACGCCCCTCCAGGCGCTGACCGTTCTCAACGACCCGATCTTCATCGAAGCCGCAAAGGCCTTCGCCACCCGCGCGCTGCAGGAAGGCGGCGCAGGCCCCGAGGCACGAGTCGCATGGGCCTTCCAGCAGGCCGCCGGCCGCGTCGCCTCGGACGAAGAGCGGGGAATTCTCACGGATCTCTACCGGAAGCAGCTCGCCCGCTTCGAAAAATCCCCGAAAAGCGCAACCGAACTGGTAGGGGTAGACGGCTCTGCCTTGAACGCAAACACGAATCCCATCGACCTGGCCGCGATGACCTCAGTCACCAGGGCCATCCTGAATCTCAGCGAATCCATCACCCGCGACTGAATTGACGCGCTGACGCACACAACGCGCAATGCTTGCAACAGTCACTCAAAATCTCAACGTTTGACGCATATCTCGCCGGACCGGCGCAATGCTCACTCCTATGAACGCATTCGACCCCCGCCTCCTCTCCGCCTCCCGTCGCACCTTCCTCCGCGGCTCGCTCGCCGGCCTCGGCGCCTTCGCCGTCAACGGCCTCCTGAACCCGCAACTCTTCGGCGGACCCGACCAGAAATGGAACGGCATCATCCCCGCGCCCCACCACACCCCCCGCTGCCGCCGCGTCATCTACCTCTACCAGGCCGGCGGACCCAGCCACCTCGAAACCTTCGACCACAAGCCGAAGCTCGCCGAAATGAACGGCCAGCCGATGCCCGAATCGTTCACCAAGGGCCAGCAGCTCGCCCAGCTCCAGGGCGCCCAACTCAAATGCTTCGCTCCCCAGCACGGGTTCCAGAAATTCGGCCAGTCCGGCCAGTCGCTGTGTGAGCTGTTCCCCCATATCGGGTCCGTCGCCGACGACATCTGCATCGTCCGCTCGATGTTCACCGAGCAGATCAATCACGATCCGGCCCATACCCTCATGAACTCCGGCGCGATCGTCGCCGGCCGGCCCAGCATGGGCTCCTGGCTCCTGTACGGTCTCGGCGCGGAAACCGAATCGCTCCCCGGCTTCGTCGTCCTCACCTCCGCCGGTCGCGGCGGACAGATGCAGCCCATCGCCGCCCGGCAGTGGTCCGCCGGCAACCTCCCCAGCCGCTTCCAGGGCGTGAAGCTCAACTCCATCGGCGACCCCGTGCTCCACATCGGCAACCCGCCGGGGGTCAACGACGCCGCCCAGTCCGACACCGTCGACGCCATCAATCGCCTCAACCGCCTGCGCCACATTCAGACGCACGATCCGGAAGTCCTCACCCGCATCGCGCAGTACGAGATGGCCTTCAAGATGCAGTCGAGCGTCCCCGAGCTCGTCGACATGGCGGGCGAACCCAGGCACGTCCTCGAAGCCTACGGCGCCGAGCCCGGCGACGGTTCATTCGCCTCCAACTGCCTCCTCGCCCGCCGCCTCGCCGAACGCGGCGTCCGCTTCATCCAGCTCTACCACCGCGACTGGGACCACCACGGCAACATCAGGAACGACGTGAAGCTCAAGGCGGAAGAAGTCGATCGTCCGACCGCCGCCCTCATCAACGACCTCAAGTCCCGCGGAATGCTCGATGACACGCTCATCGTCTTCGGCGGCGAGTTCGGCCGCACCCCCATGTCCCAGGGCGGCAGCGGTCGCGATCACCACATCAAGGGCTTCTCCATGATGCTCGCCGGCGGCGGCATCAAGGGAGGCGTCTCCTACGGCAACACCGATGAACTCGGCTACGCGGCCGTGGAGAACCCCGTCAGCGTGCACGACTTCCACGCCACGATGCTCCACCTGTTCGGCATCGACCACAGCCGCCTGACCTACCGGTTCCAGGGACTCGACCTCAAGCTCACCGGCGTCGAGCCCTGCCGAGTCGTGAAAGAGATCCTCGCCTGAGGATCAGCTCGCTGCCGTCCGGATGAACGCCACGTAGTAGAACGCCAGCCCCGTCACGGAAGTCAGCACCAGGTCGACCACGGACAGCCAGCCCAGCTTCTTGTGCAGGGCGCTGTGGGGGCCTGGGATGGGGGGATTGGGGAACCGCTTCAGCGCCAGCCAGATCGTCGCTCCCCAGAGGAGCGGCGTCGACACGGCGAAAAACAGGTGCACGTAGAGCAGCGTCTCAACCTGCGAAAGGGCGTCGCCCGCCAGTCTCGGATTCGCGGGATCGTGATTGACGATGTTCTCCCATCCCCCCTGCAGCCGCATGTCGACTTCAAACAGCAGCACGGTCACCAGCAGAACGACCGCCAGCGCCAGCTGGATGTTTCGATGCCGGAGATAGCGACCCCGCTTCGCCTCGAAGACGCCCCACGCCAGCACCGGCACCACAGCCACCAGCGCACACACGACCACGTCCAGCATGAAGGACGCATCGTATCCCAGGAATCCGCGAGTCATTGCACACCTCGTCCGTGAGTCCTGCTCAAGCCGAGGCGAAGCACGTCTTGTCCTCAGGAAAAACGGAGTATAGGGAGCGGCGTGCCCCCCACAACAAGGCCCTTCCGCGCAACACAAAAGCGTCCGGCGCCCACAGGACGCCAGACGCTTGAACGATCATGAGAATCAGGAACGCCGATCAGAATCCCGCGCACGTGCCGGCGCAGGTTCCTCCGAAGCCTCCGACCCCCTTCGGACCTTCCGGCGTCGGCCGGTCGCAGGAGATGTCGCACTGGTTGCAGTCGCAGTCGTCTGAGAAGTCGGTGAAGATCGAGCCGTAGGACGCGGCGTGACAGATGCCGTTGAAGTCCAGCTTGTGGAAGCCCGACGTGAAGTAGCTCTGGTTCAGAGCGCCGATGGCGTCGGCTACGTCGTTGAGTTCCGCGTTGATCGAGTGCTGGACTTCGCTCAGTCCGACCACGAGTCCGATCACACAGATGGTGGCGACGAGCACAAGCTCGGCCGAGATGATGAAGCCGCCTTCATCGCGCAGCAGTTGAGTCAACATGGCAAGTCTTCTTTGGTGATGTGCGTTGCCCTGAGAGAGACAGTGCATGCCCCAGGCAACGGGGTGGCATGCACGGAAACCGGATTTCGGAACCGGCGCTCGTGCATCGATCGCCGGTTCGCGGAAACGTCAAAGAAGGCCGCCGCCTGCAAGCGGTCGGCCCTCCGAAGGAACTCGAACCCTCCGGCGGCGTCGGATCGTGCGGCAGCCGTCGCTGGCCATCCAATCTCTCGCCCAGGCGGCCTCACACCGCCCCTCGGGGTCCGTTCCTGCGACAGCCGGCATCCGCACGAGCGACTGAAGTCGCCGCGTTCACACCGGGCCGGCCGGCAGGGTTTGTCTGACGCCGACAATTGGCAGAAGCTGTGCCACCCGCATGTCTCGCAAAATCGGCGCAATCCGCAAGGTTGCCGGAATGGGCGGTGGGCATTGCCGTTGCGCTGTGTGGATGCCCGGAATTTGCCGAAAGTGCCGATTGTGGTAGTCGTGCCGGCGATCAGTTCAAGAATCGCCTGCCCGCAGCGCTGTTCAGGTGCCTGAACATTGCCTGCAAACTCTGCCCAGATTCCCGCTCCAGGGCAGTTGGCAGACTTGGGTGACTGCGGGGAGTCTGCGGGCCCTGTCAGTCCGTCTCAAAGTGAGGGAGGGCCCGCCCGATAGCTGAGGAAGGGGTTATTCCGCACGTGACGCGGAAGCCCGGCAACGAGACCGGCCCGGCCCTTTCGCCATCGCGAAACAGGTGGGTGTCGTCGAGGAGCGTCCAGTGCACAACACCACGCCTGTGATGGATCGCGCGGAAGTGGAACGCATCGCCTACCAGGCGATCGGCCACCAGTTCCGCCTGCCGTCGCTGTTTTCGATGCTGCTCCTCGTCGTCGGCTTCGTCCTTGGCCACTACGTGGCCGCCCGGCACACCGGTGAACTCGCCGATCGGCTCGAAGAGCGGATCACGACGCTCCAGGAAAAGATCGCCGCGCTCGAATCGGGGGTGCCCAATCCGCTTCCGGCAAGGTCCACAGCAGCTGCTCCGGCGGCTCTGACGAACGACATTTCGTTCGTCGACCAGAGCGAAGAGAGCCCGTTCGATTCGACCCCTTCGAACTTCCACCTGGCCGGAATGTCGGAGACGTTCGATTCCACCGCCGCGGATTTCACGATGATGTCGCATTCGTTTCTCGGCGACATGGAGACGGCAAGCACCGCGACCCGGGCCGTCATTGACGACCTCCGCAAGGCCGCCGAGGCTGAACGCGATGCCTGCCTGGCAGAGCTGCAGCCCTATGTCGAACGCCGCCTGAGCGTTCCCGCGGTCACCGTCGTCGAAGTGATTGAGACGATCTACGCCGACCAGGATCGACGGCTCGCGGCCGCCATCAACGACGCGGCGGCCAAGGCGACCGGGCTCGATCCTCGCGACACGTCCGTGAAGATCTTCCCGCCGATGTCGGAGGAACCGGGCGAGCCCGGCGCTGTGACTGAAGAGCCCGAGCTCGAGCCGACTCCGGCCAGCCACCGCTTCTTTCCGAAGCCGAGTGCGCCCAAGTCGATGTTCTTCTCACCTACGGTCAACCGTGTCCCGGCGCCGTCGACTTCGGCCGTTGACACTGAATCGGTTCTCCGCTGATCGCTCCGCGGCGCATGGCACTGTGTGCGCATTTGTTAAAATCGCGCCAATCGTTTTAATCACTGAAGTCGCTGCAGTCGGCGATGTCGGTGCAATTGTCGCAGGCGGACTCTCCGCCTAACGCCAAACCCTGCTTCCGGTTTGGCTGTTTTCGTTTCGCTCCCTGGCTTCGAACGTCACCGCTCTCGGTACGGGTTGTGCCGGTTGTGTGGATTGTTGCAACCACAACGATTCTTCCGGTTGTGATGATTTGTTCAATTGTCCCAGGGGAGAGCGTATCGAGAAACGAGAGCGGCGCTGCCATCGGCAGCGCCGAGTGCGACACCGTGTGTGGCGACCTGAGAGACCGCCATGCAGGAGAGCCTTCGCGCTCTCCGGTCCGCCGCGAAACCGGGAGCAGAGTGAACGCCGCGCTGTTGCCGTGTCGGCAGCCAGCGTCAGGGGGCCGGCAAGTCCCCCGGGCGGATTACAAGGGCCCTGCAAGGCTCCGCTCCCGGGTTCGCTGCGGGACCACATCTGTCGCAGCCTCTGTTTCGTGACCGCGCGCGCTCCCCGACCCTACTGGAGCGCAAAGTCATGTCTGCGATCTGGCGAAGTCTGCTTCGCGATGAACGCGGGTTCGTCATTACGGCTGAACTCGTTCTGATTTCCACCGTGCTCGTGCTCGGGCTCGTGGCCGCCCTCAGTGCCGTCAAAGCCGCCGTTGCAGGAGAACTCGGCGACGTCGCCAACGCGATCGGCTCACTCAACCAGTCGTATTACACCCACGGCTTCCATGGCTGCGGCTCCCGCATCTATGGCTCGTCGTTTCTCGACAACGAGGACAGCAGCGAAGAACAGAAAGCCGACTTCGCCACAGCGATCAAGACGTCCTGCACGTCGACGGCGATCACGACGCTCCCCTGCGGCGTGACCCCCTGCGTGCCACCAGCCCCCTGCGCCCAGCTTCCGGCGCCGTGTGAAACGCCCTGTCAGACCGGCTGCGGAACAGGCTGCGGAGGCGGCTGTGGGACAGGATGCGGCAGTGTCAGTGGCTGTGGAAGCGGTTGTGGAACAGGCTGCGGAAGTGGTTGCCGCACTTCGGTCCCGCCGGTGATCTGCCCGCCCGGCCCAAGGCCCTTTACCGGGACCGACCCCTTCGCGCCGGGCGCCGTGAGCCCGCAGAACATGCTGCTCCAGGGGATCTCCTATGGAGGAGTCTGTGCGCCGCCGATCTCAGGCATTCAGCCCGTGGCGATCGAACGATCCTGTGCAGACCCGGTTCAGCACCCCTGCCCCGCGCAGGAAGTGGTCGCTCCCAGTCTTCCCCCGGCCCCGCCGGGATACGGAGTGCCGTCGGCTCCGACCGGAGAGTGGCCCGCGTTCCCGCCCGCTCATCACGGAGTCGTCTACTGACACCGAATCGGGAGGATTGATCCCCCGACGACTTCCACGCGGATCGCTCCAGTGCCGATGTTGCCCGGATTCACCCTCCCGGCAACATCGGTTTCTTTGTTTCGGGAGTTGAGCGCCCGGGCTGTCGCCACGTTTCTATTTCGCAACATGCGGAATCGCGTCCCACCGGCTGCGTGCTCAGGTGGCACTCGTTGCTGCGACGTTGCAATCGTTGTTCGAGAAACGAGTTCTGGCCAGTTGCCCCCCCTTCTAACCCGGGGGCGAGGTGGGACGGCATGGGTCCTGCCAACTCTGAGGGCGTGAGACCTGCCGGCAACGTCGTGTGATGCGTCTCGAGCGACGGCTCGAACAGCGTCCCGAATCGCCTGGCAGTCTGACACGGACCTGCGGTGACAGCGTGAGACCTGTCAGCGTTCGGCTTCGCCTCCGGGGACGAACCGGGCCGAAGCATGACCACGAATGCACTCTGCAGGACCGGACTCCTTGACGAGGCCCGCCGGCGATCCGCCGGCGGCCTCGATGCATCTCATCGGCGCTTCCGGACGACTCCTTTCACACCGGCGTTTCCGCAAGCGGCGCATACGGATGGCGCGACCTGCTCCTCTGGCGTCGGGGGTGAGTCGGCTTTGCAAGGCGCTACACCTCACAAAAGGAACTTTGTCTATGTTGAAGCAACTTCTGAATGACGACTGCGGATTCATCATCTCCGCAGAACTCGTCCTGGTGGCGACGCTGTGCGTCATCGGTCTCGTGGTCGGACTGAGCGAAGTCCAGCACTCGATCAACGCGGAACTCAACGACGTGGCCGACGCCATCGGCGCTCTGAACCAGAGCTACTTCACGTCGGGCTTCCACAAGGTCGACGCGAACGGCGTCATTCACGCCGCCTCGTACGGCTCGATCTTCACCGATACGGCCGACGACTGCGACAACAACCAGTGCGATATGTCGTGCGACCGGCCGACCCCGGAAGCTCCGAAGGCCCCTTGATCCGTCGTCGCCCTTAGCCCGGCGTCAACGTCCTATGCACCCCGGCTGCTTTCAGCAGCCGGGGTGCTTTGCTTTGGAAGCCCCCACCTACCGCGCGCCCCCGATTGCGGATTACCATCAGGAAATCCGTAATCCCGCAAGGACGCCTCCATGCAACTGACCATTCGCGATGAAACAACTGACGGCCGGGCCGTCAGCGAATCCGTCGTCGACTTCCTGACCGAAACCATCACGGTCGAAGAGTTGATCCGCGGCCGCGTCTACCAGGAAGTCCAGGACTACAACCTGAAGAAGAAGGAGAAGTTCCAGGGCCTCGTCGATCCTTCCGCCGATCGGACCGCCGCCGGTCGACGCGATATCGACTGGAAGGCGCAGTTCCAGACCGCCTGCGAAGCATTTCGCCAGAACCGCGTGCTGATCCTGGTGGATGACCGGCAGGTCGAACGTCTCGACCAGACGATTCAACTTCGTCCCAACGTGGGCGAAGCTCCCGCGACCAGCGTTACCTTCCTCAAGCTGACGCCGCTCGTCGGAGGCTGAACGTCGCATGCAGCCACCACGACTCCTGCTCTTTCCAGGCGACGCCTGGACGAACGTGGCGGTTGTCGACATCGAATCGTCCCCGTCCGACATTCGCCAGAACTGGTTTGAGGTCATCACGCATGCGCAGACCGCTTCCGCCTCGAAGCCGTCGACGCGCTGGCTGAAGCAGGCGGCCGACCTCGTCCGTCACCTGGGGGCCGAAGAGTTCGAGCGTCGGCTGGCGGATTGGTTCCCAAGAGTGAACGATCCGGTCGAGCGGCCAGGTCCCGATTCACGCCATCCGCTGGCGCTGATCGGCGCCAATTGCGATGTCCTCAAGGGGCTCGTCTGGATGGTTCTGCCGTCGGCGAGCGAAACTCTGCAGTCGCTTCTCGGCCCCCTGGCGATCTCGACGTTCCGGAAACTTCCCTCCGTCGGTTCGCGATCGACGAAGGTCGGGAACGCCTGCATTTACGTCCTGGGCCAGCTTCCCTCGGTGACGGCAATCGCCCGGCTGAGTTATCTCAAGGCGCGGGTCAAGATGGCCTCCGTCCAGAAGGAGATTGAAAAAGCCCTGGAAGCGACGGCCGTTCGACTCGGCATTACCCGGGAAGAACTGGAAGAGCTGGCTGTCCCGACCTATGGACTCACATCCGTCGGCCGCCTGGAAGAGGCACTTGGAGAATTCACGGCCGAACTGACCGTCGGTGATTCCGGCCGCACCACACTGGCCTGGCGCAAAGGGGACGGCCGGATTCAGAAATCAGTTCCGGCCGCCATCAGGAACGACTTCGCGGACGAACTGAAAGATCTCAAGTCTGCTGCCAAAGACATCGAGAAGATGTTCACCGCCCAGCGCGAGCGGCTCGATGGCCTTTTTCTGCAAGAAAGGCGCTGGCCGACCGACGTCTGGCGCCAGCGTTATCTCGACCATCCGCTCGTCGGCATTCTCGCCCGGCGGCTGGTGTGGGTGTTTCGGAACACCGGCCTCGAGACAAGCGGCGTCTGGACAGAGGAGGGCGTCGTCGATGTCGACGACCAGCCGATCGACTGGATCGACGCCGAAGGAACGACGGTCGAGCTGTGGCATCCCATCGGACGGCCGATGGACGACGTCCTCACCTGGCGCGGCTGGCTCGAACGGCACGAAGTCCGCCAGCCGTTCAAACAGGCCCATCGCGAGGTCTACCTGCTGACCGATGCCGAACGCCGTACGCAGACGTATTCCAATCGCTATGCGGCCCATATTCTCCGGCAGCACCAGTTCAATGCCCTATGTGCGGCGCGCGGGTGGTCGAACAAACTGCGGTTGATGGTCGATGCGGATTACTCCGCGCCGACAAGACGCCTCGAAACCTGGGGTCTGCGGGCTGAGTTCTGGGTCGACACGGTCGGCGATGCGTATGGCGTCGATACGACCGACGCCGGCGTCTACCTGTACCTCTCCACCGATCAGGTGCGGTTTTACCGGCTCGAAGCCGATCTTCATGTCGCCCATGCCACCGGTGGGCGGTTCGTCACCGAAGGTCTGGCGCATCCGTACAACGAGCCGCTCCCCCTGGAAATGATTCCGCCGATTGTCTTCTCGGAACTGATGCGCGACGTCGATCTGTTCGTGGGCGTCGCGAGTGTCGGCAACGATCCGACCTGGGCGGACGGCGGCCCCGGAGGGCGATATCGCGAATATTGGCAGAACTTTTCGTTTGGGGACCTCACTCCCACAGCGCAGACGCGCAAGCATGTGCTCGAGCGTCTCGTCCCGCGTCTCAAGATCGGGCCGCGGTGCTCCTTCAGCGAGAAGTTCCTGGTCGTTCGCGGCGATCTCCGCACCTACAAGATTCACCTCGGCAGCGGAAACATCCTGATGGAGCCGAACGACCAGTACCTGTGCATCGTGCCCGACAGCGGGGCCGTCGCCAAAGAAGAGGGCGTGTTCCTCCCCTTCGAGGGGGATCGCACGCTGTCGATTATTCTCAGCAAGGCCATGCTCTTGGCCGAAGACCGCACTCTGACCGATCCGACGATCATCCGGCAGATCCACGGACTCTGACGGCCTCGTTCGAAGACGCTCATCGCGCTGCAGCGGCGAGCGCCAGCCGGCGGCGATAAATCACGCTGTCTTCTCCGGGCAGCAGGATCATCAGGACGGCCTCGGTTGGATCTTCGCTGTCGATCCACTGAAAGTCCTCCAGGTCGGCGCCGCACGTGGGCGATCGTTCCCGGACCAGGCCGAACAGCCCGAAGGGACGAGTGACGGCACGTTCGTAGATCAGGCTGGTGTCCAGAAAACTCCTCTGACAGGACGTCGCGTTTCCGATCAGGTGGATAAAAGCTTCCGGAGATTCGGCGACTGGCGCGGGCGTCACCGTGTTCGGAGCCGCCTCAGGTTCTGGATCGCCGCACTTCGCGGTGCGATTGCTGAATCGGACGTAGACGGCCGCTTCGGGGAGAACTTCGTGAACGAGCTCGGCGATCTTTCGCCTCCCGTCCGTCGTGACCCACGTCAGGTTCTCGAGTTCGGACCACCGGATCGTCTGCAGCGGCGCCGAGTTGATCCGCCCGTCGTCGCCGAAGGTCGTCTCGCGAAACAGCCGGGGCGACCACTGGAACATCGGTTCGAGGAGCTCATAACCGCCGGTCACCTTCCCGGAATAGCGCAGCGGCGGCTGGTTCGACTGATCGTCCCCGCCCCGCACGGTGGTCCACGGAACGAGCGGATTCGACGCTCCGTTCCATCCCAGCAGCGGGCGTTCGAAATCGAGCCGCAAAGACGGTCCCAGCGACCGTCGATGGATCGCTTCCGTTCCCGCATACCGCTGCTCGAACCGCGAAACACGACAGACGCGCCCGATGCGGTCGAGATCGGCCACCGACACCGAGCGCGCGTAGTCTTTGGCTCCCAGCGCGCCCTGAGAAACTCGCATCGTCGCCCAGGTTGTCGCTATGGCCACGCACGGGAGGAACACCCACGTCATCTTCCGCATGCCCAGCCGCCCCAGAACGAAGTAGTCGACCGGGCCGATCAGCATCAGGCAGGTGCCCAGCAGCAGGAAGATCGTGATCGGCGAGATCCGTCCCACCTCCGGGGAATTCAGCGGACGCCGCATCTCGGCGAGCGGCCTCTTCACCGGAACGAACGGGTGGAAGGCGACCGTCGCCGCTGTGCTGGGCGGCGCTCCGATGGTCCATTTGCCGGTCGACAGAATCGACGACTGGACGGCGTCGCGGATCCCGTACAACCACAGCAGATCCTGCAGCCAGGCGCGGGAATCGATCTTGGCCGGCTCCGTCAGGCAGATGACCCGACCGCATCCGATGCGTGCCCGAAGGGACGTTCCCCCCGCCGCGAACTCCGGGATGCCTTTGTCGGAAAACGTCAGTGATGTTTCACCCGGCTGCTCGTTGAACAGTTCCCGCCACGCAGGACGCAGATTCTCGGGGACGGCCATCGTCGCAATGAGGCAGGCGCGCCCGCCCGCACGAATCCAGGTCGCCAGCGACTGCCACTGCGGGGGCCGCAGTTCCCGCAGGGATTCGGGTGAAACGACGACCATGTCGAACGCCGTGAGCCGCAGCGGGTCGAGCGGAAAATCGCGGCTCACCACTGGAGTGGTGTTGGTGACCAGCTGCGACGCGTGCAGCGGGAAGTCGTGGAAGTTCGCCAGCTGAAAGATGTCGGCGACCTGCGGCGTCTGGCTGTCGCTGCGAAAGCCTGAAATCCGCGTCACGTTCTCCGGCGCAACGACGCCGACAACAAAGTTGCGCGACCAGGTCGACTCCACTGGCAGATCACGCTGGTCCATCAGGATCGTGCGATCCTCCGCTTCGAACGCGATGCGGAGATTGAACGGATCGCGGCCGTTGTACAGCGGAGACGGCGGAAGGGTCAGCGGGAACGAGAGGACCTCGTTGTTGACGGCCAGCTCGTGCGATCTCCAGCTGCCGACGTATCGCTCGGCAGCGTAGATGTCGCAGAGCAGCCGGCCCTCGAGCAATCCGCTCCCGTTCCACTGCAGCCGGACATTGAGGTTGAGCGGCGCCTGGGTGCGCAACGTCTCGAACATCGGAGTCAAGGAGATCTTCAGCCGGGGATCGGAAACGAGCCGCGTCCCCTTGTCGAAGACGAACCCGCCCGCCTGCATCTGGCTGACCGTGAGGTCCAAGTCTTCGCCGGACGTCTCCTGGCCGCGGCCCGGGTGAGGCGAGAACAGAATCAGCAGCCCGAGAGCGATCGGCAGCCAGCGCATCGTCATCGATCGAGCCCTGTCCAGCGTCGAGTCCACCCCGTCCTCCCCATGGCCGCTGCATGCGATTCGCTGATCTTACGCCAACCCGACAGAAAATGCGGGGCCCGATCCCGCGAATGTTCCCGCCTCCTGCCTCCCGAGTACCCAGGGCGAGTCACTTTTCACAATTAGGTCGTCTGTTGTCACTGCAAGTCATGTTGCGGCAACGACGAACTGGCCCATCCTGAAAAAAGTGACCAGCCTTGCGCGCAACTCTCAGGCACGGGCAGGGATCGGGACCACTGCGGAGGTGTTTGACGTCGAGGGGAGCAAGGAGGGCGCGTTGTGTGGGTGGTCCTGTACTCCTCGCCCTCTTTTCCTGCGGAAGTTCAGTGGAAGGATCGGGAGAGCGTGGGTGGTGCGGACAGGGAGCCGGCCGGGCCGAGTTGTGTGACGACGGGTTGGTGGTGGTTGTGTTCATGGGATCCTCCACTATGACGGGGGCGGTTGCGCGGGGGGGCCCGGTACTCGGTACTCGGGAGTCGGGAGTCGGGAGTCGGGAGTGCGTTGGCGGGTGGGGATTGGGGCGGGACGCGTCACTTTTTCACAGTCGGTCGTCTCTCGTCACCGCAGGTCATTTTGCGGCAACGGCGCAACCCAACGATGAATTGGCCCATCTTGAAGAAGTGACCAGCCCTGCCCGAGTACCGGGCACCGTGCCCTCGAATCCCAACTGCGGTAAGCTGTTCCCTCGATTCCCGCGCGCCGCCATCGAGGACTGATCCATGAGACTGGCCCTGAGTTTTGTCCTGCTGTCTCTGTTGGCCGGACCGGCCTCTGCCGCGGAGGAGTCCAGGCCGAATGTGCTCTGGATCACCTGCGAAGACTTGAGCCCCATCATCGGGCCCTACGGCGACACCTTCGCCACGACGCCCCACCTCGACGCCTTTGCGACAAAGAGTCTCCGCTACAAAACCTGCTGGTCCAACGCCCCGGTCTGTGCACCGGCCCGGACGACATTGATCACCGGGATGTACGCGACCTCGCTCGGGGCCGAGCACATGCGCAGCGAGGTGAAGCTCCCGCCCGACTGGAAGCTTTACCCCCAGGTCCTCCGCGACGCCGGCTACTACTGCACGAACAACTCGAAGACCGACTACAACGTCGTCCCCAACGGCAAGGCGTGGGACGACTCTTCGAACAAGGCGCATTGGAAAAACCGTCCCGATGGAAAGCCGTTCTTCGCGGTCTTCAACAACACGGTCACCCACGAGAGCGGCGTCCATAAGCGAAAGGAACTGACGCACGACCCCGCAAAAGTGCGGGTCCCCGCGTATCAGCCCGACCTTCCCGAGATCCGCGAGGATTGGGCTCAGTACTACGACAACGCGACCACGATGGACGCATTCGTCGGCGAGCGGCTGAAGGAACTGGCCGACGCGGGACTCGCCGAGGACACCATCGTGTGGTTCTACTCGGATCATGGCTGCGGACTCCCGCGGAGCAAACGCGTCCCATTCAACAGCGGCCTGCACGTGCCGTTCCTGCTCCACGTTCCGGAGAAGTTCAAGCACCTGCGCCCGGCAGACTATGTGCCCGGCGGCGAGACGCCGCGCCTCGTGAGTTTCGTCGACTTCGGACCGACGCTGCTCAGCCTGTGCGGCGTAAAGCCTTCGGCCAACATGCAGGGGCAGCCGTTCCTCGGAAAGTTCAACGCGGAGCCGCGGAAGTACCTGTTTGGCTATCGCGGGCGGATGGATGAACGGGTCGACGTTGTGCGCAGTGTGACGGATGGACGCTACGTGTATGTCCGCAATTTCATTCCCGAAAAACCGCAGGGAGGTTACCTCGCCTACATGTACCGGCAGGCCGGTGTGCAGGCCTGGCGGGCGGCGTTCGAGAAGGGGGGGCTTCCTCCGCAGCACGCTGCGTTCTTCCTTCCGAAACCGGCTGAAGCACTGTTCGACCTGCAGAACGACCCGGATGAAGTGAACAATCTCGTGTCGACTGCGGAGGGACGCCGGATCGGCGATCGCCTGGTCGAGGCGCTGGGTGTCCATTTGAAGGAGTCGTGCGACCTTGGACTCCTGCCGGAGTGCGAGATGCACGACCTGGCGGATGGCCGCCCCCCGGTGATGCTGGCCGAAACCGCCTCCTCCTGGCTTCCCGCGCTCCTGGACCAGATCCTTGTCCCCGCAAAGTCCGATGCGGAAGCGGCCGTCAAGAATCGGAAGGGGCTGGAATCGTCGATTCCGGCCTGCCGGTACTGGGCCGTGCTGGGGCTGATGAGCCAGGGAGAATCGGCGGTGGCCGCTGAGAAGTCGCGACTGACGTCGCTTCTGTCCGATCCGTCAGCCAGTGTGCGGATCGCGTCGGCCGAAGCGCTCGGCCGGTTCTGCGGAGCCGAAGGACGCCGGGCGGCACTGCCGGTCCTCACGGAACTTTCCAATCCACGAGGCCACGGCGTCGTGACGGCCATTCTCGCGCTGAATTCGATTGACCAGCTCAGCCCGCTGCCGGCCGACGTGGTCGCCCAGCTCAAGGCGAACAGCCCGCTGCCGGAAGGAACGCCCCAGCGAATGCGGGAGTACGTCCCGCGGCTGATCGAAAGAATCACCGCCCGCGCGGAGTAGGCTTCAGGAAGGGTTTACCACAGAGACACAGAGAAGGGGAGAAGAGGGAGATTGCGGGTGGAGGGATGAGGCTCCGTTGAATGGCGAGTGGATTTTTTTGAGGAGAAGGAAGGAGGGGGCAGCGGCGCTGCGAGATCGCTTGGAGAGACTCTCTGTCGTTGCGGAGAGGATTGGAGAAAGAAGAAGAACTCGGCTTGAAGAGGATGGTCGCCGAGGAGATTGACTGCTCCTTTTCTTCAGTGGGGGCTGAGGCTTCACCGGAGGTCAGCCCTTTAAGCCGCGAACTCCCTCTTCTCCGCCCCTCCGTGTCTCTGTGGTGAACTTTTTCGCCCACGAAAAGCCCGTCACCCCTTCGCTTCCAGCCGGAAGTCGCGGGCGCTGATCCCGGTTCGTTTGCGGAAGGCGACGCTGAGGTATTCCGGATATTCAAAGCCCGTGCGCTCGGCGATCACGCGCAGGCTGAGATCGGTCTCCGCCAGCAGTCGTTTCACCCGGTCGATCCTCACGTTCAGAATGTCGTCGTGGATCGTCGACCCGAGCGCCTTCTTGTAGCTCCGCTCCAGCAGCGTGCGCGAGGTGCCGGCCGCCTGCACCACGTCGCTGACCGTGATTCCGTCGCAGGCATGGTCACGGATGAACCGGACGGCCGCGGCCACGTGGGGATCGTTCACGGCGACGACGTCGGTCGATTGCCGCGTCGCCACCCCGAGCGGAGCGATCATCCGCGTGCCGGGCTCGATGAACTTTCCGGCCATCAGGTCATCGAGAATCTGGGCTGCTTCGTACCCGGCCCGCCGGGCGCTGGGAATCACGCTCGACATCGGCGGATCACACAGGTCGCAGAGCAGTTCGTCGTTGTGCCAGCCGATGACGGCCACCTGCTCAGGAACCTGGAGCCCCAGCTCACGGCAGATCTCGAGCAGTTGTTGTCCGCGGACGTCGTAGCAGGCGGCGACGCCGACAGGCTTGGGCAGCTTCTTCAGCCAGGCGGCGAGGCGCGTCCGTTCGCGATCCGGGTGGTGCGCGTCTTCCACGTTGACGGGAAAGAGAAAGCAGGCGGCTCCTCTGGCGTCGGCGTGCTGCTGAAAATTCTGGGCGTGCGAGTGGGCCCAGGGAAACCGGGCGTCGCCGCAGAACGCCAGGGTCTTGAGACCCCGTTCGAGCAGGTGATCGACGGCCAGCTGCATCGCGAGCCTGCTGTCGGAAATGACGCTGACTGCCTCCGGCATCAGCCCCGTGGCGCTGACGTTGACGGTGGGGACCTTCTTGGCCCGAACGGCCTCGGCGATTTCCTCGGTCTCGATCCGCGCAATGATGCCATCTCCCGACCAGTTCTTCAGCCAAGCCACCGGAAGCTGCCCACGCCCCTGTTCGGTGAGCTGGATCGACCACGAGAACCGTTCACGGATGAAGCTGTGGATGCCATGCAGCAGCTCGCGCGCATAACGGTTGGACGACTCCACGAGCAGAGCAACATTCTTCCGACGCCTCGTCCGAGCCATGCTGTTCGCCAGTTAAGGCCGATTTCATCTCCACGCGAACGGAAAGTCGCATGAAAAATACGCAAAATCTCATCGGCAATAGGTGTGCAGCGAAAGACAATCACTGACGCGCCGAAGTCATTCTCTACTTCTGGACGACGCCGGCGCGACTCCTCCGACATTACAAGCAACAGCCTCTTTCCGCACTCAAGAAGGCGATGCTGATGACCGGATCTCACTGGCGCAGGTTGAGCGTGATGCTCGTCGCCGGAGCGGCGCTCTCGGGTTGTTCCGGGCGTCCGCCGGACACGCTGACGGCAGATCAACAGGCAGCGCAGGATGCCGAGGACAAGGCCCGGCTGGCCGACGAGGACAGAGCCGAGGCCGATTATCAGAAGAACACGCGCAAGCGGAAGCGGTAGTGCTGCGTCGTCGTTTCGCGGGCTCTGACAGGACCGCTGGTCGAAAGGCACGCTCCGCGGCGGACCAGCCGGGCTGAATGCGTTTCTCGTCGTCGTTTCGCTTCCCGTTATCGGAGGTTTCGCATGTCGACTGCGCGACGTCGTTTCGGATTCACGCTGATTGAGCTGCTGGTGGTGATCGCGATCATCGCGATCCTGATTGCACTGCTGCTGCCGGCTGTGCAGCAGGCCCGCGAGGCGGCCCGGCGCACCCAGTGCAAAAACAACCTGAAGCAGTTGGGGCTGGCGCTGCACAACTACGCCGATGTCCACAAGAGCTTCCCGCCGGGCTGTGTACAGATCTATCCCGATCCCACCACCGGAGACCAGAACGTGGACATCGATACGGGGAACTGGGCCTGGAGCGCGTTCCTGCTGCCGCAGATTGACCAGGCTCCCCTGTTCAATCAGCTCGATATTGGCAGGCTGCCGATGCCCCAATCGCTGGACATCCCCGCGAACCTTCAGGCGATGCAGAAGCCCATGGAGGCCTTCCGCTGCCCGACGGACACCGGGCCAGTTCTCAACTCGGCGCGACAGTTCATCGGAGTCACCAACACCACAAAGCAGTCGACCGCGCTGTCGAGCTACGTTGGCGTGAACAGCAGCGGCGAGCTCCGGCGCAATCCCGGCGCTCCATCCGGCGCGGCCAATGGCGTCTTCTTCGTGAACAGCTCCATCTCATTTCGAGACATGACCGACGGAACCAGCAATACAGCGGTGGTGGGGGAGCGATGCTGGCAGATGCACACGACGAACGCGTCTTCGCAAACGCTGAATGCGGGCGTCGTTCTGGCAACGCGCGGAGTTCGGCAAAACTCCGAGAAAGGTCTGGCCGACGCAATGGGCTGCGGACGGTACAAATTGAACTTCACCGCCTACTGGCCAGCTCCCGGCGGAAGCCAGGCGACGGCCCGGCGCGTATTCGGCAGCCGCCATACGGGTGGATCGCATTTTGTGCTGGGAGACGGTTCGGTCCGCTTTGTGAACGAGAATCTCGACGCGGACATGGACCAGTCCATCCAGACGCTGAGGACAGACGGTGTGATCGATTCCACCTGGGAACGGCTCCTCGCTCGAAATGACGGGCAGCCGATCGGAGAATTCTGAAAACGCGGCCGGATTGACGCCCGGAGGTGGATCTGTGCGGCCAGGTTCTTCCTTTGAGCGACAGCCTGTCTGGGGGAGGAGATGTGACGCGCGGAGCAGAATCCTTATGGACGGAGTTCGCTTGCCAGTGCGTCTGGTGGATCCGGTGCATTGCGCTGTCATTGGCAATCGCGTCGACTGCGCCTGTCCGTGTCGCTGACGCCGAAGATGACGTCGTGCGATGGCAGAGCGGATTTCGCGATGGGATCAAACACTACCGGGATCAATCGAACCGGACGGACTATGCGCGATATCGCGAAGAGCAGACGCGCGAAATCGCGGACAATCTGCTGCTCCACCAGCGGGCGAACGGGGGCTGGCCCCCTAACTTCGATCCTCTCCGAATCCTCACGCCGGACGAGCGACGTGAGACCGCTGAGGAGCACTGGCGGGAAGACACCAGCCTCGACAACCACGCGTCGTATCCCAACACGGAATTCCTCGCATGGGCCTATTCTGTCACCCGGAACGAGCGACATCGCGACGCGGCGGTTCGAGGTCTCGAATTCCTTTTGAAAGCGCAGTATCCGCACGGCGGATGGCCGCATAGTTGGCCAAACAAGAGAGACTATCGTCCGCACGTCACGATTGTGGATGGCGTGATGGTCGGCGTTCTGACGACATTGCACCGGGCGGCGGACCGCCGTGAACCTTTTCAGGCATTGCCTCCCGAACTCGCCGCCCGAGTCGGCGAGGCGGTTGAACGTGGCGATCGATGCCTGCTGGCGCTCCAGGTGAAACGCAACGGGGTCCTGACGGGCTGGGCCTCACAGTATGACGAGATCACGCTCAAGCCGACGCAAGGGCGAAGTTATGAGTTGCCCGCGCTGATCAGTAGCGAGACGGTGGGGGTGCTGGAATACCTGATGTCTTTTGACACTCCGACGGCAGAAATGGAGGCGGCCATCGAGGGCGGTGCGCGGTGGCTCGAAGAATCGCAGATTCGTGGCCTGCGGATCGTTCGCGTCGAAGCGGAGACCATCCGCTATCAAAACCACACAAGCCGCGATGACGTAGTCGCTATTGAGGACGCGACGGCCCCGGTGTTGTGGGCGCGATTCTATGACCTCGAAACGAATGAGCCGGTCCTGGCGAATCGTGACGGGCTGCGGGTCAAATCGCTTGCCGAAGTCGAGCGGGAACGTCGGACTGGCTATTCGTGGTACGGGGGCTACGCGAGCCATTTTCTGAAGACAACCTATCCGGCCTGGCGGGCCGCGCGATTGAAGGATGGGGGAGCAGAGGCTGCAGGAACAGTCTCGCGAACGAAGTAACGGCGAAGTCTGCCTGGCATCCCGATCGACTGAACAAGAGAACGACACAATGGATCGCCTGATCGCGTTGATGATGGTCCTGGTTGCAATGCAAGGGGCGCAGCTTGTTGCCGGTGAAACGCACTATCCCGGCGCTCATTGGACGCCGACCTCTGCGGCCGAGGTTGGCCTCAGCGAGGAGCGGCTGGAGGCCGTGGCTCAGTCGCTGGGAGGGCGGGGCTGCATCCTCAAAGACGGACGGCTCGTTCACAGCTGGGGGGACCAGGCCGAGAAGAGCGACTGGTATTCGTCGGCCAAGCCAGTGCTGTCGACCTTGCTCATGTTTGCCATGAAGGAAGGGAAGGTCGCTTCGCCCGACGCCAAGATCGCGGACTTCGGGTGGGAGCTCTCGCCGAAGGACCAGTCGATGACGTTCCGTCACCTGGCATCGATGACGAGCGGCTATGCCCGTCCCGAGGCGCCGGGCGCGGCGTGGGCCTATAACGACTTCGCGATCCAGCTCTACCAGAAGACGCTGTTCGACAAGGTGTTCCAGGAAGACCCGGATGCGTGCGCGAACTCCTCCGAGCGATTCGGCGCGCTGCAGCTGGAAGATGGGCTTACGTTTCGCAAAACGAACCGGCGACTGAGCGCGTCCGTGCGCGACTTTTCACGGATCGTGCTGCTGTGGATGAATCACGGGAAATGGAACGGCAAAGAGATCCTCCCCGCGCAGTACTTCGTCGACAACATGAAGCCGCAGGTTCCGAACTCCCTGCCGAACACCGTTCCCGCGGAGACCGACGACTACCTCAAGATCGCCTCGTATGGGGGAGGCTCGGATCATTTCTCGACCGCCGGTCCGGGCGTTTACGGGTTCAACTGGTGGTTCAACGCGACCGGCCCGCAGCATCCGGACCAGCGGTTCTGGCCCGATGCGCCGGCCGACACGGTGATGAGCCTGGGACATGCGGGAAACAACTCCGTCATGATGCCGGGCCTGGGGCTGGCCGTGATCTGCGCGCAGGGGGACTGGGGCAAGTCGGAAGCGGGGAAGCGCGATTCCGTCATCAACCAGCGGCTGCGGCTGATTGCATGGGCCGGTCAGCTCGTGAAGCAGGAGACGGCGAAGACGCCGGCGAAACGGCATGTCGAGGAATCGCTTGAACAGAAAGGGGTGGTGATCTC
Organism: Caulifigura coniformis; assembly: GCF_007745175.1. Taxonomy (GTDB): domain Bacteria; phylum Planctomycetota; class Planctomycetia; order Planctomycetales; family Planctomycetaceae; genus Caulifigura; species Caulifigura coniformis. Next base: position 6,709,946 of record NZ_CP036271.1, on the reverse strand, counting down.
GGGCGAGCGGAAGCAGTGGCACCGGGTGACGCTGACGTTCCGCGGGCCGGACACTTCCGAAGCGGCGACGCCCAACCCCTTCTTCGACTACCGCCTGAACGTGACCTTCTCCAACGGCGACAAGAGCCTGGTTGTTCCGGGCTACTTTGCGGCCGATGGCGATGCGGCCAACAGCGGAGCGGAGAGCGGCAACTGCTGGCGGGTCCATTTCCGGCCCGTGTCGACCGGCACTTGGACTTACAAGGCCTCGTTCCGGTCGGGACCGGAAGTGGCGGTTTCCGATGATGCGGCCGCCGGGATCGCGACCGCGTTCGATGGCGCGAGCGGGTCGTTTGAATGCGGTCCGAGCGACAAGCAGGCCCCCGATTTCCGGGGAAGGGGAACGCTCGACTATGTGGGACAGCGGTACCTGAAGTTTGCCGGGGACGGGACGTGGTTCCTCAAGGGAGGCGTCGACAGTCCGGAGAACTTCCTGGCGTACTACGAGTTCGACCAGACCAAGCCAACGCACCGCTACCTGCCGCACGCGCTCGATGCGCGGGCGAGCGACCCGACCTGGCGCGATGGTCGGGGAGGCAATCTCACAGGGGCGCTCAACTACCTGGCGTCGGTCGGGCAGAACTCGGTCTACATGCTGACGATGAACGTCAAAGGGGACGGGAAGGACGTCTGGCCGTGGACCTCGATGGACGAACGCGTGCGTTACGACTGCAGCAAGCTCGACCAGTGGGAAGTCATTTTCGACTACATGGACCAGCTCGGGATGATGCAGCATTTCGTGCTGCAGGAGCAGGAGAACGACCAGCTGCTGGATGGCGGGGACCTGGGACCCACGCGGCGTCTGTACTTCCGCGAACTGATCGCCCGGTTCGGACACCATCCGGCGATCACCTGGAACCTGGGGGAAGAGAACACGAACACGACCGAACAGCAGAAGGCGTTCTGCAGGTACTTCCACCAGCATGACCCGTATCGACACATGGTCGTCGTGCATACGTTCCCGCGCGACATCGAGCGCGTCTATTCGGCGCTTGTGGGCGATCCCGATGTCGATGGAGCGTCGCTACAGACGAACAAGACCCGGCATTGGACGAAGGAATGGATCCGGCGGTCGGCCGAGGCGGGGCGGCCGTGGGTCGTTTGCCTGGACGAGATCGGGCCGGCGAACACGGGAGTGAAGCCCGATAAAGACGACTTCAACCACGACGATGTGCGGAAGGACCACCTGTGGGGACACCTGCTGTCGGGCGGGGCCGGTGTGGAATGGCTGTTCGGTTACAACTTCGCGCACAACGACATCAACCTGGAAGACTTCCGCAGTCGCGACAACATGTGGCGTCAGACGACGACGGCGATCGAGTTCTTCCAGAAGCACCTGCCGTTCACGGAGATGGCATCGGCCGATCAATACGTCGGATCGCCCGAGACCAGCTGCTTCGCCAAACCGGGGCATCTCTATGCCCTGCAGTGGCGGGGGGGTGAGAAAGAGTTCCGGCTGTGGCTGCCGGAGGCCCGTTATCGCGTCGAGTGGTTCAATCCGCGGCGGGGCGGCAAGCTAAGGGCCGGAACGATCCCGGGCATTGAGGGAAAAGGGGCGTTCAGCGACCTGGGAACTCCGCCGAGCGACGTGGAAAAGGACTGGATCGCTGTCGTGACATTGGAGGGGAGTGCGCCGAAGAACGTGTCGCCGCCTCCTGCGGCGGCGGTGACGAAGGTTCCGTAGATCCCGCGGACACAGTTGTGGAGACAGTTGAGCGGACACAGCAGAACAGACACCGAGCGTCGGTAGACCTGATGTCGAACGAACTGACCGTCGAGCAACGAATGGCGACTCCGCTTCCGAAGCGGGCGTGGCTGGTCGTTGGCACGTTCAGCCTGTCGCTCCTGCTGTATGTGGATCGGGTCTGCATCTCGGCCGCGGAAGGGCCGCTGTCGGGAGAGCTGGACCTCAGCCGCGAGCAGATGGGCTGGGTGATGTCGGCGTTCGCGCTGGGGTATGCGTTGTTCCAGGCGCCATCAGGCTGGCTGGCGGATCGCTATGGACCGCGGCTGGTGCTGACGCTGGTGGTCGTGTTCTGGTCGATCTTCACCGGGCTGACGGCCGCGGCGACGGGGTTGATATCGCTGCTCGTGGTTCGATTCCTGTTCGGAGCAGGGGAGGCGGGAGCGTTCCCGGGGATTGCGCGGGCGGTGTATGCCTGGATCCCGATGCGCGAGCGGGGCCTCGTGCAGGGAATCAATTTTTCAGGAGGCCGGCTCGGGGCGGCCTTCGCGCTGCCGCTCATGGGGCTGCTGATTGATGCACTGGGATGGCGGGGTAGCTTCGTGCTGCTGATGGTGATCGGGTTCGTGTGGGCGATCGCCTGGTTCGCATGGTTCCGGAACGATCCGGCCGACCATCCGGGAATCACGACGGAGGAATTGGCGCTGATCGCGTCCGACCGACAGCGCGCCGGCCGGAGTGACGATGCAGGAGCAACCTCGCTGCTTCCGTTCTCACGATCGGCGAACCTGTACCTCCTGAGCGCACAGTACTTCTGCAGCAACTTCACCTTCTTCTTCTGCCTGACGTGGCTGTTCCCGCACCTGAAGCAGACGTACCAGCTGACGTCGACGCACGCCGGCTTCCTGGCGGCGGCGCCGTTCGTGGCAGGCGCCATCGGGAACTGGTTCGCGGGCTGGCTCGTCGACTCGATCTACCGCAGAGGGAAGTGGGAAGGCTCGCGGCGCTGGCCCGCGATCATCGGCTTCGTGCTGGCGGCCGTCGGCGTGGCGGGGTGCGCGGCGGCCGGCTCGGCAATCTCCGCGGTCGCGTGGCTGAGCGTCGCGGTGTTCGGCGCGGATATGACTCTCGCCCCCTCGTGGTCGGTCTGCATTGATGTCGGCCGGCGGCGGGCCGGGTTGATGTCGGGCGTGATGAACATGACGGGCAACCTGGGCTCGTTCCTCACCGGGATCGCCTTTCCGTATCTCCAGCTCTGGACCGGCTCGGACCGCACGTTCTTCTACGTCGCGGCCGCGCTGAACCTGTTGGCGGTCGCGGCCTGGATGGGGATTGATCCCCGGAAATCCGTGGAGGCGAACTCATGACGCGCCGCCGCGGGATCTGCATCGGGGCTGGCTATTTCAGCCAGTTCCATCTCGACGCCTGGCGCCGGATGGAGGATGTCGAGATCGTTGCGCTCTGCGATGTCGATGAGGCCAGGGCGAGGGAGGCGGCGAAGCGGTTCGAGATTCGTCATGCGGTGAAAGACCTGTCCCAGGCGCTGAAGCTGGGCCCTGTCGATTTCGTCGACATCATCACCCCACCGGCGAGCCATCGCGCGCTGGTCGAACAGGCGGCCGAAGCACAGCTGAACATCATCTGCCAGAAGCCGCTGGCCCCGGATTACCGGACGGCACGGCGGATCGTGGAAGAAGCCGCGCGCCGCGGCGTGCGGTTCATGGTGCATGAGAACTTCCGGTTCCAGCCGTGGCATCGCGAGATCCGAAGGTTGATCGACGTGGGGGCCGTCGGAGACCGGCTGCATTCGCTGACGATGCGGACCCGCCTCGGCGATGGCTGGGGACCGGACGCCTATCTCGCGCGGCAGCCTTATTTCCGCGACATGCCGCGACTGCTGGTGCACGAAACGGGAGTCCACCTCATCGACCTGTTCCGTTTCCTCGGCGGCGAGATCGTCGAGACGTACAGCGTGCTGCGACGGCTGAACGACGTCATCGCCGGGGAAGACACGGGATTGCTGACGTTCCGAATGAAGGGGGGAGCGGTCGCGGTGTGGGACGCGAACCGGTTCAACGACAGCACGGCGGCCGACCCGCGCTACACCTTCGGCGAGATGCTGGTCGAGGGAAACGGCGGATCGATCCGGCTGGCGTCCGATGGCGGTTTGACGGTCCAGCCCCTGGGGGGACGGGAGACGACACACGCGTACACGCACGTCGACCGTGGCTTCGGTGGCGACTGCGTCTATTTCACGCAGCGGCATTTCATCGATTGCCTGAACTCGGGCGCGGAGTTCGAGACGAACGGCGCGGAATATCTCAAGACGCTGGCCGTGGTCGAAGCGGTCTACCAGTCGGCCAGGGAGAACCGGCCCGTCGCACCCGGCGGAGCGAGGAGCGGTTCGCGGCGGTTCGTCGATCTGTCACTGCGGATCGACGAATCGCTGCCGAACGCTTCGGTGACGGATTTTCGAACACTCGAACGGGACGGCTGGAACGCGACGACGCTCACCCTCTATTCGCACTGCGGAACGCACATGGATGCGCCGCGGCATTTCCTGGCTGAAGGGGCGACGATCGATGAGCAGGCGCTGGAAGTCTGCTGCGGTCCGGCGCGCGTGATCGACCTGACGCCCACGGCTCCGAAACAGTTGCTGACGGTCGACGACTTCGGCGTGGTGGCTGACCTCATCGGGCCGGGCGACCGCCTGCTGCTGCGGACGGACTGGCACAAGCGGTTTGGAACCGACGACTACCGCAACGGGCTGCCGCGGATCTCGGCGGAGCTGGCACAGTGGCTGGTCGATCGCGGCGTGGCGCTGGTGGGAGTCGAGCCCCCGTCCGTCGCGGATGTGAACGACATGCGGGAGCTGACCGAAGTCCACCGGATCCTGCTGGGCGGCAACGTGTGCATCGTCGAAGGGCTGGCGCATCTCGATCAGCTTCAAAGCGACGTTGTGGAGTTCATGGCGTTTCCGCTGCGGATCTCCCGTGGCGATGGTTGCCCGGTTCGGGCGGTGGCGTACGAGTTCGTGAGCGAGTTCAACAGGTCCGCTTTTCCATCGAGCTGATTCATGAGCCCGAACATGACAGGTGCGGTCGCGACGAGAACGGAGCCAACGGCCGCGACCATGGCCAGGCGATACCGGATCTCCGTCCTTCCGGGAGATGGCATCGGACCGGAGATCACGGAAGCGGCCCTGTCCGTTGTGGAGGCGGCCACGCGCGGCCTGAGGGGCGTGCAGCTGAAATATGACGAGCACGACGCGGGGGCCGATCGCTACTGCCGCACCGGCCAGGCGCTCCCGGACGAAGTGCTCGCCGATTGCTGCCGCGCGGACGCCGTGCTGCTGGCGGCCATCGGCCTGCCGGACGTCCGCAAGCCCGACGGCACGGAAGTGCAGCCCGACATGATGGTCGGCCTCAGGAGGGCGCTGGGTCTCTATGCCGGAGTTCGCCCGGTCAAGCTCTACCCGGGAGTGAAGTCTCCGCTGAACACGGCGGAGGCCGGAATCGATCTGGTCATCATCCGGGAGAATCTCGAAGGGCTGTTCGCCTCGTTCGGCGGGGGATGCCTCGTCAACGACGAGGTGGCCACCGACACGCTCGTCGTCACGCGGGAAGGGACGCGGCGCGTCGCGGAGTACGCGTTTCAGCTCGCGGCGCGGAGAAACGGACGGCCGCTCGACGGGCGGAGATCGGTCACCTGCGTCGACAAGGCGAACGTGTTTCGCAGCTTCGCGTTCTTCCGAAAGGTGTTTCTCGAGGTCGCCGCGCGTCACCCACGGGTGACGGCCAACTGCGCGTATGTCGACGCCATGAGCCTCTTCCTCGTCCAGGATCCCGCCGCGTATGACGTGCTGATGATGGAGAACCAGTTCGGAGACATCCTCTCCGACCTCGGGGCCGGCATCGTCGGCGGACTCGGAATGGCGCCCTCATCGGAAATCGGCGACGGCCGCGCCCTCTTTCAGCCCTCGCACGGATCGGCCCCAACGCTCGCAGGACGTAACATCGCCAATCCGCTCGCAATGATCCTGTCGGCCTCCATGATGTTCGACTGGCTGGGAGAGCGGCACGACGACTCCGAGATGACCGCCGTCGGTCGCCGGATTGAAACCGCCGTCGAGCGGATGCTCAGGCACACCCCCACAAGAACACCCGATCTGGGCGGAAACAATTCGACGACCGACATGGCCCGGGCGGTCATCGACCACCTGGACTGCTGACAATTCTGATTTCCATTCGATCCTTCAGCTCGCGGGAACGACATGCGCTTGAACTGGATTTCTCTGCTGGCAGTCACGCTGGGAACATGGACCAGCATTCCCGCCCGCGCCGCGGAACCGGGGACGCCTCCGTCGGGCGCGAACCGCGAGGCGACGGTCGAGCTGTTCCGGGATGACTTTTCCCGGTTTCCCCCCGGGATGCTCTCCCGCCCCCTCGGCTTCATTAACGGCGCGATCCAGGAGTATCACTACCTGGCGAATCGCGGCGTCCCTCTGGGGCCCTGGGGCAATTCCATCTGCTACATGGACTGCTGGGCGGCCGGCTCGGACGACGGGAAGCCTTATCTCGACCAGATCCTCCCGACGAAGGGGGGCCGGATGATGGCCCGGCTGTTCGCCCCGCTGTTCGTCACGGGCGAGCCGGAGTGGAGCGACTACACCGTCGAAGTCACGATGACGCCGAAGGCGACGGACGACATCGCGGGCCTCGTGTTCCGCTACCACACCAACCGCCATCACTACCTGTTCAGCCTGCAGGAGGGGAAAGCGCGGCTGGCGATCCGTATGCCGCTTGAAGACGAGTTCCGGGTCAGCCGCTTCCGGGAACTGGCCGCGGCCGACTTTGCCAGCAAGCCCGATCAGGCGTACCGGCTGAAGGTGGAAAACCGCGGGCCCGAGATCCGGGCCTATGTGGATGACGTGCTGGTCGTGAAAGCGACGAGCGACGAGTTGCTCTCCGGGAAAACAGGGATCACGGCGAACGTGCAGGCCCGTTTCCAGGACTTCCGCGTGACCGCCACATCCGAGGCCAGCGACGCCATCGCGCGCACGATCGCGACGCGGAACCAGGACCTCAAAGAGCTGCAGGCGCAGAATCCGCAGCCGAAGTTGTGGAAGAAGTTCTCGACTCCGCGTTTCGGCGCCGGACGCAACATGCGGTTCGGAGACCTCGATGGCGACGGTTCGCTCGACATTCTCATCGCCCAGAACATTCCCCAGACTCCGGACGACAAAGCAGTCGAGATCGGCTGCATGACGGCCCTCACGTCCGACGGGAGAATCCTCTGGCAGCGCGGCGAACCGGACCCCGGGAAGGGGCTGCTCACCAGCGATACGCCGTTCCAGGTTCATGACCTCGATGGCGATGGAAAGAATGAAGTCGTCGTGGCCAGCGAAAAGAAACTGCTCGTGCTGGACGGCAGGACGGGCGAAGTCCTGAAGTCGGCCGACACGCCACGGGTCGAAAGCTATCCGGCAGTCAACCAGAAAGTGCCGGACAAGTGGCCGACGAACGTGAGCAGCGCGGACTGTCTGGCCTTCGTCGATTTCTCGGGCAGGGGACACCGCGGCGAGATCGTGGTGAAGGACCGCTACTGGAACTTCTGGGTGTATGACAGCGACCTGAAGCCGCTGTGGAAGGGGCAGGGGATGACGGGCCATTACCCGTACGCGTTCCCAGGGGGAGAAGGAGGCAGGGACCTCCTGGCCATCGGATACGCGCTGTGGGACGGGGCGGGGAAGCAGTTATGGAGCGCGGACCCGGCCTTCAAGGATCACGCCGATTCGATCGTCGTCGGCAATTTCTCGGGCGACCCGAAGCAACCGCATAAAGCGTATTACTGCGGGAGTGATGAAGGTTTCATCGTCATCAATCACCGGGGACTCATCGAGCGGCACGTCCGCGTCGGCCATGCTCAGGCGGCGGCCGTCGGGAAGTTCCGTCGTGACCTCCCCGGCCTGCAGTTCATGACAGTGAACTTCTGGAAGAACCCGGGAATCGTTTCACTGTTCGACCACGAAGGCGAACTGCTGCAGCAGGAGGAACCGCATCACTGCGGCAGCCCCATGCTGCCGGTCAACTGGCGGGGAGACGGACAGGAATTCGTCCTGTTGTCGGGGAACGTTCGCGAAGGGGGACTGCTTGATGGCTCGCTGCGGCGCGCCGTGATTTTCCCCGACGACGGGCATCCCGACCTGTGCGCGGAAGTGCGCGACATGACGGGGGATGCGCGGGACGAGATCGTGTTGTGGGACCAGGACCGCGTCTGGATCTACACGCAGGACCGTCCGTTCACCGGCGACCGGATCTACGCCCCGAAACGCAACCCGGACTGCAACGACTCGAATTATCGCTGCAACCTGTCGCTGCCCGACTGGAAGCCGGTTTCCGCACGCCTCGGTTCCAACTGACTTCCCACCCGGACCGTGCAGTCCTGGGAACCTCGTGCAGGGCTCGTCAGTTTTCAGAAGGGACCTGTCAGTTCAGACATGTGGGAGGCAATGAGCTGGCTGACGAATGGCAGGACGCGTGTCGTGCCGTTCTCGATTTCACCTTGTGACGTTTCGAATGTTCATCGCTGATCCGGTTTTCACCTCGGGGGAGATGATCCATGTGGCGCCGCGCTCGTCGACCAGGGTTCACGCTGATTGAGTTGCTCGTGGTGATCGCGATTATTGCGATCCTGATTGCACTCCTGCTGCCCGCCGTGCAGCAGGCCCGCGAGGCCGCCCGCCGGACGCAGTGCCGCAACAACTTCAAGCAGATCGGGCTGGCGATGCACAACTACATGGATGTGCATCGCATGCTCCCGCCGGCCATGGTCCACAACGTGAACCCCGGCGTGCCGGTCGTCGGCAGCGGGCCAAGGGCCGCGTGGGGCTGGGGCTCGTTGATCCTCCCCTTCCTCGATCAGGGGCCGCTCTATAACCAGATGGGCGTCGGTTCGAGAACGCTGACCGAAATGCTGCAGAGCCCGACCCTCGCAATTCTGGCACGGACGCCCCTGCCGGCTTACCGCTGCCCGACCGACATTGCCCCCGCCGACAACAACGGCGCGTCCCGCGAGTTCGACAGCTCGTTCCGGCCGAACTTCCCGGACAACCGGGCCTATGTCGGAACTTCCAACTACATCGCCTGCGCCGGAACGCGAACCTGCAACTCCAACACCTACCTCACGCAGGCGCGCGACGGTCTGGGCATGATGCAGCCGAGCGGCTCCATCCAGCTGCGCGACGTGGTTGATGGCTCGAGCAACACCTTCATGGTCGGCGAACGCGACTGGATTGCCACCGCCGGCGGATGGGTCGGCGTGTCACGCTACGACAACGACGGCCGCAGCGCTGCGGGAATGGTCCTCGGCGCCTGCCAGAACGACGCCCGCCTCAACTTCCCGCCCAATCCTGGAAACGACTACGCCGAGAAGGCCTTCGGGAGCAGCCACGAAGGGGGCGCTCACTTCGTCTTCGGCGACGGACACGTCGGCTTCATCAGCGAAAACATCCACTTCGATTCGACGAACCAGACGGCCTCCGGACCGAGCACCCGCATGGGAACCTACCAGCGCCTGCTGCGTCGTGAGGACGGTCTGCCCGTCGGCGAGTTCTAAGGAGAAATTGAGGACGGCACCCGCTTCGTCAGTGCATTTCAGCCTGGGGTTGCGATGTCCAGCGCACTGGCGAGGTCACCGCCACCTTCACCAGCGCCGGTTCAACGCGTGAGTGGGCGGAACAGAACTCCGAAGCGGGGGAGCGACCATGGCTGTGACGTGTGTGCGGCGTGGGAGAGGGTTGTCCCGGACAATCCTGGCGGGAGGATTGCTGATGGCCGGACTTCCGCTGGCTGGCTGCAGCAAGTCCGAATTCGAACTCGCCGGGGTAACGGGCGTCGTGAGCTGCGACGGACGCCCGCTCCCGAAGGCGAATGTCGTGTTCCAGCCGAACGACGGAGTCGGCACGACCTCCATCGGCTTCACGAACGATGCGGGGGAGTATGAGCTCGTGTTTAGCCGCAAGGAGAAAGGGGCGATCGTCGGCGGGCACGAAGTGCAGATCAACGTCTGGCCCACCGAGGAGAACCCCAGGCCCATCAGGCTTCCGGCGCGGTATAACACGGCGACGGAGTTGAAGGCCGAAGTGATTCCGGGGGCGAACACGTTCAACTTTGATCTGGCGACCGACAAGTCGGCGAAGCGGAAGTCGTGAGCGCACACGGACTGTCAGGAGAACCGGCAATGACAGAAGGTCCGGTCGGAGTCGTGGGTCTGGGATTGACCGGAACCGCGATTTCGGAACGGCTGCTCCAGCGGGGGTACGCCGTTCGAGTGTGGAATCGTACTCCCTCGAAAGCGGAGCCCCTCATCGAGCGCGGAGCCGAGTGGTCCGATGATCCTGGCGCGTCGTGCGAGCGGGTCGTCATCAGCCTCTTTTCGAGCGACGCCGTGGCCGAGATCGTCGCGCGGATGAATGCGACATTGCGCCCCGGGCAGTACCTGATCGACACGACAACTGGCGTTCCCGAACACTCCGTCTCGATGGGGCAGCGCCTCGCGGCCCGGGGCGTCAACTACCTCGACGCTCCGATCTCGGGCTCGAGCGAACAGATCCGCCAGGGGGAGGCCGTCGTCATGGTCGGGGGCGAGAAAGCGGCCTTCGAGGCCTGCGCCGACCTGTGGCCCGTCCTCGGAAAGCGGGTCTTCCACACAGGCCGTTGTGGCAGCGCGGCAAAAATGAAGCTCGTGACCAACCTCGTACTGGGACTGAATCGCGCGGCGCTCGCCGAAGGTCTGGCGTTCGCCGAACTCATCGGGGTCGATCCGGCCGAAGCGCTGAACGTGCTGAAAGACAGCCCTGCCTCGTCGCGCACGATGGACACGAAAGGTCACAAGATGATCACAGGGGATTACAGCGTGCAGGCGAAGCTGTCGCAGCACCTGAAGGATGTCTGCATGATGCTGGAAGCCGCAAAGTCAGCCGGCCGCCCGCTCCCGTTGACTGACACCCACCGCCAGCTCCTTGAACGGGCCGTCGCCGCCGGGCTCGGCGAAATGGACAACAGCTCGATTGTCGAAGTCCTTCGCGGAACAACGGCCGAATGAGCGGACCCACGTTGAGCCCCGGCGGACGGATCGCGGTCCTGGCGGCCGCGAGTCTCGGACTGGTGTTTGACGGCGTCGAACTCGGCCTCATGCCGGTAGCGTCGCTGTCGATTTCCAGAAGCCTGCTCGGCGAGTCTTATACGCCCACGCTCGGGGGCGACTGGTTCGCGCGATTCACCGCGGCGCTCATGCTGGGGGCAGCGCTGGGCGGAATCTGGCTCGGCAGCCTCGGCGACCGCATCGGCCGGACGCGCGCGATGGGCCTCAGCATCCTCTGCTACTCCGTCTTCGCTGCCCTCGGGGCGTTCGCCCGCACGCAGGAAGAAATGCTGATCTTGCGGTTTCTCGTCGGCCTCGGAGTCGGCGGCGTCTGGCCCAACGCGATCGCCCTCGTCTCCGAATGCTGGCCGAACGCATCGCGTCCGATGGTCTCAGGCGTCATGAGCGCGGCACTGAACGCAGGCATCCTGCTGCTCTCGCAACTGGCGCGCGTCTGGCCGATCACTCCCGACACCTGGCGCTGGGTGTTCCAGCTCGCCGGCCTCCCAGCCGTCCTCGGAATCCTCGTGCTCATCGCGCTTCCCGAATCGCCGCGATGGCTGGTGAGCCGGGGAGAAGTGAAGCGGCAGGCGACTCCGATCCGCGAGCTGTTCGGCCCGTCGCTGTGGCGGCTGACGCTCGCGGGAATCGTCATCAGCTCGATTCCGATGGTCGGCGCCTGGGCGGCAAGCAAGTGGATGATTCCCTGGTCCGACAAGATCGCCGGGGCCTCCAATTCGGGTTACAAGGCGGCCACGCAGGGCTGGTGGGCGCTCGGAGCGACCCTCGGAAGCTTCTCCGGCGCACAGCTGGCGTCGCTGCTCGGACGACGGCTGAGCTACGCGCTCATCAGCGTCGGCTCCTGCCTCCTCACCGTGATGATGTTCCAGTGGACCGCGCCTCTGGAGCCGGCGTTTCACGCGGTCGTCTTTGCCCAGGGTTTCGTGGCGACGCTGTTCTTCGGCTGGCTGGCGTTGTTCCTCCCCGAACTCTTTCCGACCCACGTCCGGGCCACCGGAACCGGGCTGTCGTTCAACTCGGGCCGGTTCGCGACCGCGGTCGGCGTCCTCGCGGTCGGATTTCTGTTCCGGGCCCTCGGCGGCGACTATCCCCGTGTCGGAACCATCTGTGCGATGATCTACGGCCTGGGGCTGTTCGCCATCTGGTGGGCGCCCGTTGCCTCCAGGAGCACGTTGAATGATTGAACGGCCGAGATGTCTGCCCGGCCTCTCGCTTCTCGCGTGGTCGGTCGCGGTGCTGATGTGGGGGCCGGCGGCCAACATCACGGCCGCCGATTTCAAAGATCCAACCGCCAAGCCCGAGGCGACGGAGAAAGGGCTCGGCTTCGCGCAGCACGCGGACCGGTTGACGATCACCGCAGCGGGCCGCCCGCTCGCTGAGTTTGTGTTTGACGATCCCCTGATCCGCAGGCCGTACGTCGCCAACGTTCGCTTGAAAAGCCAGCGACAGGTCACCCGTCGCCACCCTCCTGTCGAAGGGAAAGACGCCACCGATCACGCGGACATGCACCCCGGGATCTGGCTCGCGTTCGGTGACATCAGCGGACACGACTTCTGGCGCAATCAGGGACGGATCGAACATCTCCGGTTCGTGCAGCCCCCTGCGATCGACAACGGAATCGTGCGCTTCACGACTGAAAGCCGCTTCGTTGGGAAAGAGGGCGAAGCATTGGGACGCATGCTCAATCGGCTGACGGCCCGGGAATCGACATCGGGCTGGCGGCTGACATGGGAAACGACCTTGTCGGCCGATTCGGGTGAACTCGTCCTCGGAGACCAGGAGGAAATGGGATTCGGGGCCCGCGTTGCAACGGAGATGACGCAGAAGAACGGCGGTGTGATCCGCAACAGTGAAGGACAACAGACGGCGAACGCAACGTGGGGACAGCCAGCCGCCTGGTGCGACTATTCGGGAGTCGTCGACGGTGTCCCCTGTGGCGTGACGTTGATGTCCGGGCCAGTCAACTTCCGCAGAAGCTGGTGGCACAATCGCGACTACGGCGTGTTCGTGGCCAATCCCTTCGGCCGGGCGGCGATGAAGCAGGGGGAGCGAAGCCGGATTGTCGTGAAGGCGGGCGAACCGCTCACGCTCCTCTTCGCGGCGGCGTTCCACGAGGGAACGGCTCACAGCCCGGCCGCCGAATACGACGCGTTCGTCCAGTCGCTCCAGACGGCTCCGGAGAAGTGAACCGCCCATGTCGTTCCGCTGTTTCGTGCTGCTGCTCTTCGTCGCCCCGGCGGCGAATGCCACTGCCCAGTGGCAGCGGCACGTCATCGACGATTCGTCGCGAGGCGCGGACGGCACTCGACTGAAAGACGTGAACGGCGACGGCCTGCCTGACATTGTGACCGGCTGGGAACAGGGGGGTGTCGTTCGGCTGATGGTTCATCCGGGCGCCGAGCGCGTCCGAAAGCCGTGGCCCGCCGTGACGGTGGGAACGGCCCGGGACGTCGAGGACGCCGTTCTCGTCGACCTCGATGGGGACGGAGCCTGCGAGGTGGTCAGTTGCTGCGAGGGGGATTCGCAGCAGGTTCGCGTTTCCTGGGCACCTGCTGATCGCAGTCGTCTTCTCGATGCGGAGGCATGGTCGACCGCCCCACTGCCCGCGTCACTGAACGTCACGCGATGGATGTTCGCGCTCCCCGCGCAGATCGACGGCCGTCATGGGATCGACTTCTTCGCCGGAGGAAAGTCCAGAGGGTCGCAGATTGGCTGGTTCCAGGCGCCGGCCGATCCGAGAGCGCTTGCGGAGTGGACGTTCCACCCGTTGAGGCCGGTCGGATGGACGATGTCGCTGGTCTCCTCGGACATGGACGGCGACGGCGACCTCGACCTCGTTTTTTCGGACCGCAAGGGAGACCGATCGGGCGTTTACTGGCTGGAGAATCCCGGGCGCGATGTGGCTTCGCCGTGGATCGAACACGCGATTGCTGGAGTCGGAGCCGAGACGATGTTCCTCGACCTGGCCGATCTCGACTCGGATGGCCTGGAGGACATTGTCGTGGCGACCAAACCGGCCCACGTGCTGTGGCTGAAGCGGCTCGATCGTTCCGGGGAACATTGGAAGTCGTCCACGATCCCGTTTCCACCGATGTCGGGAACGGCCAAGGCCGTGAGTCTTGGCGATCTCGATCTTGATGGCCGGATGGATCTTGTCGTCACGTGCGAAGCAGCCGCGTCGCCGTTGCACGGAGTGTCGTGGCTTTCCTGCGACGGCCCGCCGGGGCAGGGTTCGTGGTCGCCGCGCCCGATCAGTGGCAGCGACGGTGTGAAGTACGACCTCGCGCCGCTCGTGGACCTGGATGGCGACGGAGATCTGGACGTGTTGACCTGCGAGGAAAACCGCGGGCTCGGTGTGATCTGGTACGAAAATCCCGCGCGATCCCCAGGTGCAGGGAAGGTTTCGAAATGATGCCGACGGCTCTGAGTATCCTTCTCATCGCCTGCGCCGCGCCCCCTGTCGCCTTTGAAGGAGCCGAGGGGTTCGGGGCCAGGTCGCGAGGCGGGACAGGCGGACGCGTCCTGGTCGTGGACCGCCTGGACGACAACGTCGAATCGCCCCAGCCCGGAACTTTCCGCTGGGCTGCGCAGCAGCCCGGTCCCCGGCAGGTCCGTTTCAACGTCGCCGGCAATATCCGCCTGCAGGGCGAACTCGTTGTACAGGAGCCGTACCTGACGATCGACGGCTCGACCGCGCCCGCAGGCGGAGTCTGCATCTGCGATCACTCGTTCGTCTGTCTGAACACGCACGACGTCATCGTACGGCACCTGCGGTTCCGTTGCGGGGATATCGACGTCCTCCGCCGAGTCGAGGCGGCCGGCCGCGAACGGCCCGACGGGTCGGGCGATCTCGACTGCGTCAGCCTCTACGACTCGCGCAACCTGATCTTCGACCATTGCTCGCTGTCGTGGTGCTGTGACGAACTGATCTGCGCGGTCCGCTGTGAGAATGTCACGATCCAGTGGTGCCTGCTGGCGGAACCCCTCTCGAATCCCCGCCTCCATCCCTATGGCGACCACCATGCCTTCGGGCTCAACCTCAGCGCGAACACCCTGACGATGCATCACTGCCTGCTGGCGCACTACGTGATGCGCGGACCGCAGTTCGAGGCCAACGATGTCCGCCGCGGCCAGAAGTACGATGTCCGCATGGAGGCGGTCAACAACGTCTTCTACGACTACGAGCGGTCGGGATCGCGCTACACCACCGGCATCGAAAACCGCCCGGAAGAAGCCGCCGGAACGAAGTTCGAATTCCAGTTCATCAACAACTTTTACGCCACTGCGGATCCCCGGCGCGCGGAGATCCTGGGGACCCCCAAGCATGGCGTGATCGATCGCCTCAAGGTGTACGTGGCGGGGAACATCGGTCCGCATCGGACAGACGCTGATCAGGACGATCTCGCCGTCGTCTTCATCGAACCGAAAACGCCTATTTTGGCCGCCCCCGCAAACGTCCAGGCGCAGATCTCCCGCACCCCACTGTTCCAGCCCGACGTTCCCGTCCGACTCGAGGATGCGCGGGCCGCGTATGAAAAAGTGCTCGACCATGCCGGCGCCGGACCCCGGCGCGATCCGGTCGACCGACGGATCGTCGAGAACGTGCGCACCGGCCGTATGACCGGTCCCATCGCTTCGCAGGCGGATGTCGGAGGATGGCCCGACCTTTCCATCGAAAGCGGCACGCCCGCCGTGATTCCTCCCGAAACCGCGAACGCCCGTTGACGCTGTCCGGTTTCGATGTCCCTCTTTTCCTGGCAATCACCCAACAGCTGCCTGAAGGAGCCCTCCATGCGATTCACCTTCTGCCTGCTGATGCTCTGGGGTACGTCGGCGCGGGCCGCGGAACTGCCCGACACATCGCGGATGAACGTGCTGTTCATCAACATTGAAGACTGCAACGCCGGCGTGTTCGGCTGTTACGGCAACGCGATCTGCAGGACTCCGAACATCGATCGCTTCGCGAGGTCGGCCGTGCTGTTCGACTCCGCCTACTGCCAGGGGATCAGCTGTAATCCGTCACGCTCCTCGTTCCTGACGGGGCTTCGACCGACGACGACGAACGTCTATTCCAACAGCGACGTCATGGACGACCTCCTCCCCACCGGAACGCTCACCTTGCCGGAGGTCGTGAAGGCCGGCGGGTTCACGACGGCCAACGTCGGCAAGCTGTTCCACAGGCTCGAGTACGCCGACAGGCCCATGCTGGCATTCGACCGGCTGGAAATGCACGACAAGCCCGAGGGCTGGAAGGGACCCGGACCGATTCTCAACTTCCCGCCGAAGCGGCCAGGCTGGGAAAAAGCCCCCGCCGATCAAAAGAGCCCGGAGTTCCGCGAATGGAAAAGAAAACACTCCGATCGCTATGGCGATTCCGGCCTAAACCGCGAGGAAGAGTACGACTATCGCATGGCGGCCACCGCCGCGGCCCTGCTCCGCGACTTCGCCAAGCAACCCGCGGGCCAGCGGTTCTTCCTCTCGGTTTCACAATCGAAGCCCCATACGCCGCTCATCTCGCCGAAGAAGTATGTCGACATTTACGACCCGACGAAGATCCCGCCGCCGGCCGCCCCCGTCGATTCGCTGGTGAACTTCCCGGCGCACTCCCTCAAACGGGCGCGCGGTGGGAATCCGGATCTCTTCCGCGACGCACAGCCGTCGTTGCAGCAGGCCCGCGAGGCGATCGCCGCTTACTACGCCTGTGTGACATTTGTCGATGAGAACGTCGGCATGATGCTCGATGCACTGGAAGAGACGGGGCTCGATCGCAACACGATCGTGATCTTCTTCGGCGACCACGGCTTTCACCTGGGCGATCATGGGTTCTGGAGCAAGTACTCGATGCTCGAGGCGACCCGCCGCGTCCCACTGATCGTGCGCGTTCCCGGAGCACCGGCCAATGGACAGGTCTGTCGGCAGTTCATCGAGCTGGTCGACCTCTTCCCCACCATCGGCGAACTGGCAGGTCTGGCTGTTCCTGCCAATCTCGAAGGGACGAGCTTCGCGCCACTTCTGGGCGACGCGAATCGCACATGGAAGCGCGCCGTGTTCATGTCCGGAGGTCCGGCCGATCGGGGACATTCCGTCCGGAATCGCCGGTACAGCTACCTCGAATACGAAGGCAATCGCCCGGGAGCGGCGCTGTTCGACCTCGAACGCGATCCCTGGGAGACTCGCAATCTCGTCGATGATCCCCAACTCGCCGACGTTCGGAACGAGATGGCCGCTCTCCTCAAGGCGGGCTGGCGCGGCGCACTTCCTCCCGCGCAGTAACCGCCCGGATCATTCCGTTCCCAGGGATTACCCAGGGAGAGCAGACGGCGCCCGGTCGGTGAGCTATCGACCGTCCGTTGATTCAGGGGCCCTTACTTCGTCGGTCGCTTCTCAATCGTCGCCACATGAATCTGCCGCGTTCCGGCGTCATCCACTGCGACGAACAGGAACTGCGTGGCGTCGCGATTCCAGTTCGGTGACGGATCGATCCGCAGGACGCCCGAGGTGTAGCCCCCTCTGCTGAAGCCGGCGGTGCGCGTCCACGCCCCGTCCGCGAGGCGGACGACGTTGTAGAAGTTCTGGTCCTTCCGTCCGTAGGCGTTCAGGAACCACTTCCGATCGGCCGAGAGAGCGATGTCGCCGCCGGGGCTCGGGATGCTTTCCGGCGTGCCGATCATCCCGACGACCGCCTGTGTCTCGACGTCGAACAGCACCTGGCGTCCGTCGACGTGCCCGATCAGCACGTCTCCCGAGAACCATTCGGGATGCCCTCCGATGTGACGGGCCAGCGGTTTCAGGTTGGTCCCGTCGGCGTTCATCGTGAACGGAATATCAAGCCGCTTTTTGCCGTCGACGTCGAAGTCGCCCCGGGCGAAGAAATAAATCCGGCTGTCGTCGCGGCTCCACAGCGTGTGGTTGATGAAGAGTTCCTTCTCGTCAACGTCGGGCCTCAGCGGGCGAATGGCGTCCGCCATCTGGCGATACGAGACGAGCAGTCGCTTCTCCCCGGTTTTCGCATCAATGCGGAAAATGCCGTCGTCGTCCGGGTGTCCGGGGCGGTCCGCCGTCTGGTCGTGGGCGCCCGGGTAGCCTGTAACGGGCCTCAGTCGGGCCATCCGTCCGTAATTGATCCCCAGAAACGCCCCGCCGTTCTGCGCGACGCCGCCGTTGCCGATCGACATGCCGGGAACGCGGTACTCGCGGATCCGGGTGAGCGTCGTCACGTCGAACAGCACGCAGAACACTTCCTGCGTCTCGGGATCGCGGTCGTTGAAGAAGAACTGCGTCTCCGCCGCCTCGGGGTTCCAGTACAGCATCGCCCCCTGCTGGAAGTTCCAGCCGCGGGTGACGTCGACAGTCCGCGTCGCGTCGTTCTTCCGCGTGTCGATCTGCACGATCTCGGCCGCTTCACCCGGCCGGGGCATGCGGTCCTGAAAGTCGGTGCGCAGGGCGATCAGGAAACGGCCGCTCTGGTTCCAGGGGATCGTCTGGACGTGGCCGAAGTAGCCGAAGAAGTGATGCTTCGGCCCAACGGTGACCTGGCGCACGGTCGTCGTGAAAGCACTGTCCGCAATCGGAGTGGGAACGTTCTCGTCCGATGGGGCCACCGGGTCGGCCGCGGAAATGTGAGCCGCGCTGAAGAGCACGAGACTGGCACACCAGAAGACGGATCGAGCGAGTCGACCTGTCGAATGTCCGGTCACGGGCCGACAGCCTGAAGCGAAGCGTGGTCCGATCATCGCAATTCCCCTGGCGCACAGCGGGCAGACGCGAGGCAAATACCATAGCACGCCGAGGTTTCCCTCGTCGTGCGGGACTCGTACCGGGCCATTTGCATGGCTCCTGTGCAGGCGATTGAACGGTTCTCGATTCGCGTTCGTCCGTTCATCGCCTGCGGAGCCCGGAAGACCAACATTGAAGCTTCTCTAGGGGATTCCCCCACAACCCGGCGGAATTGGGCAAAAGCGGCCAGGCGCTCATCCCATGTTTGGGTGAACTGGCCCGCTGGAGTGTGTTGCGACGCCGGCGGAACGGTTCGACAGGCCACACATCCTCTCCGTTGCCTCATGGAGCGGGGGGAAGTTCACCCCTTCAGGATCCGGAGCGTCCACATGAACTTTTCATTTCTTCGAAATCGCGGCGGTCGGTTGCTTCCCCAGAGGGCCCGTCGGCGGAGCGCGGGTGGCCTGCAGGTCGAGCCTCTCGAAGTCCGCATCCTCCCCACCGTCACCGCGACCCTCTCGAAGGGAGAATTGCGGCTCACGGGAGATGCGGGCCCGAACGATGTGATGATCACTCAGTCCGGCAACAGCATCCAGGTGACGGGACGCAACGGAACGACGATCAAGGTTGGAGGTTCAGAGGGCGCATCGGCGACCTTCAACGGCGTCACGAGCCTGCGAACCACCCTGAAGGGATCGAACGACACGGTTCAGCTGGGAGACGGACTCGTTCTGAAGAATGTGACGCTCGGGCTTGGCGCGGGCGCGAACACGGTGCTGATCGGGCAAAGCCAGATCACCGGGAAACTCACGATCACCGGAGGCTCGGGAGCCGATGCCATTGGGCTGACACGCTCCGTCATCGGCAATGCGACGATCAATACCGGGTCGGGCGACGATCGCGTGACGCTCGCGGCCGTGTCGGCCAACGGCATCGTCACGGTCAACACCGGCAACGGAGCGGACCTCGTGGAGACTCTGATGGCCACGCCAGGAAACGGCGGCGGACCTGGCGACGGCGGGGGCGGCATTCCCGGCGTCGGCGGCCTCGGCGGACTCACGATCCTGAGCGACCTGGTCCAGTTCGTGCAGACGACGACCGACATCAATCTCGGCGAATTCGTCAGTTCTCTCCAGCTTGAGCAGCTGGACAACCTGATCGACCTGGAAGGGGTTCTCGATCTCACGGCGATCGCCGACCTGGCGCTGCAAATCGACCTCGACCAGATTCTCAATGCGAATGGCACCCTGAATCTTCTCGCGCTGCTCAACCTGGGCAACCTGGTCGATCTCAGCTCACTGAACACCGGGCTCCTTCAGGACCTGACTTCGATCATCGACATCGGCGACCTGACCGACGGTGAGTTTGATCTGCTGCAGAACCTGATCAACTTCCTGGCGGAATTCGATCTCGATGATCTGATCGGCGGGGACGACCTCGATGATCCCACGCAGCCGGGAGGACTGGGATCGAGCCTCACGGCCAGCCTGAACATCAATACGGGGTCGGGCGACGATGTCGTCTCGCTGGGCAACGCAAGGTTCGGCACGGTGTCGATTCTGACTGGCAACGACCGCGATCGCGTGACGCTCAGCACGGTCGCCGTCGACCGGACGCTCAGGATCCACACCGGAAGTGCCGACGACGTGATCACGATCAACGGCCTGCAGCAGAACGGATCTGGCAGCAGCCTGATCGATGGCAGTTCGGGGATCGACCAGATCTCCGTCAAAACGTCGCTCTTCAACGGCGGCGCCACGATCAGCGGCGGCAGCACGGCCGGCAACCAGATCGCGATCGACGACGTGAGTTTCAAATCGTTCGCCACCCTGAATGGCCTGGGAATCGGCGATTCGATCAAGGTGGAGCAGGATCCGCTGCGGTCGGGATCGACCGTGTTCTCGCAGCCTGTGAAGGTGCTCCTCGGCGGAGCGGCCGAGATGAGTGTG
Source organism: Caulifigura coniformis (assembly GCF_007745175.1). Lineage (GTDB taxonomy): Bacteria > Planctomycetota > Planctomycetia > Planctomycetales > Planctomycetaceae > Caulifigura > Caulifigura coniformis. Next base: position 6,689,393 of record NZ_CP036271.1, on the reverse strand, counting down.
AGTCAGAACCACCCGACGACGAAGACCCAGTTCCTGTCGACTGTCAGCGTCACCGGCAAATCGCCGCGCGGCAAGCTGAAAGTCGCCACGGGCAAAACGACGTTCGCATCGACCGTCTCCCTGAAGAACGTCGACTACTCGTTTATCTGAAGTCGACACTCGAGCCGGCCGCTTCTGTCGAGCGGCTCCCCATCCGGGCGGCGCATGCGCCGCCCGGATTTTTTCCAGTAAGCCCCGCCGTGTGTGGAGTCGTCATGGCTCGCTCTGAGCAGTTGTCATCCACCAACTCCTCGAAGGTTCCAACCGGAAACGACCTCTCGATTCTTCCACCGGCCGTGTTAAGCGTGGACGGCAGGCAGCCGGTCGAGGCTCGTCGCCGGGTTTCTCGAACCCGTCCCGATCAGGCGTCGGCGTCCGCCAGGACAAAGAAACGCCGTGGCCCGGCCGAACAGTCCGGATCGGTCGACTCGGTAGAGCAGCTTGCGCTCGTGCTGCAGCATGCCTGCGGCTTCGTCGCGCTGGTGGGAGATGGAGGACGCGTCGAACGCGCGAGCGGCGCGGTCTACGAGCTTCTCACCCCCGACATGGCCGTCGACCGTTTGCTGGGCGACACGCGGCTCGGAATCGACGCGCCGGAATTCCTGCAGCGCGTCGAACGTTCCTTGCTCGACGGCAAGGAAGATCACTTCGAATGGTTCAACCCGGTTTGCGACCGCTGGATCGTCCTGCACCTCGCCCCCGCGGAGGAAGGAGTCATGATCGTCGGGTTCGATATCACCCGGAGGCGGATTCTCGAGAATTCCGCCGAACAGCAGCGGGCTCAGCTTGCCTACCAGGCCGACTACGACGCGGCCACAAAGCTGTTGAACCGACGCGCGTTCCAGGCGCTCGTCGAACAGGCCTGTCAGAATCGACGTGGCGCCGGATTCTCGATCATGTTGATCGATATCGATGGATTCCAGGCGGCGAACGACACGTTCGGACATGTCGCAGGCGACGCCCTGCTGCTCGAAGTCGCAGATCGACTGCGGACCTGCATCGGCGAGAATGATGTTCTCGCACGCCTGGGGAATGACGAGTTTGCAGTGCTGCATTGCGGCGGCAGAACGTCAACGAAGCCGGAGCGCCTCATCACGCGCATCATGGAGACGATCCATCGTCCGTTCCTCGTCAGCGGAACGAAGGTGAGTCTGACGGCCAGCATCGGCGTGGCGATTGCCCCCCAGGATGGCGACACGCAGGAAGCCCTGTTCCAGGCGGCCGACATTGCCGTGAAGTGGGCGAAGAGGGACGGGGGCGAAGGCTGGCGACGGTTCGAGATCAGCATGCAGACCGAGCTGCAGACCCGCCACGAGGTCCACGAAGGGTTGATCGACGCGCTGGCGGCCGGGCAGATGCTGCTGCACTACCAGCCGGTCATCGACATTCGCCACGGTCTCGTCAGCGGATTGGAATCACGGTTCTGCTGGAACCATCCTCGGGAGGGGCTCCTCCCGCCAGAGCGCTTCCTGCACATCGCCGAAGCGAGTGGATCGATCGTTCCCCTTGGTGAGTGGGCGATCCTCAATGCCTGTCGTGATGCAATGGCCTGGCCCGCTCACTGCGAAGTCGCAGTGAATCTCTCACCCCGCCAGTTCCGCTCGAACATCGTCCGCACGGTCTCCCAGGCGCTGGGAGAGTCGCGAATCGAATCCTCCCGGCTGGTCCTGGAAGTCTGCGAAGCGGTCCTCGTCGACCGGCCGGAGAAAAACCTCGATTCGCTCCAGCGTTTGCGCGCTCTTGGTGTGAAGATCGTGTTCGACGGCCTCGGAACCGGATGCGCATCGCTCCGGCATCTGCAGTTGTTTCCGTTCGACCGGATCAAGATCGACCGCAGCATGATTCACAACGTGGGGATCCGTCGCGACAGCGAAGTGATCGTGCGTTCGATGGTCGGCCTGGCACACGACCTTGGAATCCAGGTCGTCGCCAAGGGCGTCGAGACGCCGGAAGAGCTGCGGCGCCTGCGCGAGACAGGCTGCCATCAGGCCCAGGGCGACCTGTTCTGCCGGCCGGTCCCCGTCGCGACCGCATTTGAGTACCTCCGCCGGTGCGCCGCCGGAAACTCCGGCGTTTCGAACTGAATCCGGGCCTCACGTCCCACCGGCGATCATCCCCCCGAGCGCGACGGACCGCCCTGCGTCGACTGAATCAGGGCGGAGAGCGACTCGATTTCCGCCTGGATCGCTTCCAGGATCTCTTCATCGTCGCGAGACATCGCGGAACCAGTCGGCGCAGCCTCTACCGTGCGGGCGTCCGGCGCAGTGAGCGGGTCGGGCTCTGGAGCAGGGGTGACGGTCAGGTTTCCGTCAGTCTGCTGAAGCTCCCGCAACTGGCGGCAAAGCTCGGCCAGGCGCGCCTCGGACTCGGGCGTTCGTCCGGGAATCTGCGACAGGAGCGATTCCAGCAGCTTGGCGATGGATTCCGACATTGGGCTGTCATTTCTCCGTCTGACTTCGTGGCCTTCATGCCGGCGAGACCAGATCTCGCTGGCCGGTGATTCCTTCGGGGCCCGCCATCTCGCATTCAGAATGAGTGAACGACGTCGAGCGCCTCGCGCTCGTGCGCTGACGCTTCGATTCCACTGAGCGCGACGTCGCACGCCCAGCTCGCCGCATGCTCCCGGGCCAGCAGCTCGTGGCACCGCAGGAACGCGTCAACCACCTGCGGATCAAATTGTCGACCCCGGCGCCAGCGGATTTCGTGCAGGGCGTCATCCGGCGAAATCGCTCCTTTGTACGGACGAACGGACCGAAGCGCGTCGTACACGTCGGCCACAGCCACAATCCGCGCGGACAGTGGAATCTCTGCTCCGGCCAGGCCGCGGGGATAGCCTGTTCCGTCCCACCATTCGTGGTGCGCAAGAGCGATCTCCTGCGCCGTCTTCATCACGTCGTCGCCTGCAAGCGCCCGGGAAAATGGCAGGAAAAACTGCGGACGGGTCTCCGCTTGCCCCGATTCACTCAGGATGCGGTAGCCGATGTCGCAATGCCGGCGCATGATCTCGCGCTCGTCCGGCGTCAGGCTTCCCGGCTTCAGCAGGATGGAATCGGGAATGCCGATCTTTCCGATATCGTGCAGCGGGGCCGCCATTTCGATGGCATCCACTCTCTGCGGCATCAGTCCCAGTTCCCGCGCGATTCTCGCGCTCATCCGTGCGACACGGACGACATGGTCCCCCGTCTTCTCATCACGAAATTCTGCGGCCTTGGCGAGCTTCCAGATCACTTCCCGTCGCGACTGGTTGAGTTCCTTCTCACGGCTGGCGACCAGTTCCTCGAGCTGCTCGCTGCGCCGCTTCGCCGCGTCCTGCATTTCCTTCAGCCGCAGCATGCTGCGGAGCCGGGCCAGGAGTTCTGCCGTATGAAATGGCTTGGCCAGCAGGTCGGTGGCGCCCAGGTCGAGGGCATCGTGCTTGACGTCGCCGTCTGCGGTCCCGGTCAGAATCGTGACCGGGATGTCATGCGTCTCGGCCGTTTCGCGAATGCGTCGGAGGAGATCGAAGCCGGAAAGCCTGGGCATCGACAGGTCGCTGATCACCGCGTCGACATGGCTGTTGAAAATCAGCTTCCATGCCTCTTCAGGATCGGAGTGGACTGAGAGACGCCACGATTCCTGGTACGGCTCGAGAGTGGATCTGACCATCGTCAGAAATGAGCGGTCGTCGTCCACGAGGACGACAACGGGCCGGGGGTCGTCGCTCGTGCCGGCCGGTGTCTGCGAAGTCAGCGGCCGATCGTCCCACCGCGGGAGATGACGGCTGACAGCTGGATGATTCGGCTTGAACCTGTCGCGTGCGGACATGGGCCGCTCCTCGTTTGCACAAAGCGTCCGCTGCTTTCCTCGCTTCCTCTTCGTATTTCCGCGGACAACTCTGCGTCTTTGAACCGGGACGGACGACAACGGCAGGGCTGATGCGCGACCGCTGCGCGCAGCGCTTGAGGGGTCACGCACTGAAACCTAGGTCACCCTGTACCACCGGGATGGCAAAAAACGCTCTGTGAGGGAAAGTCCTGACACGGCCCCCGTTTTCTGAAAAGCTTCCGCCCGACTGCACCGCGTGTTGCATATTTGTAGATGGTGAGGCTTGTAGGGCCTTGTGGCGTTTTGACGGATTTGGAATGCGAGGGAAGTCGCAGAATGCAGTCACGACTGGCGGAGCACTCGTTGGCGGCGGGAAAACAGGGAGAAGCTGGCCCCCCACTGCTGTCGGAGTTTTCGATTGCAATCCTTTCGATCACCTGTCTTTCGATGGGCATCGGAAGCGGACTCCCGCGCGATCTCGGGATCCTGGCCGGCCTGTGTGGAGCCCTCGGACTGACGGCTTACGGGCTCTGTGTTGCAAGAAAGGCACACGAACGGCGACTGCTCGCCGTAGAATCGCAGATGCGGATTGAAGCTCGCCTCCACAGTCACGCGAGCGGTCCCTGGCCCGTCTGCCCGTCCAGTCTGTTCGACAGCGTCGGCTCATAGAGGCCTGGGCGAGAAGGTCAGCGGGCATCGAGGGCTTCGCGAACGGCGATCGCCACCTGGTGGCTGGTGAACGGCCTGGGCAACATCCGGCAGACGGCGAATGCCGTCGCCGGCATCGCGCTGTCGCAGTCGGCTTCCACCAGCGCCAGCGCGGCGCAGCGGTCCGTCCCTTTCCGCGGGCACTTCTGCGGCGCTGCTTCAATCGTTGAGCGATCGGCAATGACGAGCTCGGCCCCGGCCAGCTCTGGCAGGGGCTCCACCGGCAGCTGCGCCAGCGAGCGAACCTTGTATCCCCTCAATTCGAGGATTCGCGCCAGCAGATCGCGAAGGCGGGGCTCCTCCTCCACGATCAGCACCGATTCGGTTCCCGAGGGAAGAACTTCCGGCCGCGCATCGACCGTTCGCGGACAGACCGCGGACATCACGCGTGGAAGGAGCACTGTCATCGCCGTGCCGACGCTCGGCCTGCTCTCCACGCTGATCCCTCCCGCCGCCCGGTCGACAACCTGCCTGACCGTCGCCAGCCCGACGCCCGTCCCTTTCCCGGCCTCCTTGGTTGTGAAAAAGGAATCGAACATCCGCGAGCAGACTTCCGCCGTCATGCCGGCGCCGTTGTCGATGACGCGCAGCTGGACGCAGGAGCCCGACCGCAGCCGCGGATTCCGTTCGAGATCCCGCAGCACCGGTTCGACCGCGGCCAGGCGAATTCCGAGAAGTCCGCCGGCCGGCATCGCGTCCCGCGCATTGGCGACGAGGTTCAACACCAGCTGGTCGAAGTCCGTGCGCGGCATGCGCACACACAGCCCGCGAACCGCGGCGTCGATCTTGAGGGTGATCTTCGAACCCGTGAGGCTCCGGATCAAAGGCTCCAGCTCCGCGACCGCCGTGGCCACGTCGAACACCACCGTCTCGTTGCGCGTCGTTCGTCCCGAACGCAGAAGCTGGCGGCTCAACGCTGCCGCCTTCTCCGCTGCCTTCTCGATTTCACCGATCGAATCCTGCGGCGAGTTCGAATGCCGCGCCAGGTCCGCATAGCCGAACACGACGGTCAGGATGTTGTTGAGGTCGTGCGCGACGGTCGTCGCCAGAAGTCCCAGCGATTCCAGCTTCGCTGCCTGTGTCACGCGCTCCCGCATCTGTTCCAGCTCGCGGGTCAATCGCTCCCGGTCCAGCGCGCTTCCCACGATCGAAGCAATGGTGCGAAGCGCCTCGCGCGCCGCCTCGCCGGGCTCCTCGTAGCCGGCCTGTTCCAGCACCAGCAGCGACTGGCGATCAGGAAGAGGGACGCCGACGAGCGAGCCGGTCGGCCTGCGCAACACCCGTCCCTGCGAAGGCACGGGCATCTCGACTGGACCAACGAGATCGACCAGCTTCCCCGCAACGGCCTTTGCGATCAGGTTGTCCGGAAGTCCCCCCGCTGTCCGCGCGGCAGCCGGCTCGCTCGTGTGCAGCGTCCAGCCTTGCCCATCGGCGCTCATATGCCACAGCGCCGCGCGACGAAACCGGCCTGACGAGATCAACGGCGCCAGGCAGTTGCCGATGGACGGGATCTCTCCCGTGGCGGCGTGCAACGCCTGTGAGGCCGATGCTACAAGCTTTCGCCATTCGCCTGTTTCGGCAGCCAGAGTCATGTCGCGCAGCACGAGCAACACGTGGGGAAGCGACCGGATGTCGCCAAGCAACGGCACGATCCGTGCTTCCACAGGGACAAGCGTGCCGTCCCACCTCTGGCCCGTCAGTCGAACAGTCAGTGGACGTCCTGAGGCCCGCGCCGCGTTAACGCTCTGCTCCCACGTGGCCGCGTGGGAGCGGGGAACGATCCGGAGCGGAACATGGATCACATCCGGCTCAGGCCAGCCGAACAGGGCCTCCGCGGCCGGGCTCCACAGGGTGCATTCACCCGCTTCGTTGAGACCGATGAGCGAATCGACCGACTCGCGGACCAGCAACGACGAGACAGCCGACGATTCGCGCGCTTCGATGTGCGCAGCGAGAATCTGGATGGCTGGAGCGATGGCCTTCTCGAGCCAGCCTTCGGAGAACAGGCTCCACACCTCCTCATGCGGAATGGAAACGAGAAACGTGACCTGCCCGATGTCAGGAACGGAAAAGCTGGCCCGGGAGACGCCCGCCTCGGGCAGGCCCCTCACGGTGTCGTCGGGGCGAGGTCGCCCGGCCGCTTCCTGCAGCGAGGCAGGGCAGCGCTCCAGGTCGCGACCATTGCCAAAGAACGCGACAGGCTCGGCGTCCTGTTCCGCTGATGTCGTGATCCAGACGCCGACCCCTTCCACGGGAAGACTCTTGAAGAGCAGGGCAGCGGCGACTTCCGCGAATGCGCGCGGATCGCTGGCGGCAACCGCCGCGCCCAGGAGACTTCGCTCCAGCCGCTCGATCGTGAGTTCGATATGGCGGACGCCGGGATCGGCGAACTCGACAGGCGACATGACCACGCTCATCAGGGCCCAGTGCACTCCTCAGGAAACGTAGGTCGCGTCTCCGGGGGAGGACTGCTTTGGTTTCGATGTCTGCGCTCGGGCCGTCTGGCTTTCTGGTGCCCGGCCGACTGCGGAAGAAACGCAACAAAGCTCGCCGCAACGTGTTGATTTGTCGCAACATTCATTGGGGAAAACCCCGACGCGCATGCGCAACCGGACCTCAACTGCGACGCGGAATGCGACATTGTCGCAATTCGGGCCTGTTGCCCGACTCTACGCCTTCACCGTTTCCGTCAGGAGTTACGTTTAGGTGAATGGGGGGCTTTCCCCTCATGCATGGACGCGCCCCATTCGCAGATGTTTCCTCCATGGATAGCGGCGCGCATGGCAGCATTGATCCTGAGCGACAGACCCGTCGCGGCCACGCATCTCCGGCGTGTCCTTCTGGCACAGGGAAGGGACTGCCCGCTGACGAGTGTCCTCCCGATTGCCCAGGCGCAGCGACTCAGCGGGATTGATTCGGTTGAGGTGATGTTTGTCGTCCTGCCCGACAACCCCAGCGAAGTCGTCCCGCTGATCCGTCAGCTGCGGTCGTCCAACTACTGCCGCATCGTCTGCGTCGGAGTGCCCCATGAGCCCCGGGCGATCCTCGAAGCACTGCACGCCGGCGCCGACGACTACATCGACGAATCGTCTGACCTGGAATCCCAGCTCGCCGATGTTCTCATCCGCATCGAGGCGGTGAGACACCAGGCGCAGACGGTGAATCGCATCATCACGATCACCTCCGCATCCGGCGGCACCGGTTGCACGATGATCGCATCGAACCTCGCACTCTCCTTTGCCCAGCGCCTGAAGAGCTGTGGCCTCGTCGACCTCGCCTCCGAACATGGAGAAGTCGGCGATCATTTCGACTTCAAGCCAAGGTACACGCTCGGCGACCTGCTCAGGAGCATCGACTCCCTCGATGCGAAGGTCGTCGCCGAATCGCTTCCCAGCCATACCAGCGGAGTGTCCGTGCTGGCGGGAGGACTCTCGCCCGACGAACTGGCCGACTGTCCGACCGAAGACGTCAACCGCCTGATGAAGCTGGCCCGGCCCGCCCGCCCCTGCTGGGTGATCGACGCCGACTGCCGCAGCGCGCGCCGGTTCCGGCTCGCCCAGCTCTCGGACACCGTCGTCCTGCTGGTCCGGCTCGACTTCGCGTCGCTGTGCAGTGCGCGGCGCGTGCTCGATGAATGGCAGGAACAGCAGATCGATTCCCAGCGGATCATCGTCGCCGCCAATCGCGCCGGGCAGCCCGGAGAAATCCCGGCTTTCAAGACAGACTCCTTCCTCCGCCGTCCTGTCGACGTCTGCCTTGTCGACGATCCGCTCAACGCCAACGTCAGCCTCAACTGCGGCGTCCCCGTCCTGACGGAAGCCCCCGCGTCGAAGCTGGCCGAACAGATCAACCAGCTCGCCGAACGCATCATGCCTTCTCCGACCCCACCTGACGGAAAGCCGAAGTCCGAACCTGGAAAGAACTCCTTCGCGAAGATCCTCCGTAGCATCGCCGTCGCCTCGACATGATCGGTTCGATGTTCAATTCCGACTCCAAACCAACGCCGCTCCAGGCCGGAGCGGCGCGCAAGGAGTCGCGCGAACAGAGGTTCCTGCGAATCAAGCAGGACGTGCACCGCCATCTGATCGCGGCCCTCGACACCGGATCAGCCACGGCGCTCAAGGATCACGAACTGCGCCGCGAACTTCGACGGGGAATCGAGGACCTCTGTCGCTATCGGGCAGACCTTCTCAACGAAGGCGAGCGCGAGCGGCTCATCAATGAAGTCATCGACGAAACCCTCGGCCTCGGACCGATCGAACCGCTGCTCCGCGACCCGACCATCTCCGACATCCTGATCAACGGCCCCAAGGTCGTGTACGTCGAGCGTCGCGGCCGGCTGGAGCGGACCAACGTCGCCTTCCACGACGAAGACCATCTCGTCGAAATCGTCCAGCGCATCGCCAGCAAGATCGGCCGGCGACTCGACGAAGCCAATCCGATGGTCGACGCTCGGCTCGCCGACGGCAGCCGCGTCAACGCCGTCATCCGGCCTCTGGCCCTCGATGGCGCACTCGTCTCCATCCGGCGTTTCGCCGCCAAGCCGTTGATCGCGGCCGACCTCATCTCGCGCGGCTCGATCTGTCGGGAGATGATCGAGTTCCTTGCCGCCTGCGTTCAGGGCCGACTGAATATGGTCGTCTCCGGGGGCACGGGAAGCGGCAAGTCCACACTCCTCAACATGCTCTCCGGATACATCTCGGAGAACGAACGCCTCGCCACCATCGAGGACGCGGCCGAGTTGCAGCTCCAGCAGCCCCACGTGGCCCGCATGGAAACTCGCCCCGCAAACCTCGAAGGCCAGGGCGAAGTCCGCTCACGCGACCTGCTTCGCAATGCCCTCCGGATGCGGCCCGACCGCATCATCGTCGGCGAATGCCGCGGCGACGAAGCCTTCGACATGCTCCAGGCAATGACTACCGGTCACGCCGGAAGCCTGACGACGATCCACGCCAACGGGACGCGCCACGCCATCCGGCGCCTCGAAATGCTCGTCGGCATGGCGAGCTTCGAACTTCCGATCTGGTTCATCCGCGAACTGATCGCAAGCGCCGTCACGATCGTCGTCCACTGCGAGCGTCTCGCCGGTGGGCAGAGACGCGTTACGCAGATTTCGGAAGTCACCGGACTCGTCGGCGAACAGGTCCAGATGCACGACCTCTTCACGTTCGAGAAGACAGGCCTCGACCAGGAGCATCGCCAGATGGGAAGGTTCATGGCGACCGGGATTCGCCCCCAGTGCCTCGAAGTCCTGCGCGAAGCGGGCATCATCCTCCCTCCATCGTTGTTCGAACGTCGTCAGCTGATTCCCGAACGAGCGGACACCGTCGCTCCCGTGACGCCCCGGAGGAATCCGACATGACTGGCATGTTCGTCCTCAGCAGCGTGTCGCTGGCGGTCGGGGCGACCGCACTGCTCATCAGTGAGATCTTCGGGGGGCACGCCCGTCGCGTCGACCGCCGGATCAATCAGCTGCGGCGCGATGGAGCGGGCGACTCCGCCCAGAACTCGAAGCTCTTCCGCGACCTGCAGTTCGTCGAATCGGGAAAGCACCGACTCCTCCTGGAGGCACGCCAGTTTCTCGAACAGTCGGCCGTTCCGATCACGCTCGCGCAGCTGGTCGCCATCTGCGGACTGTGCGGTGGGGCGTTCTGTCTGCCGCTGACGTTGCTCCGCGCGCGCGGAACGGTGATGTTCATCGCCTTCCTCGCAGGCGTGGTCGCTCCGGTCATCTATGTCGCCTTCAAACGCCAGCGGCGGATCAGACAGCTGCAGAAACTTCTCCCGGAAGCGTTCGATGTCATGGTCCGGGCCGTCCAGGCCGGACAAAGCGTGAGCGCGGCGCTCCAGCTCGTCGGAACGGAAGGCCGGCAGCCCCTGGCCCGGGAGTTTGCCAAGGCCTGTGAACAGCACAACCTGGGCCTCTCGTTCGAGCAGACGCTGCAGGAACTCTGTCGTCGCGTCCCGGTGATGGAACTCCGCATCCTGGCGATCGCGCTGATCGTTCAGCGCCAGACCGGCGGCAACCCGCTCGAGATCATTTCCAATATGGCCAGCCTGATCCGCAAACGCGCCTCCTTCCAGGCGAAGATGCGGGCCCTGACCGGCGAAGGACGCATGCAGGCGATCGTCCTGTCCGCGTTGCCGATCGTCACCTTCATCGGCCTGTACGTCGCACGGCGCGACTATCTCCAGGCGCTGCTCGATCGTCCGCGGATCCTGCAGGCCCTCGTCGCGGCGCAGGTCGTCGCCGCGCTCTGGATTCGACGCATCGTCCGCATTCCCTTCTGAACCCCTCCTCCCGGATCGACGATCGTGATGGCCGGCATCCTTCAGGATTATGCGCATGTGTGGACGGGGCTGGCGGCCTTCGGAGCCGTCTTCACCGCGTTGATGATTCTCGTCCAGTCGGACCGAAGGGTCGACAACCGCATCCGCTCGCTGACATCGAATGACGACCGTCGCGCGAAGTCCGACGGTTTCCTCCACCGGCTCCTGCGCCAACTGGGGCCGCGCAACGAAGCGTCGATCGGCACCCTTCGGAATCGCCTGTTGCATGCTGGATTCCAGGCCCCGGCGGCCGTCTCGGTTTTCTCCACGATGCAACTCCTCGTGGGAGCCGTCGGCGCCCTCCTTGGCATCTGGTTCGCCCGGTCACTCCCGCCCCGCGTCCTCGATGACCTGCTCGGCGCGCTCCTCGGAGGATGCCTCGGCTTCCTCGCGCCCGGCCACTACCTGAAACTGCGCACCCGTCGTCGCCAGCAGTCGCTCCAGTCCGCCTTGCCCGACTTCCTCGACCTCATGGTCGCCTGCCTCGACGCCGGAATGAGCCTGGAAGGGGCCCTGCAGCGCATTACCGATGAACTTCAGGTGGCGCATCCCGTTCTCGGAAGCGAACTGGCGCGCGTGCAGCGCGACATCGAACTCGGCGCCACCGCCGACCGCGCCCTCCTCAACTTTGCCGAGCGGTCAGACGTCGACATCCTCAGGACTCTCGCGAACGCCTGCAGCCAGGCCCGGCGATTCGGGTCGCGCATCGCCACCACCCTTCGCAGCCTCGCCGATTCGCTCCGCGAACAACGCGAACAGCGGGCCGAAGAAGCCGCCCAGATCGCCGCCGTGAAGATCCTGCTTCCTACGCTGATCCTGCTCTTCCCGATCATCTTTGTGGTGCTCGCCGGTCCGGCCGCCATCCAGATCGTCGAGCAGTTCTCGAAGACGGGGATGGTCAATGATCGCAAATAACCGCGCCTGGCTTCCCGGGACTGACGCCCCGCCCGAACCGCGGCAGGCCACCGCCGCGATGGAACTCGTCCTCGTCCTGCCCATCCTGGTCACCGTCATCGGCGGCATCGCCGACCTGGGCCGGATCATCAAGGCCGACATGACGCTCTCGAACGCCGTGCGGATCGGCGGCGACTACGCGATGTCGAATCGGTTCTCGGAGGACGAGGCAAACGGGTGGAAGCTGAGGCTCCGCGACGCGGTCCTCCTCGAAAGCGCGAACCTGAACCGCTTCGATCCCGCTCTGCTCACCGTCGACATCACGACAGAAGTCGAAGCGGACCTCCACACGCTCGTCACGATTGAAGCCAGCTATCCGGTCGGATGGACCCTGTTCTGGGTCACTCCCGGCAGTCGCATCAACCTCCGTCACTCGGTCACCGTGCGGCAGATCCGATGACAGTAAATCCTGGCCAACATCGAATCGGTCGAACAGCCCGCCGGCGACGGGGCGTCGCTGCGGTAGAGGCCGCCATCGTGCTGCCCGTCGCGTTCCTGATCCTGTTCTCCGGGCTCGATGTCGCGCTGACCGTGCAGCGCCAGACAATGCTGACCGAATGCGCCTGCCGCGCAGCGCGCCGGGTCATCGTCGCCGGCGAGTTCAGCAAAACGGCGATGCAGCCGACGACATGGACCGGAACCGCCGCCGACACGCACCCGATTGCGGCGGCCATTCGCCCGCTGCTGGCGACACTCACCCCCTCCATCGTCGGCATCAAGGTGCAGTGGCTCGATGGAGCGAACAGTGCCGGGAAGAAGATCCAGGTCGAGCTCTCATCGGAAGCGCCGACGGTGATTCCCCGCCTGTTCGGAGCGAAGTGGAACCTGACTGCCCGCTCGACAATGCTCATCGCGAATTGAATCAGGGCCCAATTCATGCATCGATCGCCATCCATTTCGACCGGCATCGAACGGAGCTCTGCTCCGCGCTCGGGAAAGCTCCTCGTCCTGTTCGCCGTCTTGATCCCCTCGATCCTGGCGGTCGCCGGACTCGTCCTGGACGGCGGACTCCTGACCGCCGCATCGCGCAAAGCGCAGCATGCCGCGGATGCCGCCGCCTCCGCGGCCGCTGCCGAGATCGCCTACGGAGAAGCATCCCCCGCGTCTGTCGCCGAGCGATATATCAAGGTGCTGAACCAGCTCCCGAACGCGACTGTCACCACGCATGTGCCCCCCACGGTCGGGGAGTACGCCGGAGACGAGGACCACGTTGAGGTGATTGTCACGGTTCCCGTGCAGACCCACCTGATGCGGTTTGGCGGGACCGATTCGGTTCGCGTCCGCGCCGTCGCGGGAAGGCAGGTCACCACCGCGCCGGCAGCGCTCGTCATCCTCGATCCTGATCCGCCGGAACTGAACCTCCTCGGACTGCCGATCTCGCTCCCCTCGGTCATGCCCCTGCTCGGCGGGCTGGAGGTGCTCGGACTCGGCGCCGTGCGCGTTGACGGTGCGATCCATGTGAACAATTCCTGGGGAGGCTTCGACGAGAACGGAGACCGCATCGGTCGCCGCGGTCTCCGCCGCGCCTGCTCCTGCACGCCACTCCTGCCACTCACCCGTGTCCGCTGCCGCGACTTGCGCGTTGTCGGAGGCGTCGACAACCCTGACTGCTATCAACCCTTCACCGGCGGCGGTGAACTGCCGCTGAAAGCCAACCGATTTCCCGTCCCCGACCCCTATGCGAACGTCCCCCCGCCATCTGTCGCGTCCGATTCCACGAACGTCGACACCACCTACCGCGGCGCCCCGACCGTCATCGGCATTCCGCTTATCGGACCTCCCACGACGCTCCGCCCCGGCGTCTACGACTGGATCCAGATTGTTTCCGGCAGGGTCATCTTCGAGCCCGGGATCTACATCATCCGCGGCAAGAATCCGCTCACCCAGATCAGCCTGAACATGCTGGCCGGCGAAGTGCAGGCCGACGGAGTGATGTTCTACGTCACCGACACCACCAGCTACTCCTCCGCCACCGGGCTTCCGGACGCGGCCGAAGGCGAGACGGACCCCGGAAACCCCGGAGTGCTCAGCCTGGTTCCCAGCGTCCTGATCGACACGGCGCTCCCCGGAAACCGCTTCAGCGGATTGAACTCACCCGGAAGCCCCTATCACGGCATGCTGCTCATGCAGCGCCGCATGGATCGCCGCCCGATCCTTCTGATCCGTCAGGCCTTGCTCGGAAACGTCGAGTTCGGCGGAAACATTTACGCCAAATGGGGACACGTCATCCTCACCGGAAACGGGACCTTCCGCTCCGGGATCGTCTGCGGAAGCCTCCGCATCCTCGATGTCCTCAACTGCCTGATCGACCCGGCCGACCCGCTCCCCGCCGCCAAAGACGTCTTCCTCCTCGAGTAACTGCCGTTGCCTCCGGCGTCACAAAGCGGCCGCGCGACCTCGATCGCGCGGGTCTCTCACAGCGTCACGATCGGACGGCCGAGTCCGAATCGACCGTCATCCGCACCAGCTCGACGACATTTCGCGCGCCCAGCTTTTTCATCAGCCGGCCGCGATGCGCCTCCACTGTCTTCTCGGTAATGTCGAGCGAGCGCGCGACATGTTTGTTGGCGTGCCCCGAGACGACGAGTTGCAGAACTTCCCTCTCGCGGGACGTCAGGCTGGCCAGCTTCCGCGTGACATCCTCAGATCGCGACACCTCTTCGCGGGTCCGTTGATCGATTTCGATCGCGTGCCGCACCCGCTCGAGCAAAACTCGCGGCAGAAACGGTTTCTCCAGCACGTCGACCGGATGATTCTTCATGGCGCGCAGCGCCGTGGGAACGTCGAGATCGCCCGAAATGATGATCGTCGGGATCAGCCAGCCGCGCTCCTTGAGCCGTTCCTGCAGCTCGATCCCCGTCATGCCGGGCATCCGAACGTCGCTCACCAGGCAGCCGGGAACCGCGGGGTCGAACGCCTGAAAGAAATCCATGGCATTCCGGTAGGTCTGCACCCGCAGCCCGTGTCCGGTCAGCAGCGACGTGATCAGCCCGCACACCGATGGGTCGTCATCCACGACACGGACGACAGGACCGTCTGGCTGAGGTGGAATGAGCATCCATCACCCCGGATCGCGAAAGAGCGACGTTGAAAACCAACGGAAGCCTAGCTCTCGAATTCAGCTCAGGCCGGAAAAATGATCGGTTTGCGTCTGATTGCCCACGATCTCCAGCACGAGTTCCACGTCGTTCCGCACCCCCAGTTTGCGGAGGATCTGCTGCTTGTGCTTGGCCACCGTCTGCGGACCGACGTGCAGGCTGCGCGAGATCTGCTGCGTCGTCATCGCCGCCAGAACCAGCTGCAGCACTTCACGTTCGCAGCGGGTCAGGCTGGCAATGCCGGCGATCGCCTGCGGGCGGTCGATCCGGAACGTCTTCGGCGGCCGCGATTCAAAGTAGTCGTCCAGCCGCTGAAAAAGCGTCACGGCGTCGACCGGCCCGTTGATCACGTCGGTCGCTCCGCAGCGTAGAGCCGTCATCAGGTTCGCATGACTGCAATTGGTCGTCAGAAGAATGACCGCCCCCGCCGGCGCCATCCGGCGGACTTCGATCAGCGACGTCAGGTCGAGCGACGAGCTGGAGCGCGACTCCAGCAGGATGCAGTCATTCCGGAAGGGTGACGTCTGGAATCGACGTCGGAACTCGTCGACTGACTCGAATGTCACCACCTCCAGTTGACGTTCCTGAATCTCTCCGCTGATCGCCTGTTCAAGGTCCTTGTCGCATTGAACAAGTTGAATCGCCCGCATCGGGGCAGATGTGTGCATGGCTCCCGCTCCCAAACACCCGGATGGACTTCCCTTCTCCCAATGCACCTCGCCTGGGTCCTCGTCGCATCTCGGTCGCCGCATGCAGAAAACGACCGGTCGCCCTGTTCCCTGGAGATTCTCCCTGCTGCGGAAACGTGTTTCTCGCGCCGCGAAGACTCCCGAAGGCAAATACTGCTATCGGTCATACTGAAGGGCGCGACGGTACTAAACTTCACGACCAAGGGTTTTCTCTGAATGCTCGCCGCAATCTCCTCGGACTGTGCGGCCTGAAACACACGGACGGTCCCCGGTTCCACTGACTCTCCCGGAGAATGCTGACAGCAATCCGTCAGTCAAAACCGCTCCGTCCCCGACCTGTGAGACGACATGCCACCTTGGGCGGCAAAGGCCACGCGAGCGCAAGGCTTCCTGCCAGGCTGCGGATGTTGCCAGCACCAGAAGGCACTCCGCGAGGGAGAATCAGACCCCTCGGTAAGTCTCAACGGCGGCAGTGATGCTGTCGATTTCCGCCGCGGTCAGGTCGAGCGATCCAGCCTGCGCGTTGGCGACGGCCTGCTCCGGATTGCGGGCGCCGCAGAGAACATGCGAACAGCCAGGGACGTCCAGCGTCCATGCGATCACGACCTGCGCAATCGTTGCATTGTGCCGGGTCGCGATCGGACCCAGCGGCTCGAGCATTGCCAGCACCTGCACGACATTGTCCGGTTTGAAGCGGTCCTTGAAGCGCCGCTGGTCTCCCGGGTCATAGTCGCGGTCCGGCGTGATTTTGCCGGTCAGCAAGCCCTGCGCGAGCGGGCTATAGGCGAGAAACGCGATTCCGTCCCGCGCGCAGGTCGACAGATTGATCTGCTCCTGCTGCCGGTCCAGCATCGAATACTTTTCCTGCACCGAGTCGATCACGCCGATGCGCCGATACTCCGCGAGCTGGGCCGGCTTTGCGTTCGAGACGCCAATGGCGCGGATCTTCCCCGCCTTCTTGAGGTCTTCCAGCGCCCGCATCCGTTCTTCGATCGGCGTCAGGTCGTCCTGCCAATGGGTCTGGTAGAGGTCGATCACGTCGGTCCGCAGCCGCCTGAGGCTCCGCTCCACCTCTTCACGGATCCCATCCGCGCCGCTGTACAGGTAGACGTCAAAACTTCCCGCCCCCGGTGAACCGGACCAGTCGATATTCTCCTCCGTCGTGGAGAACCGCTTGATCGCCCGGGCCTTCTGCGCCTCGGTCAGGTCCCACCGCATGCTGCATTTCGTCGCCAGCACCACCCTGTCGCGGCGATCCGCAATCGCCTTCCCCACCACTTCCTCGCTCCGGCCGAATCCGTACACCGGCGCCGTGTCGATCAGGTTCCCCCCCGCATCCAGGAAGGCGTGGATCGCGCGGATCGATTCCTGCTCGTCCGCCCCGCCCCAGGTCCAGCCACCAATGGCCCACGCCCCGAAGGCGACGGCCGAGGCTTCAATGCCGGACTGTCCAAGTGGTCGGTGCTTCATGACAACGCAGTTTCCAGAAAAAAGGACATCGCAAGCGACAGAGGCAACCGTCGACGATTGCGAGGCGAAGAGTGTAGGCGTTCAAAGCCCCGCGTCACCGTCCGAAGCGGATCTCCCGCGTCGTCGCAGGCTCGTTCAGGCGGGCCGTCACGAACTGGAACGCTCTCCGAAGCTGCACCGCCAGAAAGTTCGGCCCCCCCGGCGTCTCCAGATCGGCCGTGAACGGCAGGCCGATTGACGCCAGCTTGCTGGCCAGACGCTCGCAACCGTCAAACCGCCAGTCGCCGCGGGAACACGCGAACCACTGGTGCGGAGGCCAGTTCAACGGGTGCAGTCGCAGCGTCACGGTCTCCTGCCGCGCACGCTCGGACGTCTCGAACCACTCCTGCAGTTGCGGCATCGAATCGTGCAGCCGGTGGAAATCGATGGCCGGCGAAATCGCGGCCACAATTGGGAACAGTTGCGGAAATCGGTAGGCGAGCTGCAACGCTCCCTGTCCCCCGAAACCCACCCCCAGGACGGCCGGCCGGCTCGGCGACGGCCAGCGCCGGGAAACTGACGGAACGAGTTTCTCGGCCACAAACGCCAGGGGCGATTCCGCCCGGCCCAGCGCAGGATCCGGCCGGTCGATCCACCACGGCCGCACGTCCGGAACCACGGCGCCCAGACGCGCGGCCCGGACAAGATCGTGAAGAGTCTGCCAGTCGTCCGGCTCCGGCCACTGCCCATCGGGAAGCACGAACACGATTCCGACCGAGTCCTCCGCAGGCGGCAACAGACGCACTGGCGTCCCGTCGACGTCGTCGCGCACCCAGCCAGATTCGGTCACGCCGGCCGTCATGAAAGGAGCTGGATCACAGACCGTGGACAGGAAGGGAGGACAGCCGGGGCCGGTTCTGCCAGTACAGGCGGTCCGTGGTGATCACGCCCCGACGCAGCGCACACGTCAGGCACAATCGTTCGTCCCGGCCTTCGATGAAGATCTCGCCGTTCAGCAGCAGGTGCAGATAGTCCTGTCCCGGGAACTTTGCATAGCAGTATTCCTTTTCCCAGCCGAGCTTCACCCGCGCGGTCCAGACGTTCGGCTCGGGGATATACAGCCGCACGTCCGGCGGGGCCTGCTCCTGCTCGATCGGCGGGTTCTCGAAGTCGGACACGCTGCGCTCCCGTCCCTTTCTGCCAGGTGACGGGAGCGATTATAGGCGGACGCGAAGCCCGGTCCTCACGAAAAACCGCGATCGACTACGGGACGGTCGCGCCGTTCAGCCTGAAGCTGCCGGTCGTCTTGCCCGACGGAGCCTGGAACGGAGTTGTCGCTCCCTGGATCACGTTGTTGCGGGTTCCCGACAGCTGCACCGTCTCACCCATGCTGGTGAAGATGATGCCGCGGTCGACCACCACGCCCGTCGAGTTAAACTGCATCGTGTTGCCGTCGATGCGGACCGTCGAACCGGCTGCGATGTCGTCGAACAGGAACCCGGTCGCTCCGAACGCGTTGTCGATGATCACGTTCGTGTCGAGAACCACGTTGGCGTCGTCAGCCAGGTCGAACTGCATTCCCACGCCGTTCCCGCCGTTGAAGGCGATGCCGTTGCCGACAATGTTCAGCGTCGACGTTCCCGCCGCGATGATGCGGAATCCGGTCGCGCTCGTGTCGTCGGCATTCACGATGTTGTTTGTCAGGGCCGCCGTCAGACGATCGGTGGCCGACGTCCCCACGATGTCGATCGCCCGCTGGTTGGACTCGCTGAGGTTGAACTCGCTGCCGTTGACGGTCACCCCGATCGGACCCTTCCAGTCGATGTCGAGAGCCGACACGCCGCCACGGTTCGCATAGACGACCGTGCTGTCCATCAGGAGGTTGAGAGATGATCCCTCGGCCCCCGCCAGGCCCGTAAAGGTGACCGGTGTGCCGTTGTTGTCGACAATCGTCGACGAAATGATCTGCGACACGTACGTGCCGAACGTATCCGCCTGGTAACGGATCGTCCCGCCGCCGAGCGAACCGTTCTCCGCGAAGTACGAGTTCGTGATCGAGTGCAGCGCGTCGTTCCGCGAGTCGACCGCGTAGTTGGTCGTGCTTCCCATCTGGATGAAATCCAGCACGACGTAGTCGGTCGACGATGACATGATGCCGTTCGTGTTGCCGGTGAAATTCATCCGGCCCAGGCCGACGGTTCCCGCGTTCTCCAGATAGACCGCCGTGTCCATGTTCTTGATCGTGCCGCCCGATCCCAGGCCGCCGACACCGTTCACGACGAATCCGCCCGTGCTGTCGACGATCCGGATGCCGACCGTCCCGTCATCCGCGCTTACCGAGGTGAGCCGGATGTCGGTGTCCGAATCTTCGATGTCGACCGCCGTATTCTTGGTCGTCGAGATCGTTCCCTTCTCGATCTTGAGCGAGTCGACGTCGTTCACCACCAGGCCGGCTCCGTTCTCCAGGGCCAACGTCATCTTCTTGATGACGATGTCGGCTTCGGAATCGGTCACCGTCAGGGCGGCGCCCGTCGATGTCGAGTCCACCTGCAGGTCTTCGATCGTGATCGCCTTCGTGACGTTGACCACCTCCGTTGGATCGAGGCCGTTCAGCACCATGCCGCGGGCGAGCGAATCTTCGATCAGCGTCGTGCCGCCGAACGTGATGCTCTCCGTCGACCCGTTGATGACGATGGCGTCGCCCGTGATCTGCGTGACTGTCAGGTCGTCCGTGTACAGGCCGCCGCCAAGGTTGTTGCCGACGAGGCCCCGTCCGCCGCCATGCGAGATGTTCACATCGGTCAGCGTCACCGAGCCACCGGTGGTGTTTTCGATCGTCAGCGAATCTCCCGTAACGTTCGTGAATGTCGCCTGGGCGTTCACGGTGGCGTTCCCGCCGTCGATCACCAGGCCGCGGCCGCCGACCGTTTCAAAGTCGACGTTCTGGATCGAGACGTTGCCCGTCGTGTTGTTGAGCACCATGGCGTCGCCGCTGATGTCCCTGAGCGTCAGGTTCCTCAGCGTCACGTTGCTGGCCCCGTTGGCCACCACGCCGTTGCCCGTCACACCGTCGATCGTGAACCCGCTGAACGTGCTGTTGTTCCCGAGCGTCACCGCCGGACCCGTCACGCCGGTAATGAGCGGCGAACTCCCCGGAGCCGCCATCGGTCCTGTGCTCGGGCCGCTCGGAAGCTGGATGTTCCCGTAGCCCTGGGCCACGATCGTCTGTCCCGGCGTCTCGCCGAGCACGAACTGGCCGTTCTGGACCGTGATCTGTTCTGTCAGCGTCGTTCCGGAATGGACCCAGATGAGGTCGCCGCCAGCCGCCTGCGCCTGGGCGACGGTTGCCCACGCATCGTCCGCAGTCCCGTCTCCGCCCGCCGAACCCGTTCCCGAAACGTGCTGCACTTCGTAAGGCAGGCCCGTCGCGGGATTGATCGCGACGATCCCCTGGATCTCCGATCGCGTCTCGGCCACGATGACGTTGTAATTGCGTTCAACATACCGGTAAGGCGTCGGCATCGCGCGCTTCCAGCTCGACGACGGATGGCTTCCGCCCCAGGGGAATTCCACCTGGGCGCCAACCATCAGGTTGCTGCCGAACGTTCCGTCGTTCGTGTACAGCAACTGCGTCGTCACCGCGTGGTTCACGTCGAGTTCGGCCCGCGCCTTGAAACCGGTGATGTTGTCGACGCCGTCGCCGCTGAAGAAGTATCCGCCCAGGAATCCGCGAAGATCGCTTCCCCACGGACCGACCGGCATCGGAATCGAAGACCCGGCCTCGAAATCAAGTCCCTTCATCGCGCTCCCGAAGCGCGACGTCGAATCGAACAGCAGCTGGTTGTTCTCGAAACGGGCCGCCAGCGTCCCCGAACTGAATTGCTTCTCGGTGTCCCCGACAGGCAGGTAGAAGTTCGTCCGCAGCTCGAACACCTCGATCGCCGCCTCCAGGCCGAAACCGATCTGGTGGAACATCTCCCCTGTCGTGTTGTCGATGTCATAGAAAACGTTGGCCCCGTACCACGACATCATCCCTTCATCGAGATAGCGGTAACCAAGGCCCACATTTCCGCCGAACTCCGCTTCGTTCGAAACGAAGCCCCGGATGTCGCTGAAGAAGAAGTGTTCATCTTCCATCAGGTACGGCATGATCTCGACCGGCGTGATCGAGGTGTCCCGGCCGAACGTCTTGAATCCCAGGTGGCCGGTCCGGCCGATCACTCCCCAGCCGTTTTCGCTGGCGTCGTCTCCGGTCGTCGCCCGCTTCTGCGACGAACCCGGAGGCCCCTGCGCGAGGACCGCGGAACTCCAGCCCAGGGCCGCCAGGCACGCCAGCGAAGCCAGCCCATGCCGTTTCGCCCGGCCAAACGCACGCAACGATCGGGAAACGATCGTCGAACGGGTCCGAGACGAGAGGCGTGGTGACGGGGTGACCGACGAGCGGGACATTCCGAATCCTTTCAAATCCGCTAAATCCATTAGCAGTCGCCAGTTACGATATAATTGTCTGCGAAACCGCAGTTC
This sequence comes from Caulifigura coniformis, assembly GCF_007745175.1. Classification (GTDB taxonomy): domain Bacteria; phylum Planctomycetota; class Planctomycetia; order Planctomycetales; family Planctomycetaceae; genus Caulifigura; species Caulifigura coniformis. The sequence continues at coordinate 6,667,798 of NZ_CP036271.1, read as the reverse complement.
TCCGCGCGGACTGGCGACTCCCGCCGACTCTAAGACCGCCCCTCGAAAGCCCTCAATTCGCGGTCGCCGGACAGGACGATCGCGCGCGCTTTTAGGATCATTGAAAACAATTTCGACTAAAGTCCGGACAGAATTGCCGCTCGGAAGCCGCGTCCAGCCCTCTCAGCGGCTCTCCTGAAGAACGGCTCAAGTTCCGTCCGGGTCCGCCATCGGACTGCCGGCAGGAACTCGTGGCACTGCGTGGTGAGCCGTGCCGCCGTGAGAAACCCCGGGAAACGCCAGCGTTCGCGGACGTCCATGACGCGTCTCGCGCAGGATCCCCGCAGAGATCGAAAAACGCCCCCGCTCAGCCCCGGCGTCGATAGTCCGACGGCGTCTCGCCCGACCATCGCTTGAACGCCACGCTGAAGGCCGCCGGCGATTGATAGCCCGCTTCCCGCGCAATCGACTTCAGGTCGCGGGAGGGCTGCTTCAGCAGCCGCGCCGCCAGCCACATCCGCACCTCCACCAGGAAGTCGATCGGAGCCGCCCCCATCAGGTCCCGGAACTTCCGCGCAAAGGCCGAGCGGGACATGTCCCCCACGTCCGCCAGCGACTCGACCGTCCAGTCCTGCGCGGGCGACTGCAGCAGCGCCGCGACGACCGGGCCGATCTCGGAATCGAACAACCCGGCCAGCATCTGCACATCCCGGGGCTTCGCCTGCAGGTGCTGCTGAATGACATGCAGGTACAGCGCCGTGGCCGCGGCATTGGCGACCGGCGCCGCGACCCCCAGCCGGACGATTTCCAGAAGCGAACTTGAAAGGGCCCGATCCGCTGAACCGGGCGAACGAATCACAAACGGCCGTGGCATCAGCCCGGGGGCGAACTGCGTGCCGATGCACTCCAGCCGCACCACCAGAAGCCCCGGCGAGCTGGAAAGATCATCCGGGCGCCAGAACCCGTTCGACGCCGACAGGTCGTCCGCCACATGGGAGAGGATGTCCGCACTGTCGGTTTCGTGGGTGACGATGAGGTCTCCCGACTCGAGTCTTTCGGGTTCGGCGTTCGCGAATCGGACCCACAGCGGACCGGCGGTGACGACCGCGAGCGCCGGCGATTCCAGCGAATCTTCCGGCGCAGAAAGGCTGCGCTCGCCGTCGACCTGGCAGACCACCGGCCAGCAGCTGAGCAGGGCCGTCAATGTCGGCCGCGCCGAGGGAGCTACAACGTCAGCCTGGCTCATCGGCCATCCTGGCCAGAGGAGAGGCGGAGGCGCCCTGCCAATCGGCAAGGGGCACAGGCATCGATCTCTTGTTGTTCCATAGGACCATCGAAGGGAACAGGCATTCCGAAGGCCGCCGCTGCAGCGGCAGGCATCTATGGAACCCCGCACCCGTCAGGAAGTCCCGCGGATTTCACGGTTCCAAACCCATGGAATGCAAAGAGCACGCCCTTCGGCGTGCTCTTGAATTGGATCCGTCCCGGGTCCAGGCAGCGGGCGACTGGTCGCCCGTCACGAGTGCTCAGGACTTCTTTGCGAGGTCGTTGTTGATGCGTGCCCGGCGCTGAGCCCGGCGACGCTCACGCCGCTTCTGCTCGCTCGGCTTCTCGAAATATTCGCGGCGACGCATTTCCTTCTTCACACCGGTGTGCTCAACCAGCTTACGAAACCGGCGGACTGCTTCCTGAACGGATTCATTATCTCGCAAACGCAGACGGACCACCCATGGCTCCTTTGTTGGCTCCCCTGTGGAGGGAAGTTCGTTGAAATCGGCCGCTCGAAGCAGCCATCTGTTGCCTGACATGCCGGGACGGGCGCAGGCGGATCGTCGACGCTAATGAATCGACTGCCAAAACGCAAGAGGTTCAACAATCCCGGCACACCGGGATCAGCAACTCTGCGCGACGGGAATTCCCCGAATTCGGACTCCGGAACTCGGTTTCGTTATTCGCTGAGCGCCAGAGCATCCGCGATCTGCGCGTTGACATTTCGCTTGTGCAGGGCGGCGGCTCCCTGGAGGGCGTTCGCAATCGACCGGGCGTCGCTCGAGCCGTGGCAGATGATGCACACGCCGTCGATCCCCAGCAGCGGCGCTCCGCCCGTTTCGTTGTACTCGTAGGAATGCGCGAGGTTCTCGAACGCCGCGGCCGCCAGGTGCTTCTCGGAATGCAGCGACTTCAGGATCGCGTCCGGAATCCGCCGCATGAACATCGAGGCCATGCCTTCGCTGACTTTCAGCACGACATTTCCCACGAATCCTTCGCAAATCACCACGTCCGCCTCGCCCAGGTACAGGCCCCGGCCTTCGACGTTTCCGACGTAGTCCATCTTGTAAGGGCTCTTGCTGAGCATCTGGTGCGTGCCGCGGACCAGCTCGTTTCCTTTGCCGTCCTCGCTGCCGATGTTCATCAGCCCGACGCGCGGATGCGAGATTCCCAGCATTTCGCGGGAATAAATCTGCGCCATGACGGCGTATTGATAGAGGTGCTCCGGCTTGGCGTCCGGGTTGGCCCCGACATCCATCAGCACGGTGCGGCCTGTCAGCGTCGGCAGGACCACTGCGATTCCCGGGCGTTTGACGCCTTTCAGGAACAGCCGGCTCCAGAGGCCCGCTGCGACGACCCCGCCCGTATTGCCGGCGCTGACGATCGCGTCGACCTCGCGGGTGGCCATCAGCTTCCAGCAGACGGCAATCGAGCTCCGCGGCTTTTTGCGCAGCGCTTCTGTGGGCTTTTCTTCCATGCCGACGAAACCGTCGGCCGGAACGATGCTCAGGCGCTCGCCGGAATACCCGGTTTCCGCAAGGCGTCGCTCCAGATCCCCGGCGTCGCCAACGAGCTGAACTTCAAGATCGAGATTCGCGCACAGCGCATCGATCGCGCCTTGCACGTTGATCTGCGGGGCGAAGTCGCCCCCCATCGCGTCGAGGGCGATGCGCATGCCGTTCAGTCCTGAGCTTCAACCACCGTGCGGCCCTGGTAGCTGCCGCAATTGGGGCAAACGACATGCGAAGGCTTGAACGTGTTGCACTGCGGGCACGTCTGCAGCTTCATCGGCTTCACAGCGAAATGGCTGCGACGCATCTTCTTCTTGGACTTCGAGGTCCGCCTCTTGGGAACAGCCATCGCACTCGCCTCAACTCGAAATGATCCACGCGGCCGATCATGCCAGCGTCGATTGAACCCGGGGCTGAATCGCCCCAACTCCTGATCCAATCAGGGGATCAGGCAATTTTAAGTCTGGACTCTGTGAAGAGCGGAGCATGCTACGGGAGAACGCAAGGAAATGTCAAGGATTCGCCCGTCCCGCGGCTGGGCGGGCAGGGATTGGGAACACTGCGGAGGTGTTTGACGTCGAGGGGGGCAAGGAGGGCGCGTTGTGTGGGTGGTCCTGTACTCCTCGCCCTCTTTTCCTGCGGAAGTTCAGTGGAAGGATCGGGAGAGCGTGGGTGGCGCGGACATGGAGCCGGCCGGGCCGGGTTGTGTGACGACAGGTTGACGGTGGTTGTGATCATGGTGTCCTCCACCATGACGGGGGCGGTTGCGCGGGAGAGCTTGGTCCTCGGTATTCGGAAGTGCTTGGGCGGGTGGGGATTGGGGCGGGGCGAGTCACTTTTTCACGGTCGGTCGACTTTCGTTACCGCAAGTCATTTTGCGGCAACGACGAACTGGCCCATCCTGAGAAAGTGATCAGCCCTGGCGTCCCCCGGCAGGGGCGGCCCCCCTGCCGGCGCGAGTCCGAATCGCCTTAACCCGGAATCTCCGGCTCCACCAGCGAGGCCAGTTGGCGCAGTGACTCCTGCCAGCCGAGGTAACACATCTCCGGGGGGATGACCGAGGGAATCCCGGCATGCACGATTTCCAGTTCCGTCCCGCAGCTCACCGGCCGCAGAGTGATGGTCTTGGTCATGCTCCCGGCCGGACCAGGCTTGTCGAACGTGTCGGCGAGGACGATTCGCTCGCCCGGAACAAGTTCCACGAAGCGGCTCTCGAACCACTGGCTCTGCCCCGTGCCGAAGTTCGTGAACGACATGTGATAGCCGCCCCCTTCTCGGGGGTCGATCCGTTCGATCTTCCCCAGGAAGCCAAACGGCGGCAGCCACCGGCAAAGGGCGTCCGGGTCGAGGAACGCCTTGTAAATCCGTTCGGCAGGGGCCCGAAGGACGCGATGCAGGCGAATGGTGCTGGATGAATCCGACATGGGAAAGTGCTCCTGAAAGGGACGAGTTGCGTGGGAACATGACTGCGTCGATCGACCACTGCGGAAATCGACACGCCAATCCAGAAATTCTCGGATCAGCGACCATTCATGCGATCGCCCCCTCCGGTCTCATCCGGAAGCCGTTCCCGCTCCGGCAACGGCGCCTTCCGCTCACGAATCGGCGGACACACCGGCGCCATCTCCCGGTTCAGCTCGACGTACCCCTTCCACGCGGCCGGAACATCTCCCTCATAGAAAATCGCCGACACCGGGCATTCCGGCACGCAAGCCCCGCAGTCGATGCACTCGTCCGGGTTGATGAACAGCATCGATTCGCCTTCGTGAAAGCACTCCGTCGGGCAGACAACGACGCAGTCAGTAAACTTGCATCCGAAGCACGGCTCGGTCACCACCATGGCCATGAGGTTGTCCTTTCGCTGATAGAAGTGGAGACGGCATCTACCCGGAAATGCCCGTCCCTTGCCTCAGGCCGCCAGAAATGTCCGACGAATTCGGAAACCCGCCGAACTCCGTCGCCGGCTCCGGTCACCCGGCCGAGCACGATGCCGCAGCACGGTTTGCCACGTACACCGTCCGCCTGGCGGCCCTCGTGCAGAGCCAGCTCGCCACTCGTTACCGTGCCCGGCTCGATGCGGACGATGTCGTCGCCTCCGCCTGGCGCAGCTTCCTGGTCGGCGTCCGCGAAGACCGCTGGCGGCTCGACGCCGACGATCTCTGGCCTCTGCTGGCCACGCTCGTCTCCCGGAAACTGCACAAGCAAATCCGTCGGCATCAGCAGGACCGCCGCACGGTCGATCGCGAAACGGCCGTCGACCCCATCATCCTCGACCACCACACGCCAAACGCCGACGAAGCCGCCTCGGCCACCGAAGCCCTCGAAGCGGCCCTCGACACGCTCGAACCGCTCGCCCGCGAAGTCGTCCTGCTCCGGCTCCGCGGCGACTCCCCGGCCCGCATCGCAGCTGCCACCGGCGCGTCCGAGCGATCGATCAGCCGGGCCTTCGCCGATGCCTGCCAGTCACTCCGCAAGCACGCCGGCCTCGACGATGACGACCTCCGCCAGATCGACTTCGGCGTCCTGCTGAATGTTCCCGACTCGATCGGCGATCCCGCAGCCGCCTGGACTATCGCCGGAGGACTCCCTCAACTTCTCTACTCCGAACTCCGGCTCACCCGTCTCATCGGCCAGGGCGGAATCGGCCGCGTGTATCACGCCGTCGATCGCCGCACGGGCGCCGCGCTGGCGGTGAAGTTCCTCAAGAAGCAGTTCTGGAAACATGGCCCCGCGCTGCGGTCGCTCGCCACGGAACTCGAAACAGTCAGCCAGCTCGAACATCCGGGAGTTGCTCGTTCACTCGGTTGGGGACGAACCCCCTCCGGCACGCCGTTCATCGCCTCCGAGTTGATTGAAGGGCAGAACCTTCTTGAGTGGGCCCTCTCGGCCAGCGTCACTCTGGTTGAGAAACTCGAACGCCTGGCCCTCGTTGCCGATGTGCTCTCCGCAGTCCATGCCGCCGGAATTGTCCACGGCGATGTAACCCCCGCCAACGTCGTCTGCTCGAAGGCCGGCCGCGTCGTCCTCGTGGACTTCGGATTGTCATCGACGACGGCACTCGCGCCCGCCGCGAGGACCGGCGCGACGCTCGCCTGTGCGGCTCCGGAACAGGTCGTCCCTGCGCTCGGAACCATCGGCCCCTGGACTGATATTTACGGATTCGGCGCCACGGCCTTCGCGGTCCTCACCGGCCAGCCTCTCCATGCCGGCTCGACCCGCGCGGAGATTACCGCCAGCATCGTCCGTGACGCTCAACCGATCGCGAAGTCGACTCTCGAACCATTGCTCCCGGAGCCCCTGGCCGAACTGCTGGCCCGGTGCGTCGCGATCCGAATTGCCGACCGACCGCAAACGCCGGCGCCAATCGCACGCCACTTACGGGACTGGATCCTCCCTTAGGCAGCCACCAGGGCCGGCACCGCCAGTGTCGACGTCGGTCCACCAACCACCACTCCCGCCGTTGTCCCTCGTCGCTCCACCCGGCAGAATGAAGGCCTGACCGCTGTTCCGCTTCGCCATCCAACGGCCGATCTCATGGACCTGCGTGCCGCCCACCTCCTTGATCGCACCCGCCGGCATTTCTTCGCCGACTGCGGCGTCGGCCTGGGATCGATCGCTCTGGCCTCGATGCTGGGCGAAAACGCCTCAGCGGCCCCCCTCCCGCAGGCGAAACCTCCGCTCCTTCCCAAGCCGACTCATTTCCCCGCCAGGGCCAAGCGGGTGATCTTCATGTTCATGGCCGGGGCGCCGAGTCAACTCGATCTGTTCGACTACAAGCCGAAGCTGCAGGAGTATGACGGTCAGGTCATCCCCGAAGAGGTCACCAAGGGCAAGCGGTTCGCGTTCATCAAGGGGGATGCGAAGCTCCTCGGAACCCGTCGCAAGTTTGCGGAACATGGCGAGTCGAAGGCCCAGATCAGTGAGTGTCTTCCGCACCTCGCGAAGATCGCCGACGATGTGACCTTCGTGAAAAGCATGGCCACCGACGTCTTCAACCACGGGCCGGCCAAGCTGTTCATGAACTGCGGCTCCTCACGCTTCGGCATGCCATCCATGGGTGCCTGGCTCACCTATGGCATTGGCAGCGAGTCGCAGTCGCTGCCGGGATTCGTCGTTCTGCAGTCAGGCCCGCGCGGCCCGCGCGGAGGGACCGCGCTGTGGGGCAGCGGCTTCCTGCCGACGACCTACCAGGGGGTCCCGTTCCTCTCCGGGGCCGAGCCGATCCTGAATCTCTCGAGCCCGCCCGGATACGACTCGGCCCGGCAGGGAGCTTTCTTTGACGCGGTGCGCGATCTCAACCAGTCGCGGCTTGCGGCCGTTCAGGATCCCGAGATCGCCACGCGCATCGCCGCCTATGAAATGGCGTTCCGCATGCAATCCAGTGCGCCGGAACTCGTCGACCTCTCCGGCGAAACGAAGGAGACGATGGACCTCTACGGGGCCGATCCTTCGAAGCCGTCGTTCGCCAACAATTGTCTCCTCGCGCGGCGGCTCGTCGAACGGGGCTGCCGGTTCGTGCAGCTCTATCACACCGACTGGGACCATCACGGCAACAAGGACACCCACCTCGGCGAACCGCTCGATGCGCGGTGCAGGGAAGTGGACCAGGGGGCGGCCGCCCTCGTCACCGATCTCAAGGCCCGCGGCCTGCTGGATGACACCATCGTCATCTGGGGGGGCGAGTTCGGTCGCACTCCGATGGGCGAGCCGCGCGACCTCATTGGCCGCGACCATCACGTCGAGGCGTTCACGATGTGGATGACCGGCGGCGGGATCAAACACGGACAGACGATCGGTGCGACGGACGAACTCGGCTATTACTCCGTCGAAGACAAGGTCCACGTCCACGACCTGCACGCCACGCTGCTGAAGCTCCTCGGTCTGGATCACGAGAAGCTGACGTACAAGTTCCAGGGGAGGAACTTCAGGCTGACTGACGTCGCAGGAAAAATCGTCGAAAAGCTGATTGCGTAGTTCGGAGTACAGGCTTCAGCCTGTTCGGGCGGATCATGACCTCGATCCCAAGCTGCACGGCAGTGGTGGCACAGGACTCGCAATGCTTCCAGCGGCTTGATGCGGAGCTCCATCAATTCTTGACTCATGTTTGAGGTTGACAACGAACTTGAGACTGGTAGCTTGGCCACTCAGGCCATGATCGAATAAGCAGTCAGCTTCGCGGTTGTGGCAGGCTCTCTCTCAGGCTCTCTCTCAGGCTCTCTCTCAGGCTCTCTCTCAGGCTCTCTCTCAGGCTCTCTCTCAGGAGGAAGTGGCTATGTCGTGCAATGATGTTCGAGGTGGGGTGGCTTCGGGCAGAAAGTTGTCGTCGAATTTTCGTTTCCTCTTGGCATTGGTGCTCTGTGCGTCAGGATGCCCGCAGGAGTCCCCCAATCAACCGGCTGCAAACACTTTTGTCAGTATTTCGTGGAAGATCCGGGTTCCGGTTGCCACGGTGAATGCGCGACCGCCAGTGTCGGTGGTTTTCCGAGATATGGCCGCAAACGAATCGGAAATCAAGATTTACGCTCCAACGGGGACGGTTGATCCGACGGATTCGAATTACATGATCTACCAGGCGACCGGCACACAATTGAAACAAGGCCATAGCTATACGGTGTTGATCCTTGACGACGATGCTGCAGTTTCGCAATCGGTCCCCCACCTCATTTACGCGATTACTACAGGTCAGGGCGGCAACCTCATCGTGGCTGATGAACTACAGAATGTGAAACTCTGGGAGGGAGTCGCTGATCTGGGGGATGTTGAGTAGCAGGCGTTTGAAGTTCTCGGCGAGATGTCGTGAGGCAATCGCGACCATGTTCGGAGCTAGCGGCTCGCCGTGGTTCTTCACTGTGCATTCGTCCTGACTGTCAGGGTCGCTGGTCGCTCGATCTTGACGGTTGGATTGGTGTCAATCGGAGTGATGCATCGGAATCCAGGCTCGGCCGCCGCCTCTTTTCGTTTGGAACGGAGTGGCGACCGGTCGAGAACTGGAATCGAACTCAGATTGTTGCGATTCGTTGGCGTGCCAGAGGAAAGGATGCTCTGAACATGAACACCAGAGTCTCTCTGAGACAGAGTTCGCGGCGGGGCGTGACCATGCTGGAAGTGCTGGTCGTGATCGGCGTCGTTGGACTGCTCGCGAGCTTGCTGTTGCCGGCGGTGATGACGTCGCGCGCAACGTCGCAGCGGCTCCAATGCGTGAACAATCTCAAGCAGATCGCCCTCGCCAGCCAGAATTTTGAATCGGTTCGCGGCCATTTGCCGGGAGCAAGCCTCTCTCCGCTCGATGACCTGCTGCCCTATCTGGAACAGCCGAATCTGAAGACCGAGTTCTTTTCTACGCCGATTCCACCGCGCCTCCTGCTCCCGGTCATTCTCTGTCCCGCCAGCGATATCCTGCCCTATGAGTCCGCGCCAGTTCATTATCTGGTGAATCATGGCACGGACCTGTCGTGGAAGAACGGCCTCGTCAGTTTGAGGCCAGACAATCCCTTGCGGTCGCGTGACGTGACCGACGGATTGTCGATGACGGCCTACTTTTCCGAGAGGCCCCAAGCGTTTCATTATGAGCCGTTGCGGCCGAATGGAGCGGAAGAGTTCGAAGCGGCATGCCGGCGTGATCCGATCCGTTGCGTCTGGCACCTCAAGGGAAGCTATTCCGTCGACGCGCCGGAGGCTTTCGCGAGCGCCTGTCGGGATGCCGGCCAGCGAACGGGCCTCTTTCCAGCAGTCTCAAGCGGGTATTTTCAATTGTTTGTGGTCCCGCAGGCGACTTACGGACATTTTCTTCCGCCCAACACTCCCGGCTGCTATTTCGAGGATCCCAACTTCCCGGCCGCCCATACCTACACCGCCTGGAGCCGCCATGCGGGAGGCGTGAACGTCGCGCTCTGCGACGGAAGCGCCCGGTTTGTCTCGAATGCCATCAGTCTCGCTTCCTGGCAGGCGCTCGGAACCCGGAATGGGAACGACCATGTGGATGCGTTCTGAATGGCGAAAGGCGTCGATTGTCGCCATCGCCCTGATTTGCTGCACAGCTGGAGCCGTGGTGGCCATGCTTCCGGCGGAGAAGCTGAAGCCGGTCATCGTTCCGAATGTCGTCTCCGACCATGCTCACTGCACATCGTGGACGTTGCATCAAGTTCCGGCGGTGGATGGACAACGACTGAAAAGTGGACAGCGATTCAAGATGAGCGCCATCATCTCCTTCAAAGGAACCCGCGTCCGATCTGCATCGACCGAACCGACCAGAAAGGAGCCTCGTCCATTTGCCTGGCGCCCCTGGATTCGGTTCGTCAGAAAGGAAACGGGGACGGAAGGCATGGTGTATGAGAAGCCCGCCATCTTCAGTCGCGTCCTGTTGAAGACATCGACCATCGAAGCGAGCGGGTCGTCAATGCATGCGCCGAAGCGGACGGGCGCCTACGAAATGCAGATCGTCATCGGGAAAGACGTGCGAGGCAATTTTCCCCTGAATTACGGCACCGACGGAGAAATTGTGGCGAGACGCAATGTTGTCGTCGAAGACGATTCCTGATGGCATGCCGTCATGCATCAGCGTCGCGACGGGTCCTACCTACGGCTTGGCCGCCCATTCGCCCGCCGGCTTCCCTTCGCCGAGGTTCCACAACCGCAGCTCGCCGTCATAGCTGCCGGAGACCGCCAGCTTCGAACCGGCGTGCCCGTCGACGCAATAAACCCAGTCCTTCGCGCCGGTGAAGTCGTTCAGTGGTTTGCCGTCCGCGATCTGGTGCAGCCGCACATGCATGTCGGCCCCCCCGGTCAGCACGCGGTTCTCCGGCAGAACGCGGAGCGCGAGGATATCCCCTCCGAACCCGCCGATCGCGCGGGCCTGCTTGGCATCCGCAGGATTCCAGGCGCGGACCTGCTTGTCGCGACCGGCCGAGACGACCTGTGAGCCGTCGTTGTTGAAGGCCGCCGCGAACACCACTTCCGCGTGTCCGTTGAACGTCGAGACCGCTTCGCCCGTTTTGGAATCGAACACTTTCGAGGTCTTGTCGCGACTGGCCGTCACCAGCTTGCCGCCATCGGGCGACCAGTTGATGTCGAGCACCCAGTCGGCATGGTCTTCGAGGCGGATCTGCTGCTTCCAGGTCGCCACGTCGAACACCGACACGCTGCGGTCCGCGCCGCACGCCGCCAGACGCGAACCATCCGGGCTGAACGCCGCCCCGAGCATCACGTCATCAACCGTCACCAGGTCCGCCAGCAGCGCGCCGTCCGCCACCTGGAAGACCTTCACTTCCCCCAGCGAGCCGGGAGTTCCTGATGCGATCGCCAGTCGGCTTCCGTCCGGGTGGAACGAAATGTCGAACACGCGCTCGGCCACGTTGCCGATCCGCCGGACGAGCGAGCGGTCCTGCGTCTTCCAGAGGAGCACTTCGTGGTAACCGCTGGTCGCGATGAGCGTCCCATCGGGGCTGAACGCGGCCGCCGTCACCGGCGGGGCGACCTTGTAGGCGTCGGGCGCCGCAGGCTGGGCCGTTTTCGGAATGACCTTGTACAGCGGCGCGCCGGGATCGACCCCCGCATCGAGCTTCGCTCCGAGCCTGATCCACTTCCCGATGATCGCGATCTGCTCGGCCGTGAGCGGCGCGGCGTCCTTGGGCATCGCGCCGTCAACCACCTGCGAGTGCACTTCCGACTTGTCCGCATCCCCGGCGATCAGGGCTGGTCCGCTTTCGCCACCCTGCATCAGCGCGGCGTAGGTCTCGACGTTCAGCCGGCCCTTGGACATTCGCGAGTTGTGACAGGCGACGCATCGCTGCTGGAAGACGGGAGCGACCTCTTCGACGAACGACACCCACGAACCGCTTTTCTTCAGCGTCGCCTCGATGGCTTTGGCCCGCGCGAGCCAGTCTGCGTACGCCGTTTCCGAAGCACTGCTCGCGGCGGCGAGCGCCGCCTGTGTGGCCGTCAGCGATTCGCCCGACGTCTTGAGCCCCGTCTGCAATCCGGCCAGCGCCTCTTTGAGTCCGCCGAGTTTTTTATCGGTCTCGGCCGCGGTGGCGACTGCTTTCTCGGCCGCCTGCCGGGCCGCATCGGCCGCCTTCTTCGCCTCGTCCGCCTTCTTCTGGGCGTCGGCGAGTGCCTGCGCCGCAGCCGCGGCGGCCTTCTCCGACTCCGCCTTGGCCGCTTCAGCCTTCGTCGACTCTTCCTGCTGCTTCTTCTGGGCCGCTTCGGTTTCGGTGACGGTCGACTGGTTCCGTTCGAGATCGATCTTCAGCCTGGAAATGGTCTGTTCGATCAGACGGAACTGCTTCTCGACGTCGGCCAGCGCCCCCTTCGTCTGGTCACGCCGCGTCGCGGCCTCCTGTTCCTGCTGTTGCAGCTGCTGAAGAGTCGGCTCATCCGCCCGGACGGCAGAGGTCGCGGATGCCAGAAGAGAACCCAGCAAAATGAGGAAGGCGAGCGCGGGACTTCGTCGCATGGCAGGCCGGTCGGGCAGGGGGGATGGCCGGAAGGAGGGTGACCTCCAGATTCGGCCCCACGACGATCGGCGTCAAGCCGCCGCAGCCAAGGAGCAGCGTCCAGGAAAGAATCCGCCATCCGCAGGGCCGACTCTGCCGGCCGCCCCCACTGGATGCCTCACGCAGCGCTCACGCCGTCGCCAGGTCGACCTGCCGGCTGTGCAACTGGCACAGCGCGATCGCGCACGCATCCGCCACGTCGTTCGGCTCCGGCACGGCGCTGAGCCCCAGCTCGCGCGTGATCGCCAGCTGCATCTGCTCTTTCGACGCCCGCCCGCTTCCCGTCAGCAGCCGCTTCACCTGCGTCGGGGTGTAGTTCACCACCGGGATTCCCGCGTCCGCCGCGGCGTACAGCAAAGCCCCCCGCGCATGCGCCATCAGGATCGCCGTCTTCACATGGGCGCTGTGGGAGAACAGCTGTTCAACGGCCATGCCGTCCGGCCGGAACTCCTCGATCACGTTCCGCAGTTCGCTCCCGAGCTCCTTGACGCGTTCCGCCAGGCTCAGCCCCTTGGTCGAACGCAGCACGCCCCCTTCCTTCAGCCTGAGCCCGCGAGCGGTCCGCACGATGACGGCGTAGCCCGTCCGGTTGAGGCCGGGATCGATTCCCAGCGACACCGAGACGGCCGGTCCGGCGAAGGTATTCCCCAGCACGAAGCTCATCGATGGCATGCCTTTTTCCCTCCGTGTCGGACATTGCCCGCCTGAACATTAAGCCACCTGTCCGATCCGCACAATTTGAACCGCATCCCGCTCTCCCGCGCAGGCGCGGATGGGCCAACCGATCCATCTTCCCCGCACTACAATCACCCGCATGCACGTCCACGCTCACGATGACGGTCACGAATCGCATGCCGCCGGCGACGTCGGGGCCATTTCCCGCCGTGTCGCCTGGGCCCTCGGACTCACGGCCTCGCTGATGATCGTCGAGTTCATCGGTGGTTGGCTCAGCGGCTCTCTCGCTCTCATGGCCGACGCCGGCCACATGCTGTCCGATGCTGCCGCCCTCGCCGCCTCCTGGTGGGCCCTGCGGCGGAGCGTCGTCCCGGCCACCGATCAGCGCACCTTTGGAGAACGCCGATCCGAAACGCTCGCTGCGCTCTTCAACGGCGCGCTGCTGTTTCTCGTCGCCGGAGGAATTCTGCATGAGGCCTGGGAACGATTCTCCGAGCCGAGCCAGGTTCGCGCGGGGCTCATGCTCGCGGTCTCATCCATCGGACTTCTCGCCAACATCGCCGGCCTCCTCCTTCTCCACCGCGATCGCAAATCGAGCCTGAATCTCGAAGGCGCGTGGCAGCACGTCGCCGGAGACGCCGCCGGCAGCCTGTGCGCCGTTGCCGCCGCCGTTGGAATCCTCTTCGGCGGAGCGCGTTGGGCCATCCTCGATCCCATTGCCTCCGCGGCCGTTTCGATCCTGATCCTCATCGGCGCGTATCGGCTCCTGAAACGGACCGTCGGCGTCCTGATGGAACACGCCCCCGGCGACATCGATGTCCGGCAGGTCCGCGAAACGATCGCGACCACGCCCGGAGTTGTCGGAGTCCACTGCCTCCATGTCTGGACCATCTCCGCCAACTGCCGCGCGATGTCGGCTCACGTCGCCCACGCCGCCGATTGCACCCCCCTCGAACTCCTCCACCGGCTGCACGAACGTCTCTCACACGCCTTCCGCGTTGAGCACATCACCCTCCAGCTCGAGCCCCCCGGATTCGACGGCTGCACCGGCCACGACGAATGGTGCCAGATCGAAAGCGACGGCACGGCCGCCATCACTCCGAAGTGACCGGCCGCGACCTCAGTGGCCCGTTGTATGGATTGCGTGCCACGGCTCTGTGAGCCGTGCAACCGTGGACACCGCTGGTGCTCGCACACGGCCGAGACGGCCGTGGCACCCAGGTTTGAGACTTCAACGGCCTGTCAGTGCTCCCGCCAGCGCCCGGGCGGCCCCCTGGGGGTTCTCAGCGCCGCAGATTGCCGAGCTGACCGCCACCCGTGTCGCCCCGGCCTCCTGTACCTGCGGCAGGTTCCCCGTCGAAATTCCGCCGATGGCGAACCACGGAAGGCGGACTTCCGAGGCTGCCTGCCTGACGAACTCCAGCCCCGCGAAGTCGCTGAACTCTTTGGTCGTCGAGGCGAACACCGGCCCCACCCCCAGGTAATCCGCGCCTTCCCCGATCGCCCGCCGCGCCTGTTCGATTGAATGCGTGCTCACGCCGATGAGCGCCTTCGACCCCACGATCCGCCGCGCCGCCGCCACCGGCAGGTCGTCCTGGCCCAGGTGCACGCCGTCTGCGTCCACCAGCGCCGCCAGGTCGGGCCGGTCATTCACGATGAACAGCTTGCCCGCCGACCGCGCCCACTCGCGGACCGCCTTCGCCAGCGTCAGCCTCCGCTGGTCGTTCATGTCTTTCTCGCGCAGCTGGATCACATCCACGCCGCCCGCCAGCGACCCCTGCGCCACCGGTCCCACGCCGTTCGGGCACAGGCGATCCGTCAGTAATAGGTACAGGCGCGCATCGCCCAGCCGGTCTCCCACGGCCCGACGCGCGGCCAGGTTCTGTTCGACGGTATAGAAGCGATAGCGCAACGACTCGATCCGCGCCGCGGCCCTGGGATGCTGCAGCTTCCCGAACTCCTCCAGCGTCCTCAGCGATTCTTCAACCCGTTTGCAGTTCGCCTGGACGAGACTGTCGAGCGACGGCCGCACCCGCTCCGACGCCGTCGAGATCGATGTCCCGACGTCCCCTGGCGTGTCCCGGAAACGGATCCAGTCGTCGGCCCCCAGCATGGTGAGCGTCTCGGCCAGCTCATGCCGAATGCCTTTGAGCGACTCGGTCAGCAGCGGGTCATCCAGGGTGAACCGGGCGAAGTCTTCCACCACCCGCAGCCCCTCGCGGCAGCGATTCGCTGCCGCGTCCATGATCCGCGCCGCGGCTCCCGATTCCGCAACGGGCGCGACCACCAGGTGCAGGTCGGGCTCGACATCGATCGCCGCGTGAGACCCGCTCTCGCGAGCGACTCGACTCCCCAGGACCCGTTCCACGGAAAAGCCGCGCCCCTCCCATCGCCGCGCCAATTCGGGCGTCGACAACATCACGCCCGCCAGCAGGTGTTCCGTGCCGATCTCCTGCTGCCGCCCCAGCATGCGAGCTGCCACGCGTGCCTCCGTCAGCACGCGTCCCAGGTAATCGTCCCCGGCCGACTCGTGGGTGTCGATCAGCCACGCCAGGTCGCGCTCGAAATCGGCCGGGCTCACGTGCGCCTCAAGGATCTCCGCCCCGCGGCTTCCATCATCGCGCACCGCCCGCAGCAGCACTGAGGGGTGCACTTCGCAGTCGGGGATGACCATCTCCCGCACGGCTTCCAGCACCCGGCGGGCACCCTGGGAAAGTTCGGCAAGAGGCTCGGAGGGGGGCATCAATGGCTCAGTTTCGCGCAGGATCGCAGCACCTGGGTGCGTCTCCCCGTCGAGGAACGCAGCAGTTCGCACAGCGAGCATTCTCGGCCCGATCTTGAGATCCGGGAAGCCCCTGTCCTGAAACTGATAACGCACAATGAGTTACGTAGCAATGGTTTAGGGAAATGTGTTCTGGCACGCCCCTTGCGGATTGAAAAAAGGGCTTGTCGGGGAATGCGAGACGGATATCGTATCGCAGCCAATGACGGGAATAACCCGGAGCGACACGGATCAAGGACGTCGCTCACAAGGAAGTTGAAACCTCAAGGAGGATGTCATGTTGGTGCTGTCACGGAAGGTGGGCGAATCGATTGTGATTGACGGAGACATCGTCATCTCCGTCTCGTCGGTTCAGGGCGGACGCGTCAAGCTGTGCATCGACGCCCCGCGCGACAAACGAATCTCCCGCGGCGAACTCGAAGGCGAAGCGCTGGCGGCCATCATTCGTGAGCCGCGACAGGCGTCGAAGCCGGTTCCGCAGCTGGCCGGCATGTAAACCCGCCCGCCTCAGGAACTGCTCTCGGTCGCTGGACGGCCTCACGATACAGTCTCCCTTCCCAAGGGATTGACGTTCGACAACCGCAGGCTGCACACCGGACATGATGTCCAGCGCGCCGAATCCGATTCGCTTTCCTGCCGCTGCGCCGCCACAGACGAGCGCAGCGGCGACACCTGTGCCGCGTCTCACGGACACAGCGGCCACACCGCGGATGCCCGGCCTTGATTGGCTGCGCGCCGGAGCGGCTCTCGCTGTCGTTGCGCTCCACGCCGGCATCCCCTACATGACGCACCCGCTCCCCTCACTCGAGTGGTGCGTCCGTTCCAGCGAACAAAGTGGCCTCGTTGACGCGTTTTGCTGGGCCATCAACACCGCCGTCATGCCCACGTTCTTCCTCATGGGAGGAGCGCTCGCCGCAGGTGTCTGGCGACGAAACCCCGGCCAGGCCTTCCTCGCGCATCGCACCCGGCGGCTCCTGTTTCCCCTGGCCTTCGCCATCCTCTTCGTCCTCCCGGCCGACATGTATGTCTGGCTCATCGGCTGGTACACGCAGGGCATGATCCCCTGGCGCAAGGTCCTCAGCATCAAGCTCCCGTCACCCCTCAGCGAACAGTTCTGGGGCGTCGCCCACCTCTGGTACCTCCAGTGCCTGTGGACCCTCAGCGCCCTCGCCGTCCTTTTCCACACCGGGAGGGCGAGGCTTGCACGGTTTTCCCGCTTCCACCCGGCGCCCGCGACCTCAGCCGACTCCGCTCTGGGAAAGGGCCGGGGTGCGGGCCAGAACGCGACTCTCCTGCAGTTGCCCGGTCTCCACACGGCACCGAAACCCTTCCCGCAACTCCCGCTCATCCTCGCCGCAGGCCTCATTCTCGCTCTCGACCCCACCTTCCTCATCGGCTTCCAGCAGACCTGGTGGCCCGGCCCCGCCGCCATCGCGTTCTATGGCCTCTTCTTCGCGGCAGGCTGGATGCAGTTCGGCGAACGCGCGTCCATGCTCACCGAGCTGATCGGCCGTCGAGGCTCCGTGATTGATCTCAACGCGCCCCGGTCGCCGAGTGCCGAGTACCGGGTACTCAGTACTGAATCCTTCTCCCCCCGCGCGACCGCCAGTCCCCGCACCCGCCTGCTGCTCGCGGCCGGCCTCTTTGCCCTCCTTCTCCCGCAGATCCACCGCCACGTCGAAATGCCGTTCACCAGCCTGAATCTCGCGGCCCTGACGATCGCCTGTTCTGCCTGCAGCTGGCTGGCCGCCACGGGCCTCTTCTCGCTCGCCCGATCCGTCCAAAGCGCCGCGGTCCCGACGCCCGTCGCCTTCACGGCCGAGGCCTCGTTCTGGATGTATCTGGTCCACCATCCGCTCGTCGGTCTGGTCCAGCTGGCGCTCCTCAACGCCTCGATCGCGCCGGCGTCGAAAGCGTTCCTGAGCCTCACCATCGGCGTCGCCCTGTCGCTCGCCTCGTACGCCGTGTTTGTCCGCAAGACCTGGATCGGGCAGCTGCTCAACGGACGTGGCCTGTCCCGCTCCGCTCCTGAACCGTCGAAGACCGACCTCAGCGAGCCAACCCGCCGCGCTGCGTGAACGGGCGCTCGTCTGCCACGCCAAAAGAACCCTCGCGCGATTGCGCTCCCGAGCAGCGAGTCCTCAGCTGCCCCCAAACGACAATCGCCCGTGTCTCCGGTTCGGAGGCCGCGGGCGATGGCATTGGGGGAAACGTGCGGAGGGTCAGTTCTGCTTCACCTCGCCGCTTTTCTCGCTGAGGACAATGTCGATCGTGTTTTCACCGTCTTTCACTTCGGCCACGAGCTTTGAAGTCTTGTCGTCGCTGAATTTCTCGGGAATGACGGAGACCTGCGCTTCGGCCCCTCCTTTGGCCTTGATGAAGTCCTCCGGGAGGCCGGTTCCTCCCGGGGCGGTCAGCGCGATGATCATGATGCGGTGTTTGCCGAGAATCGCGCCATCGTCATCTTCATACGAGCCGAGAACGTACTCGCCGTCTTTGCTGATGTTCGCGACGGCGGTTTTGCCTCCCGCTTCGGGAACGAACATGATCGAGCCGACATGCAAGGCCTCGCCTTTGTAGGTGATCTTTCCTTTCACGGGGGCAGTGTGAGTTCGCCCATCAGAGGAGCCGCAACCGGCGAGCACGCCAATGGCGGCGGCGGCCAGTAGAGGGGATAAGCGCCGACGGAGCATGGCAGTAAATCCTGAATACATGGTGGATAGAGGCGAGGAGCCGGCTCGGGAGCGGCGGAATCGATGAGACATCGTGCAAACCGTCGGTCCGTCGCCGGCGAAAGTAAGGATCAGTCGCCGGGCGTTTCAGAACTCGCCCAGTATCTCTCCTTTGGCTCGCGTCCCCATCCCTTTCAGGACATCCAGACTCATGTTTTCACTGAGAAATCGGGCCGAGCCGTCACACAGCAGGAAGTGTGCGCCGCCGGTGTGATAACTCGTGTAGGGTGTGGCGTTGTTGTAAAACGTGCTGATCCGGGCATTGATCGGCCACTGGATATGTTTGCTGTCGACCGTGAGACGGTTCTGATTCGAATACCAGTAGATTCCCCACGTCCAAGGTTGCATGCCACCCCAACCGTTCTTCGCCGTCCAGCCATCGGATTTCGAGATCTCCCCAAGCAGGATCGTGTTCGAGGAGCCGTCCGTGACGTCGCCGATTCGCACGCGGCTGTGCGGATAGATGGTCCCGACGTCGGAGTACCAGTGTGTGCTCGGAGATGCGGGTTGTGCCGTCGGAGAGGTAATCGCAACGTTATTCACGATGACGTCGGACGTGCCGCTGCATCCGCGGTAATGCAGTCCGCCTTGGGCTTGCTGCCACGGGTAAGTGGCGTTTGCGATGTCGACGGCTGTATTGCCCTGAGAGGATGATGGACACGTGAAGCCGGGGACCGGTCCCCAGATCTCGCTTCGGCCGTTGTGGGGCGCGGTGTCATAGCGCCAGGGGCCGAGAGAGGTGATGGGGTTTGGATTGAACGCCTGCATGGCGTTGTAGCGGGGAGCCTGGTCGATGTAGGGCATCAGCTTTGCGGCCCAGCCCATGTGATATCCACCCCCGAAGTACTCGGGCGTCGGATGGCTTCCGTTAGGAAGCGAGTTGTAGACATCGTGGTAGTTGTGGAAGGCCAGCCCGAACTGCTTCAAGTTGTTCTTGCACTGGGTTCTTCGCGCCGCCTCCCGGGCCTGCTGCACGGCCGGCAGCAGCAAAGCAATCAGAATGGCGATGATCGCGATCACCACCAGCAGCTCAATCAACGTAAAGCCAAAACGCCTCGAACGAGCCATGACTCCACCTCTCCGGAAAGACCAAAGACCGAGGTGACCGCCGCGACGGGCCGCGCTGAATCACAGCGTCGTCCGTCAGGTTCAGGGAGCTGAAAGCCAGAACACAATCAGAAGTGACCTTCAAACCTACGATCGCTTCCACACGGTCGCAATTGAAGGAAGCACAATGTCATTGTGTTTTATGGCATTCCCCTCAACTTCGGCGCCCCGGCGCCACAGAAGGAAAAATTAATGACGACCTCCGCACGCCTGCCGATGCGCAGCCCAGGCACACGCCACCAACGCACGCGCCATTCCATGGCGCGCGGCGTTATTGAACAGTGAGGCGGAATTGGCGAAATAACGGCGCAGATGCCGCGTTTGCGACGCTCTCTGAGCGCCGGCCGTCACCACCGCACCCCGCCACCGACCACCGCGCCCCGATGACCACGCCGGTTTTCCGCGCACACCCGCGAAGGTTTCCATCACCCGCGCCGGCAACCGGCCCGGCCTCGCGCGCCGTTTCCATCGCACTCCGGGCATGGGAAGATGACACTTTCTGATGTCTGGTCTCCTCGCAAGGGCCCCTGAATGAACAGCTCCCCGGGCGGGCCATCCCCAGGATGGCAGCCCGTCCTCCTGCCCGAACTCCCCGGCGCGATTGTCTGGGCCCTCTGGCAATCACCAGCCGCCCTCGTCTTCCAGGTCGATCCGCGAACACACGCCGCGTTCCCCGGACGAATCAGCCTGCGGAGACTCCTCGCGGCCGTCGGAATCGATCCCCGCACCGTCGCGTTCTGGCTGGCCTACGGCGCCGTTTTCGACTCCGGGCAGGGAGCAAACCCGCTGTTCGATCAGCCCCTCGTCCCGGCCCCGCCACACGTCGATCCGTCGATCGTCGTCCAGTTCGCCGGACCAGCTCAGGCCCCCTCGCTGCCAACCCCCGCGGCCCCCACGCCGATGCAGGTCCCACTCCAGCCGGCCGCCGCAGGCGAACGCCCGGCCGGACTGGTCCATGCCAGCGGCAATGAAGCCATGTACTCGGCGATCGAGGCCGACTGGAACGCGATCCGCATCCTGGAAGCCCAGCTCGTCGGCCTGCGCAAACAGCTCAACTCCCAGCTCACCAAGCTCACGTCGCTCAACCGCGATCTTGCCCCGGAAGAACGGCTCGCCGCCGACAACCAGGACAACCGCGACTGGCAGGACGCGCGGCGCTGGCTGCGCGACGGAGCGTCCGTCCTTTCCCGGGTCGTCAAAGCCTACGACATCGGCGTGACCAGCTCGGCCGGCAACCGCAACCAGTTCGAAGACCTGATCGATCGCGTCGTGACGCCGCGTCGACCGATCGAAGGCCTGGCCGCGATCCAGCAGCAGTTCGAATCCCACCGCAAGACGGTCCAGTCGCTCCAGACCGAAATGCAGTCCGCCATGAACGGCCCGGGCCGCGACGGCGAAATGAAGGCCAATTCCGTTTTGTCCCGCATTCGCAGCAAGATGCGCGGCGCGAAGGGGAAGAAGTAGTTCGCTTGCCGATCTGCCGGAGACTTTGAATGACGCCGCAAATTGGACTTCGTCGACCTTCAGACACCCCTCCGCCGCGGCTTCAGGTCATCCCCGCCTCCGAGGCCAAAGTGGCGGTGATCCTTCGGCAGGGACCGAGCAAGGAAGTCGCCTGCCTGCTCTGGAACCGCCAGACGGATGAAGTGCAGTTGGGACAGTGGCTCAAGGGGCGCATTCACGGGAGTTGCTCAGACCTCTCACCCGATGGAAAGCACTTCCTCTATTGTGCTGACGATCACCGAATGAACCGACGCGCCACGGCGGATACCTGGACAGCGATCTCCGTTCCACCCTACCTGACAGCCATTGTGCTCCACGACGAGGCGCGAGGCTTCACATCGGGCGGCTACTTTGTCGACAACCGTCGGTTCTGGCTCAACTCGGTTGATCAGCACATCGACGTCCGCAGCTCGGGGCTCGAGTGCGTTCGATATCTTCGGGAAGGGCATGGCCCGGTCCGGGTGGGGGAGACATCCGTCGCACTTCTCAAACAGCTGCGATGGGGCTGGTCGCTCGAGGATCCGGGGAATGCCGAGAAGCCGGGAACCTGTGAAGTCGCCCAGGCGTTGAGAAAGACGCTGCCAGGGGGGTGGGTGCTTCGCAAAGCGGATTCGAGCCGTGGCAGAGACGGGAAGCCTCTGGCGGGCCATGGGCTGGAACCGCATGAACTCTGCCCGCCGGACGATCGACCCACGCTCCACTTCCCGGAATGGGATTGGGGCGACTGGCTCGACGACCGTCTGGTGTGGTGTGCCCAGGGTCATCTGTGGACGGCCGACTTCGATCCGCACAATGGACTCGCCGAACCGCGATCGCTTTACGATTTCTGCGGAATGAAATTCGAATCCAGGCCTGCCCCTTATGCCGGCATCAATCTGTAGACAAAGTCCCGGCGTGACTCATGACGGCTGGATGTCCTCGGTGCGTCTCGGCGGCCTCCCCAATCCTCCGCGGCGGAATTCTGCTTCACGATTCCCCAAATCATCCGACCAGCCCACTTTGCAGTCCCGAACCTTGCGATTTCAGTAGCTTCCCGGCCCGCGGGAGGCTACAAATCGCGGTTCGGACGAAGCCCCTGACCACGCGGGTTTCGACGACGCGGCCCCGACAGCTCAGGGAGGCCGTTCGCGCAGGACCGAATGGGTCGGTGGCGCATCGAATTGCAGTTTATTTGGGGAGATCTTTCGTCATGTCGCTTGCCATCGTCGCCGTTCACGCCCGCCAGATTCTCGACAGCCGCGGCAACCCCACCGTGGAGGTCGACGTCGAACTCGAAGACCGCACGGTTGGCCGCGCCGCTGTGCCCAGCGGCGCCAGCACCGGCGCTCACGAAGCCTGCGAACTCCGCGACGGCGACAAGAAGACCTACCTCGGCAAGGGCGTCCTCAAGGCCGTTGAGAACGTCAACGAAACCCTGGCTGGCGTGCTGCTCGACCAGGACGTCTACGACCAGGCCGCCCTTGATGCCGCGATGATCGAAATCGACGGCACGCCGAACAAGAGCCGCATGGGCGCGAACGCGATCCTGGCCTGCTCGATGGCCTGTGCCCAGGCCGCCGCCCGCTCGGTGATGCTCCCCCTCTACCGCTACCTCGGCGGCGTCGGCGCGAAGCGTCTGCCGGCTCCGATGATGAACATCATCAACGGCGGTGCGCATGCCAACAACGGCATCGACCTCCAGGAGTTCATGATCTTCCCGCTCGGCTTCGACACGTTCAGCGAAGCCCTGCAGTGCGGAGCGGAAATCTTCCACACGCTGAAGAAGGTGCTGCACGACAAGCACCTGTCGACCGCCGTCGGCGACGAAGGCGGCTTCGCTCCGGACATCAAGAACAGCGAAGAAGCGATCCAGATCATCCTGACCGCCATCGAGAAGGCCGGTTACAAGCCGGGTGAGCAGGTGTCGCTCGCTCTCGACTGCGCCTGCACCGAGCTCTACGACCCGAAGACGAAGACCTACAAGATCGAAGGCAAGACCTACGACCAGGCCGGCGTCGTCGACCTCCTTGCCGGATGGGCTTCGAAGTACCCGATCGTCTCGATCGAAGACGGCTGCTCGGAAGACGACTGGGAAAGCTGGAAGATGCTGACCGACAAGATCGGCAACAAGATCCAGCTCGTCGGCGACGACCTGTTCGTCACCAACTCCAGCCGCCTCCAGCAGGGCATCGACCAGGGCGTCGCCAACAGCATTCTCGTGAAGGTGAACCAGATCGGCAGCCTCACCGAGACGATCAACGCCGTCGACTTGGCCTATCGCAACGGCTACACGGCCGTCATGAGCCACCGCTCGGGCGAAACCGAAGACACGACGATCGCCGACCTGGCGGTCGCGCTTGGCACGGGCCAGATCAAGACGGGTTCGGCCAGCCGGACGGACCGCATCTGCAAGTACAACCAGCTGCTGCGGATCGAAGAACTCCTCGGCGAGAACGCGGTCTACGGCGGCACCATCAAGCTGTCGAAGTAAGTCGGGCTTCCCGCCTGATCCGATTCTGATTGCAGCCTTCCGGAAGCCCGGCTTTTCTTAAAAGCCGGGCTTCTTTCGTGTTGCCTCCCGATCGAGATTCGCGAGCTCCTGTCGAAAAACGCCGCGGAGAAGCCGCGGCACGAACAGCCGCTGAAAGAACGCACTCACTGGCGACGCTTCAATCTCGGTCCGGATCGTCACCCGGCAGCAGTCCTGCTCGGGATCGATCGTGAACGAAGTCACGGTCCCGCGATCGGGGTACCGTTCAATCAGCACCCGTCCCGGCTCCGGCTCCTCGATCACTCCGACCATCTGCTCGCGCATCCCCATCATCGTCGCGGTGAACCGGATCCGGGTTCCCGCTCCATAGCCCCCTTCCTCGATGACGAGGCCGGAAAACGCCGGCGGAAGGATCGACGGATGACCGGCCCGGTAATCCGCAAGGATGCCGTAAATTACCTCCGCCGGGGCCTCGATCCGGCGGTCCTCTTCGATGATGACGAGCGGCATTCCTGTTCTCTCCGGCCAAACCAGCTGTTCGGGTCGCTCCGGGCGTCTGGCCCGAAGAGCCCCCAACCGTCGCAAAAACGAGGCGGGGAATGCAATCCTCAAAAGGGAACCGCAGTGGCTCGACGATCTGGAAATCATGCCATGCGATCTGGCGAACGCTGATCCTGCGCCCCGCGTTTCCGGAACGCTGGTCTCCCTCTGCTTCTGGTTCAGCCTCCTCATTGCCGGCGCGCTTTTCGCCGCGGCCACGCTCTCCGGCAAGTTCCTCGAAACGGAACGCCACACGATCCAGCTGGCCGACCAGTCGGCACGCGTCGAACAACTGGCGCTCGAAGTCCGGCGACTCGAACTCGAGGCGCGTGCCCTCGAGACCGATCCCGACTACGTTGCGGCCATCGCACGGCAGAAGCTGGCGACGAATCCCGCGCGATCGACCATCGCTGCGCGGACCATCGAACCGCCCGTCCAGGCCCGCATCGAATCGATCGACCCGCGACTCGATCCCCTCCGCCCGTGGATGATCAGGGTCGCTTCCGACAACCTGCTCCGCGCCCGCCTGCTGACCATCGCCGCCGCGATCGTGCTGTTCGCGTTCACGTTTCTCCACGAACGCCCGGCCCGCGTGTCGTAGTGCCGTCGGCACGACTGCGGTTCGCGGGCGAACCGGCTAAATTGAGCGGCCCGGCGGAACGTGTCCGCCGTGGCCCTCCATTCTGCATTGCCCGGCTCAAAACATGCTTGCTCACGACGTTTACTTCACGCTGTTCGATGCGTCTCCCAAGGCCATCGACGAGATGGTCGCCGCCTGTCACAAGTATCTGAAGAACCATCCGGGCGTCGTCTTCTTCGCGGCCGGGAAATGCGGCGACGAGTTCAATCGCCCGGTGAACGACCGCATGTACGACGTCGCCCTCCACGTCTACTTCCAGGACAAGGAGGCCCACGACGCCTACCAGACCGTCGCCGACCACGTGACGTTCATCGAACAGAATAAGCCGAAGTGGAAGCAGGTCCGCGTCTTCGACTCCTGGGTCACGGGCTGATTCTCGCGCCGGGGCGAACTTGTGGCCGACGCTGCCAGCGTCGGAGTGTGCTTTGGAACGCAGGTCGACGCTGGCAGCGTCGACAACGCTTGTCGATCGATCCATGTCGAATTCCCCGGAAGAACCTCGGCTCACGCCGATGATGCAGCGCTACCTGGAGGTCAAGAAAGAGACCCCCGGGACGATCCTGCTCTTCCGCATGGGCGATTTCTACGAGCTGTTCCACGAAGACGCCGAGATCGCCGCCCGCGTCCTCGGCCTGACGCTCACGAGCCGCGACAAAACGTCGTCGAACCCCGTGCCGATGGCCGGGTTTCCGTTTCATGCGCTCGATGGCTACCTGAAGAAGCTCGTCGCCGCCGGACACCGCGCCGCGATCTGCGACCAGGTCGAAGATCCGAAGACGGCCAAGGGGATGGTCCGCCGCGAAGTGACGCGGATCATCACTCCCGGCACGCTGACGGAAGACTCGCTGCTCGATCCCAAACGCAGCAACTTCCTGGCCGCCATCTTCCCCGAGAAGGAACGCGTCGGCCTCGCGTGGCTCGAACTTTCCACCGGCCGGTTCCAGTGCGCCGAGGTGTCGCTCGTCGCCCAGTCGCGGAAGAACGCGAAGCCCTTCGCGGCCCTGCGGACAGGCCCCACCGGTCCGCGACTCGAAGCGCTGTTCGATGAACTCGCCCGGCTGCAGCCTGCGGAACTGCTCGTCTCGGAAGACTGGCGCATCGATCCGGTCGTCGTGGCCCTGGGGACCATCCCCGACCTCGTGCTGACCGAGCGGGCCCCCTGGAGCTTCGTGCCGGCCCGCTGCGTGGACGTCCTCAAGAACCACTTCAAGACGGCGACGCTTGAAGGTTTCGACCTGGAGGATGATTCCCCGGCCGTCTTCGCGGCCGGCGCGCTGCTCGACTATGCCCGCGAGATGCAGCGAACGGGCGTGGATCATGTCATGAAGCTCGAGCCGCATCGCCGCGGCTCGAACCTGCTGATCGATGACGCCACCCGCCGCAGCCTGGAGCTGACCCGCACGCTTCGCGACACGCGGCGCGACGGCAGCCTGCTGGCCGTGATCGATGAAACGGTCACGCCGATGGGCGCGCGGCTGCTGGCTGACTGGCTCTCGAATCCGCTGACGGATGTTCCGGCGATCAATGCGCGGCTCGATGCCGTGGCCGAGATCGCCGCCGATCGCAGCTTTGCGGGGGACGTCCAGTCGCTGCTCAAGGAGGCGTACGACCTCGAACGCCTGACCGCCCGCGTCGCGACGCTGCGGGCGTCGCCGCGCGACCTGTCGTCGCTCGCCCGCACGCTCGCCCTCCTGCCGCGTCTCAAGGCCCGGCTGGCGGGACGACATTGCGCGAAGCTCCGTTCGCTCGAAGGAAACCTCGACCTGTGCGCCGAGGTTCGTCGGGACATCGAAGCGGCCGTTGTCGACGAAGCGCCGCTCAACGTGGCCGAGGGGGGCGTGATCCGTCCCGGGTTCAATGCCCAGCTCGATGAGTTCCGCGACCTGAGCAACGGCGGGAAGCAGTGGATCGCCGACTATCAGCGGCAGGAGATCGAGCGGACCGGGATCACCAGCCTGAAGGTCGGCTTCAACAAGGTGTTCGGCTACTACCTGGAAGTCACGGCCGCGAACGCTGCGAAGGTTCCTCCGGAATACGTTCGCAAACAGACGCTCAAGAACCAGGAACGCTACATCACGCCGCCCCTCAAGGAATATGAGGACAAGGTGCTGCGGGCGGAGGAGCGGGCGCTGGCGCTCGAACAGGAAATTTTCTCGCGGCTGAGGGAGCGTGTGAGCCAGGAGTGTCGCCGACTGCAGCAGACGGCCGAAGTGCTCGCGCAGTCGGACGTGCTGACGGGGCTGGCCGTGCTGGCCGTCCGGTCGAACTACTGCCGGCCGCAGGTCGTGGCCGATCCGGTGCTCGACATCCGCGAAGGCCGGCATCCCGTCCTCGACCGTGTCAAACTTTCCGGCGAGTTCGTCCCCAACGACGTCCGCCTGGGGAGGACTGGCGACGTCGCCTCTCCGGACCTGTCCACCGCTCCCCACATCCTGCTCATCACCGGCCCCAACATGGCCGGCAAAAGCACCTACATCCGCCAGACGGCCCTGCTGACCGTCATGGCGCAGATGGGCTCGTTCGTTCCGGCCCGCTCGGCCGTCATTGGCGTGGCCGATCGCGTGTTCGCCCGCGTCGGCGCCAGCGATGAGCTCTCGCGCGGCCAAAGTACGTTCATGGTCGAAATGACCGAGACGGCCCGGATCCTGAATTCCGCGACGGAACGAAGCCTCGTCATCCTCGACGAGATCGGCCGCGGCACCAGCACCTACGACGGCGTCTCGCTCGCCTGGGCCATCACGGAATTCCTGCACGACGAAGTCGGCTGCCGCACCCTGTTCGCGACACACTACCACGAGCTCACCGAACTGCAGACCACGCTCGCCGGCCTGGCGAATGCCAATGTGGCCGTGCGGGAACAGAACGGCGATCTCGTGTTCCTGCACCGCATCGTTCCGGGCGCGGCCGATCGCAGCTACGGAATCCAGGTGGCGCGGCTGGCCGGCGTTCCGAGAGACGTCATTGATCGCGCGGACGTGATCCTGAAGACCCTCGAAGCCGACCATCACAAGGAAACGGGCGAGCTGACCATCCCCGCCCGCAAGCCGCGCAGGAAGATCCACGCGCTGCAGATGAACCTGTTCGATGCCGACAACCATCCGGTCATGAGCGGACTGCGCGATCTCGATCCCGCGGCGATGACTCCCGACCAGGCGCTTGATGAACTCACGCGCCTGAAATCCAAGGCGCGCGAAGTGGCCGGCTGAGAAAGAGGACTCCGCGCCCGGCGGTTCTCCTTTAGAGTCTGTGCTGCATCCCCGATTGAGCAGACTCCATGTCCACTGGTCCCGAACCGATTCCCACACCCGCGCCGGAACAGCCGATCCCGGCCGAGACCATCACCACCGGCGTTCTCGTCCTCGCGACCGGGCTGGTGGTTTACCTCTGCTACCTCGTCGTGGAGCCCTTCCTGACGGCCCTCGCCTGGGCCCTGGCGCTGGCCGTCATCGCCCACCCCGTCCATCGCTGGCTCGACCGCCAGACAACGTACCGCAGCCTGTGTGCGGGGCTGACCGTCGTTGCGATCATGCTGCTCCTCATGATCCCTGCCGCCTTTGTCACGACGAGCCTCGTCCAGCAGGCGACCCAGTACGCGGGCGTCGTCCAGGACGGCATCACCTCGGGGCGCTGGGAAGAAGCCCTGAAGGCGAATCGATATCTGGGACCGCTCCTGAAACGCCTCCCCGAGTTCTCGTCCCTCGATCGGGACAAATCGGAAGGCGCCGGCCAACACGACGCTGTCGAGTCGGCCGACCAGCAGAGAGCCCTGGAGGAAGATGCCTCAACCGCTGCCGAACAGGTGCAGGTCCCCGCGTTCAGGAATCAGGAGGAGGAGACGTCCCATTTTCGCATGCCTTCCTCCGGGTCGCTCGCGAGCGCGGCCGGTATGGTGACCTCCCGCCTGCGGGGGTTTCTGAGCGGCGCCGGCTGGATCGGAATGCAGGTGCTGATCACGATGATGTGCCTGTTCTTCTTTCTCCGCGATCGGCATTCCGTCCTCGATGGCGTACGGGGGCTGATGCCTCTCTCTGAATCCGAGGCCGACCGGATCATCCGGCGGATCAACGACACGATTCACGCCACCGTCTTCGGATCGTTGACGGTCGCCTTTGTGCAGGGCTGCATGGGGGGACTGATGTTCTGGATGCTCGGGCTTCCTTCGCCTCTGTTCTGGGGAGCCGTGATGGGACTGCTCGCCGTCGTGCCGATTCTCGGGACGTTCGTCATCTGGGCGCCGACGGCCGCGTGGCTCGCCATGCAGGGCGACTGGACCAGGGCCGGCATTCTGGTGGCGTGGGGAGCCCTCGCCATCGGGCTCATCGACAACCTGCTCTACCCGTTCCTCGTGGGAAACCGCATGCGGTTCCACACCCTGCTCGTCTTCTTTTCCATCGTCGGCGGGCTCGCGGTCTTCGGAGCGGCCGGAGTGATTCTGGGGCCAGTGCTCCTGGCAGTCGCCGACGGCCTGCTCCAGGTCTGGCGTCACCGCATCGATCGCGCGCGCCGGGCCACGACCTGAAGACGCGGATTGCCCGATCGTCGTCGCCGCTTCATGATGACGCCCCGTTGCGTCCACGGTTCGTCTTCCGACTCGAGGCGGCTGCATGTCCGATCTGTCCCGATTTGCGCTGGTGACCGGAGCCGGTTCCGGCATCGGTCGCGCGACCGCGCGGGCCCTCTGCGACGCCGGTTGGCAAGTCGTCCTCGTCGGCCGCGGTCGCCCAAAGCTCGAAGAGACCGCCGCAGGGCGATCCGACAAATGCCTCATCGTCCCGACCGACGTCACCTCACCCGCCTCGGTAAAGGCACTCTTCGCCACCATCCGCAAAGAACTCGGCCGGCTCGACCTCCTCTTCAACAACGCCGGGCTGAACCTCCCGGGCGTCTCGATCGCCGACATGACCTTCGATCAATGGACGTCGATCGTCGATGTGAACCTCAACGGCGCCTTTCTGTGTGCACAGGGGGCGTTTCGCCTGATGAAGGAACAGACGCCCATCGGCGGCCGCATCATCAACAACGGCTCGGTCTCCGCGCACGCTCCGCGACCCGATTCGTCCGCCTACACCGCCACGAAGCATGCCATCACCGGACTGACGAAATCGATCGCCCTCGATGGCCGCAGATTCGACATCGCCTGCGGGCAAATCGACATCGGCAACGCCGACACGACCATGACCGGCCGGATGAAAACAGGCATCGTCCAGGCCGATGGCTCGATGCGCGAAGAGCCGACCATGGACGTCCGCCACGTAGCCGACGCCGTCGTCCACATGGCCGCCCTGCCGCTTGAAGCGAACGTGTTGTTCATGACTGTCATGGCCACAAAAATGCCGCTGGCCGGACGAGGCTAGAACCTCGCCTCCCGCCAGCGGCATGCAGTGCGACATTGTCCGCCGATGTTCTACTTCAGTGACTGAGATACGTCGCCTGGGTCAGGCTGTCTCCTTCGCTTCCGCGCACACGTGCTGGCCGCTGGCGACAATGGCGATCGACTCCTCGCCGCCAATCAGTCGCTGCACTTCGTCCGTGTTCGCCAGCGGCACCATGAACATGTCCTCGACGAGGTCCGGATCGAGATGGCTCAGCAGGTATACATTCGCCCACTCGACCGACTTCGCGAGCGCCGTCGCCGTCGCCAGGTCGGGCGGGCTTTGCTCCCTCAGCGGCCGCATCGCGTCCCGGGGCTTGCGGCTGTCGCGGATGAGCTGGAGTCCTTCGGTCAACGGGGCATTCAGCTGCGTCAGCACGCCGATCTTGCCGTCCTTGGCGACGATCGATTTCGCCGTCTGCAGGGCGCTGGCGAACTGCATCCAGTTGTGCCCCAACGCATCCTGGTCGACGGAAACCAGCACCAGTTCGGGCTGCTCCTCCGTCGTGAATCTCCATGTCTGGTTCAGCGCGTCACGGCACTGCGCGAGAACCGATTCGGCCGTGCCGGCGAACACCTGCGAGCCTCCGCCGCCGGTCGCTGGAACCACTCCCACCGCGAAATGGACGCCGACAAGCCACGCAATCTCGTCGGCCTTCTGGCGCAGCGGCCGGACGTCTTCCGTCTGCAGCTCCTCGTGCGGCTGGCCGTGAGCCTTCTTCAGCGATTCGACGTCCGACAGTCCCGGGTACATCGCGCTCTGCAGGCCGCGATAGCCCCACAGCCGGTCGAACTCGACCGCCCCCACGAGAATCGTCACGTCGGCATCCAGCAGTTCCTTCGCGAGGTAAACCCGTTCTCCCGCGGCCGTCGTCGCCAGGTAAGCGCACGCCTCAGTCGCCAGCGGGTCGTGGATGTGCCATTGCACGGCTTCGCGGATCGGTTCGGGAAGTGCGGCCCGCGGATCGCCCGGTTTCTCCGCCAGCGGCGACACCGGCTGCAGGATCACGACATCCGACGGCGCGATGTCGCGACGTGCGAATTCCTCGAACAGCCCGGCCACGACCTCGTCCGGGCGCGGCGTCGAGCGATCGAGAACAATCACCACGCGGTCGCCGGGAACGAGCGACTGGTGCAGCGGCGGGTAGTCGGTCGGCGCGGCGACCGCGGCGGCAACGGCCCCCTTCAGGTCCGTGATCGCCGCGGGAGCGACGAAGCGCCCCATGAGGCGCGACGGGTCGATCTGGCCGTGGAACTGGCCCGTTGATCCGAAGGAAAGTGTGAAGTTTTCAGCAGGCATCAAGCGGAACTCGCGTGCGGTGGTTTCTCGTAACTATATTGGCGAGTCTGGTCAGGCACAGGCCTTCGGCGTGCGCCAGGTCGACATCCTGCGGGGCAGGGGCGTCACGTCGTCGTGCCAGGCACGCGGAAGGGGCTGCTGCCGGGTCGGCCTGTGGAGGAATTCCGGCACGACCGCGGCCAGGCGACGGGTGGAACAGGTAACGGGCGGAATGAGACACGGTTTGGGAATCGGATGAAGCCCGCGGCGCGCGTGGATAACTCGGAAGACGACGACGCCCTCATGGTGCGGCTGCAGGGGGGCGATCCGCGCGCATTCGATGAATTGTATGAACGCTACCGCTCGCCGTTGTGGGCCTATTTCTTGAGGAACACGCGGGATTCGCAGCTGGCCGAGGATCTCGCCCAGGAGACGTTCCTCAAGCTGCATGCCCGCTTCTGGGATTACCTCCCGTCCGGGCGCTTCAAAGGCTGGCTGTTCCGCATCGCCCACAACCTGCTGGTCGACGACGTGCGCCGCAAGTCGCACGATGCGCTGCTCCACGCGTCGAAGCACCAGGCCAAGGAAGACGACGACCACATGCAGCGGATCGCGGACGATCTCCTGCCTCCAGACGCGACCGTCGAGAAACGGGAAGTGGCCGAGCTGATCGAACAACTGCTGGACGAAATCCCGGCCGATCAGCGGGAAACGTTCACGATGCACCACTTCCAGGACCTCAGCCTCCCGGACATCGCGGACGCGATGGAGGTCCCGCTGGCGACGTGCAAAAGCCGCCTGCGGCTGGCCCGGGAAAAGCTCAGTGAAAAGCTCGCCCTGCGAGGGTTTACCCCTGCCGCGGCGGCGACTCAGTGAAATGCCGTTCACATTCGAGAGACATTGATCCATCGCGCAGAAGGCGTCGTTTCACTCAGATTCCCCGGTGGCGGCGAACCCTCTGTTTCACGAAACGCTTGATGACCATGCCTTACTTCAGCCGCCTGACCGATATCGTCACCTGCAACCTGACCCTGCTCCTCAAGGAGTCGGAGAACCCGCAGGAGGCTCTTGAACAGATTATCCGGGAAATGAAGGACGGCGTCGCGGGGGCCCACCGCAGCGCTGCGACGGCCGCCCGCAACCTCGAAAAGATCGAAGCCGAGATCGCCGAGCAAAAGAGCCAGATCGACGGCTGGATGACCCGCGCCAAGGCTCACCTCGAACGGAACGACGAGAACCAGGCCCGGCTGGCGCTGATGCGCAAGAAGGAAGTCGAAGCGCTGATCGCGGGGCTGGAACAGCAGCGAGGCGCCGCCGCCGCCACCTGCCGTCACCTTCAGACCACCCAGGCTGCTCTCGAAGCCCGGCTGCACGATGCCGAGCGCCGCCGCGCCGGACTGCCGGGTGACGACGAAGCCGGATTGCTCAAGTCCTCCCCGGTCGAGGTGTCGGCCGGTTCAACCTGGAACGTCGACGACGAACTCGCCGCCCTGAAGAAAGAAGTCGGCAAGTAGGCGAGGTTCCATGAACGAGCGCCTGGCCAAACCTCCGATGCGCGTTCGCCTCCGCCGCGCCGGGATCTGGCTCATTCCGATGGTCGTGCTGGCCATCGTCAGAAAGGCTCTCGACGTTCCCGACGAATTCCTTGCGATGCCGGCAAACGGCATTCCGCCGACTCGCTTCGACGGCGTGATCAATGTTCTGTTTGCCGCG
This sequence comes from Caulifigura coniformis, assembly GCF_007745175.1. Lineage (GTDB taxonomy): Bacteria > Planctomycetota > Planctomycetia > Planctomycetales > Planctomycetaceae > Caulifigura > Caulifigura coniformis. The sequence continues at coordinate 6,634,736 of NZ_CP036271.1, read as the reverse complement.
AGCGTGCTGCTGGGGATCGAGGCGTTTCTCGCGAGGCTCGTCCGGGATGACTCGGCCGGACTTTCGGCGCTTCTGATCGGAGTGATCGCGTTTCAGGGAGCGTTCACCGGGATGATGCTGGCGTACGTTCTGCTCTCGTGAGGCGCTCTGATTTGTCGCCGCATCGCCCAGGTCTCAGGTCAGCTCAGCCGTCGCCTGCACCGCTTTCACGATCTTGTCATACCCCGTGCACCGGCACAGATTGCCCGCCAGCGAGAAACGGATCTCCTGCTCCGTCGGATGCGGGTTCTCCGAGAGAAGATGCCGGGCCGACATGATGAACCCCGGCGTGCAGATGCCGCACTGCAGGGCCGCGTTTTCAAGAAAGCATTTCTGGATCGGCGCCAGGTTCTCCTTGTCGGCCACCCCTTCGATCGTCTGCAGTTCGGCCCCTTCGCACTCGACCGCCAGCACCAGGCAGCTCACCACAGGCCGGCCGTTCAGGATTACCGTGCACGCGCCGCAGTTGCCGTTGGAACAGCCTTCCTTGGTCCCCGTCAGGTCGAGCGTCTCACGCAGGACTTCCAGGAGCGTCTGACGCGGTTCGCAGAGAAAGCTCTCTTCGCGGCCGTTGATCGTGGCGGTGATGACGCGTTTGCGGGCCATGGGAAACACGATTCCAGGAACAGGGGGCCAGGTGGGCTCACCAGATGTCGGCGGCGGCGACTCGTCGGGCGGCGGTGACTTCATCTTTCAGCGGAGTGCATTCCAGGCCGACGTAGCCACGATACCCCAGATCGTAGGCCTCTTTCAGCACACGGTTGTAATGCACTTCGCCCGTGCCCGGCTCATGACGTCCGGGATGATCGGCCAGCTGCAGGTAGCCGATCGTCTTGCTCTCGAGTCCCTCCTTGAGGTGGCCGCACAGGTCTCCCTCGGTGATCTGCATGTGATACAGATCCCAGTTGATTTTGACGTGCGTCGATGCGACTTCCTGAACGATCCGCATCGTCGGGCCGCTGCCGTACAGGCAATGCCCCTTGTGGTTCACGCGGATGTTCATCGGCTCGAGGATGAGCGTCAGGTCGTGCTGCTCGGCAATCGGCGCCACGCGCTTAAGCGCTGTGATGACGTTGGCATGCATCTCTTCCTGCGACATGCCCGGGATGTCGTCCCCCGCGACGACCGTCGCCAGCTTGCAGCGGAGCTGTTTGGCGGCCGAACAGGCCTCGACAATCGCCGCCTCGAATGCGTCATGATTGGCCGGATCGTTCATCCCCGGCTTGAAGCCCCACGCCGTGAACTGGGCCACTTCCACGCCCAGTTCTTTTGTCAGGGCCGCAATCGCGGGAAGGTCTTTCCCTTTCAGCGGCCAGAACTCGATCGCCGGGAACCCCAGCTCGGCCGTGCGACGGATGCGGTCCAGAAACGGCAGGTTCGTCCACCACATCTCGACGTTCACCGCGAAGCGGGTCTTCGTCGCGCTGCCGATCTTCTTGAGTTCTTCGGGCGTTTCCTGCGTCCGGCCGAAGAGGGACGGAGCAAGATTCGTGGCTCCGGCCAGGACGGATGACTTCAGAAGGGCTCGGCGACGGAAGCGCATCATGGCCGGGCGGCGTCCTGGCAAAAGGTGGTCGATCGGATCGGGTGGGGAATCATAACGCCCACCCGCTGCGAGGTCAGGCGTGCCGATGCCAATCAACGGATGACGCTGGTTCCGCCCGAGCAGACGTCGCCGGGATCCTCCCCACAGTCGGACGCCCGGCGAGCGCGGGTCGGCAGCCCCCCGTCACCTGATGCCCAGTGCTTTTTGATTGACGATTCGGAATCCCGCGGGCATGCTCATGGGCACGGGCTTGATGCTTTCAGGAATCTTGACGCAATGGAGTGTCACTATGGCGGGAATACGTCGCACGCTGGTCTCGTGTTGCCTACTGACCGGCCTGTCCATACCGGAACTCACCCAGGCAGCCGAGCCGGTTCGCATGAGCCGATCCCGGCAGCGCGAAGCGGTCGAAGCAATCCTGGCCCAACCGCTCGACTGGACTCAACCGAACTCCGAGCCGATCAATATCGATGGCTTCATCGTCCATGTCCGGGAGAAACACGGCCTGGCGATCCGCTGGGATGCCGCCTCCCTGCAGATGCTCGGCGGCAGCGCGGAGGCACTGTTCGGCAATAGGCTGAAACAGACCTCAGGCCCCCTGCTCGTCTGGAAGGACGCCGCGCCGTCCCCCCATCTCAAGCCCTATCGTCCCGGCTCATTCGACGGCCTGGAACGCCGTGTCACGAACTTCGGCCCCGCAGGTGAAGCGGAGACGACCCCCGCGAAGTCCCCCGGTTCCGCGCCGTCGACCTATGCGCCGCCGGCAGCCGTCGCTTCCATCTCGTCGATCCCGGCAGACTCCCCCGAGGCCGTCACGCCGACCACTGAAGCGCTCCCGGAGGCGCTCCAACCGGCGCCGGACCAGAATCAGGACGCTTCCGAGCCCGCCTCGGAGGATGACGCCCTTCCGCACCAGTTTCTGTCGGCCCGGCCGATCTCTCCATCTGCCCTCGCGCTGACCGGCGTCACCGTCGGCGAAGCCCTCGACCAGCTGCTTGCGGCCGCCGCGCCTCCCATCTCGGGCTTGAACGACGAGATGCCTATCATCACCCGCGCCTTCACCCTCGATTACCTCATCGACGGCCGCTCCGTGGTGATCACGACCAGGCTGCGGGCCAACGCCGTGAAGGAAACCCGCGTCTATCGGATCGGACAACTCAAAGGACTCCCGCCCGAACAGGTTGCCAAAACCATCTGCCATTCGATCCGTCCGTGGAGCTGGCGCAGCCAGGCGACCGAGATCGCCGACCGCCTCGCGGCCCGCTTCCCGAAGGGCCCCTTCAAACTGCCGAGCGTCGCCGTCGCCAATGAACTCCTGCCGCAGGAGATCATTCAGGCCTCCGGCGCGACCCTCAGCGTCGGCCCGGTCGTCGTTCCACCGACGGCCATTCCAGTGAAGCCCCCCGAGCTGACGGCCGAAGACCTCGCAGGAGTCGGACAACTCCTCACCGGCGGCGCCATCGCTGCCCTCGAAGCTGTCGTCAACGCGGTCGAGATCGTGCACTACGGTGACCCGCCGACCGGCGTCATGGAAGTCCTGCCCGGCGTCCTCGTCATCACCCAATCGCAGTCGGCCCATCGCGAAATCGCGGCCCTGCTGGAAGACCTCCAGGCCGCCGCCCCTTGAGCGCACTGCGCGAACGTCCGCTCCAGGATCAACCAGCCCCCCGGCCGCACCCTGCGGCCGGGGGGCTTTGCGTTTCGCTCATCCCATCAGCGGCCGGGCCAGGAAGAGCAGCCAGCTGAAGATCCACTCCACGGGGCCGGAGAGAATGTTGGTTTCGCTGTATCGCAGCATCACGAACACGCCGATCAGGATGTACATGCTGAACTCCTCGATCTGCTCCCATGCGGGGCGCAGTGAGTACGGCATGAAGTAGTTCGCCACGCGGCTCCCATCCAGCGGAGGAATGGGAATCATGTTGAACACCGCCAGCGCAATATTCATCAGGATGAACTGGATCAGGATCACGATCGTCGCCTCGAACGCCTCCGGATGACTGAACCGGAAATGCGTCGCGCCGGCAAAGATCAAGGTCCCGATCACCGCCAGCACGATGTTCGAAATCGGACCCGCAATCGCCGTCAGCAGCATGCCGAACGCCGGTGAGTACTTCCGGTCGAAGCGATGTGGCTGCACGGGAACCGGCTTGGCCCAACCGATCGGCGCGTTCAAAAGCGGCAGGATCACCGTCCCCACAAGGTCGATGTGCACCAGCGGATTGAACGTCAGACGCCCCATCCTCGCGGCCGTGTCGTCACCGAGCTTGTACGCCGACCACGCATGGGCCCACTCGTGGACCGACAGCGAGACCACAAGCAGCGTCCACCGGATGAGTCGTTCAATAAGTTCCTGCTGATCCATAACGACCGCAGTTTAAACATTCGTCCCCGGAAGCGTAGGCGGCGTTTTTCCGGCCGTCCCGGGGCGACGAAACAGCCGACGGCCGGTCCCCACACCCCTCCCGCACGTCAGAAAGCCCCCGGTTTCACACCGGAACCGCCCCGAATCTTTGGAACCACCGTCCCAGACCGCGGTCTGATGTACGCCGGAGCCGGCGAATTTCGCGGACCAAATTGACCCTCCGCCCACCGACCCGCAGAATTCCCGCATGAGCACCCCCCGCACCGCCTCGATCTCCCGAAAAACGGGCGAAACCGAAATCTCCCTGTCGCTGAACCTCGACGGCACCGGCCAGGCCGATATCGACACTGGCGTCGGCTTCCTCGACCACATGCTCACCCTCCTCGCCAAGCACGGCCTCTTCGACCTCACCGTCAAAGCCGTCGGCGACCTCCACATCGACGACCATCACACCACCGAAGACGTCGGCATCTGCCTCGGTCAGGCCCTCCTCAAAGCCCTTGACGACAAAAAAGGAATCGTCCGCTACGGAAGCATCACTCTCCCTATGGAGGAAACGCTCGTCACCGTCGCCCTCGATCTCTCCGGCCGCTTCTACTTCGCCCACGGCTTCCACTTCCCCAGCCAGAAGATCGGCACCTTCGACACCGAACTCATCCGCGAGTTCTGGCAGGCCGTGTCCGTGAACGGACTTTTCAACTACCACGTCCTCCTGCACTACGGCGACAACAGCCACCACATCGCCGAAGCGATCTTCAAAGGCACCGCCCGCGCACTTCGCCAGGCCGTCACCATCGACCCCCGTCAGACCGGCGTCCCCTCCTCCAAAGGCTCGCTGTAACGCCCCCTGGCATTCCAGTGCTGGCCCGCCATCGCGCCCCTGCAAACCGGCGCGCCTCGCACGCAGCATTCCCCCCCCGAAGCCCCCGCGGCGACCCCGCCGGGCCGCATCATTTCCCTCACCGGCTGTACCACGCACTCAGCGCCGCCACATCATTCAGCTCCGCCAGCGTCCGCACCCGCTTCCGGAACCCCCACGTCCCGAACGCCGGCGAATAACCGTGATGGTGGTCCGCAATCGAAAGCGCGTCAGCCACATCTTCAAACGCCAGCGTCGATCGCCCATGACTGGCCGCCAGCCACCGGCCGATCCACATCACCGCCGGATACACCAGCGCCAGACTCTGGAACCCCTCCACCAGCGGCACGTGGTAATACGCCGGCCCGCAAAAACTCAGCCCCTGGATCTTCACCCGGAAATATCGCGTGAAGAGCGCGTCCGTCCCCTCCGGAACACCGAACGGCTGCTCCAGCTCCTCGAACGGCACTTCCCTGAACGTCGACTGAATCGCCGGCAGCCGACCCTTGCCCGCCGTCAGCTTCAAAGCACTCCGTAACAACCGCAGCCGGCCCAGCAGCGTGTTGTCCTTCGAGCCATACGTGTCCTTCCGGGCATAATGACCGGCCAGCAGACGGAACTGCGTCCGCCCCACCGCACTCGGCTCCTGCACTTCGTCGGCACTCTCCGGAGTCGCCTCCCAGGCCGCCTCGCGCAGGATCCCCAAAAGCTCGTCGACCCGCTCTCCCTGGATCTTCGCAAACGTCGCGTCCCCCAAGAGCGTCGTCCAGGTGATCGTCGCCAGCAGTCGTTGCAGGAACGGTTCCGATTCATCCTCGAACGAATCATCGAGGGCCGCGATGACGCGGTGAAAATCGGGCCACGGAATCGTCTCCTTTGGCGAGATCGCGGGAGGCTTCGCCTTCTCCAGGTTGGCCGGAACCACCTGCCGCGCCAGCTCCAGCAACTCCCCGCGCTGCTTCGACACCGGCTGCCCGACGTTCGCCACCACAGATGGGCAACTGAACCGCAGCCCGATCGTCACCCCCTTGCCCGTGGGGTGAAACGCATACGGATAGATGCGGCACGCCAGCGGCTTGGCCGGCTCACCGAACTTCGCATGAATCCGGCACAGCCCTTTTTCATCGAGAAACACGCACCCGCCATCGGGTTTGTGCGCCAGCCGATGCCAGGCCTTCCCGACCACGCCCCCCATCTTCACGAAGATCGGCTGATCCCTGGGGACGCCGTTCGATTCGTTCCACCCCTGCGACTCGATCCGTTCCTTCTCGGCCTCGGTGATGAAAATGCCATGCTGCTTGCAGCAGCCCCCGCAATTGTGGCAGCTCCAGTTCTGAAGAGTCGGCAGTTCGAGCTTGAGAGACACGGGCGTTCGCAGGGTGAATCGAATCCCCCGAGCGGCCAGAGGCTTCCGATGCCCGATTGTTCCGGGCGGGGCGGAGCGGGGCAAGAGGGGCGGCGTGGGTGGCGGGTTTTGATGGCCGTCCGACCGCCCTCGTCGGGCCGGAGATTTCGGGGTCGATCGGGCCCCTGTCGTTGGGAATTTGAGTGAGTGTTGCAAGCATTGCGCGGTTTGTGCGTCAGCGCGTCAGATGACCTGCAGGAGGTCGTCGGAGAAATCGCGGAGCCACATGTCGGGGAGTTTCCAGTACCAGCGTTTCTCCCTGCCATCGAGGACCGCGCGGACCTTGCAGTCTTTCTTGGCCTGCCAGAGGAGGCGGACGGGAATGCCCGCGGCGCGGGCGCGGTGATGGATTTCTTCCGCGAGTTGCCGCTTTTCCTTGAGCTGCTCGATCAGCCAGTTTTTGGCGTTGCGGCGAGGGTCGCTGGTGCGGTCGTCGGTCAGGGCGAGGATGGAGGCGTCGTCAGCGGTGAAGGGGATGGGGGCGGGCTCCCAGGCGATGCGTCCGTCTTCGATGCGGAAGGCCCGGCCCGTCGGAGCAGCGTTCCACGTCACCTTGACGGGGAGCAGCAGGCGGCGGTTGGCGACGGTGGGATCGTTGGTGAGCATGAGGACGACACGGGCGACGGCGGCGAAGGCGAGCGAGCCAAGCGGGCGGTAGATGGCGGAGGGGCCGGCCTGTTTGCGGGGGTGCGAGACGAGCAGGATGGCGGCGTTCTTCGTGGCGGCGAGCCGGGCGAGGCGGTCCATGAGGCGACGGACGGCGGTGTGGCTGTTGGAGCTGACGGCGGCGAGATAGGCGTTGATCGGGTCGATGATGATGAGGCGGCAGTCGGGAAGTTTGTCGAGGGCCTGTTCGAGCTGATCGAAGTCGCGGGCGAGTGAGAGGAGGCGGTGCGGCCGGCCGTCGCGGAGGGGTGGTGCGAAGCTGGAGAGGAGGGTGATGCGGTTCAGGTCGGCACCGGCGGCTTCGAGCCTTGGCAGGATGGTGTCGTCGACGTTGTCGTCGGCGGAGAGGAGCAGGACGCCGGCGGGATTGGGGAGGGTTGGTTCGGGGGCGATGTCCACGCCGCGGGAGATGCGGGCGGCGAGGTCGAGGCAGAGGAAGGATTTTCCGGCGCCGGGCTCACCGACGAGGAGCGAGACTTTTCCGAGGGGGAGTCGGTCGTGCCAGAGCCAGGTGATGGGTTTCTGGCGTCGGCCGGCGAGGGGGATGAGGGTGGGTTCGGGTCGTTTCGCGGGTTTTGGGCCGGGTTTCTGTTTGGTTTTCGCTGGTTTCGTCGGCTTGGTGGTCATGGCTTGGCCGGCCCGAGTGAGGAAGTGTGGTTTCCTACCTTTGCGGCCGGGGTTGCGCGCGTGCCTGAAGGGGGTGGGTGAGAGCGCGGAGTGGTGATGTGGTGGGTCACCTGATGGGGAGGGGTTGCGCGGTGGGCGAGAGGGGAACCGCCAAGGCGCGAAGACGCCAAGGGGGTGAGTTGCGGGGCGGTCGCGGGGTCAGGATGGGGGGCCGGGGTGAACTCGCATGCTCACGCTGCTGCGCGACGTGAGCGGGGCACCCGACGATGGATCTCGGGAAGGACGAAGGCAGGCCGCTCAGCAGGCGAAGCTCCTGCGGCTGTCACCGCACCGGTTGCACGGCAACCGGTGGTACCCGGTGATGACATAGTGGGTCACCTGACCGGGAGGGGTTGCGCGGTGGCTTGAGAGGGGAACCGCCAAGGCGCGAAGACGCCAAGGGGGTGAGTTGCGGCGCGGGCGCGGGTTCAGGATGGGGGGCCGGGCTGAACTCGCATGCTCACGCTGCTGCGCGACGTGAGCATGGCACCCAACGCCGTCCACGATTCTGCTTTCGGCGTAATTTCAGTCTTGGCAAAGAAATCGAGTCTCCGGTAGGGAACGGGTGCTAACGCCTTTCCCCAGGAGACTCGATCATGGCACGGAGGCCATGTCGCGCAGGATATGCGCAGCAGCTCAGGGCTGGAATTGAAGATCTCTGTCCGCCGACACGCTTCGCGGACCTGGCGGTGCACGGCAACACACAATGGACGCCCGGCCGGTTGCTCCTGACGCTGGTGCTGATGAGCTGGCATGACGCGAAGACGCTCATCAGTCGCTTTGAGAACGTTCGCGAACTCCTGTCTCGTATGCTCCCGGGCTGGACCTGCCCCACGTCCTACACCGGCTACACAGAAGCCCTGGCACGCTGGGTCGGCCTGCTGTTTCCCAGAGTCCGCGAGATCCTCCAGACGCATCTTCGCCGCATGGCCCGCGGGAACTGGACCGTCTCCGGCTGGCTGGTCTTCGGCGCCGACGGCTCCCGATTCGAGTCACCTCGAACCAAGGCCAACGAGCAGGGGCTCAAGTGTGCCGGCAAGATCCGCACGGCTCCGCAGGTGTATCACACGATGCTGCTGCACCTGGGACTCAACGCCCTGTGGGACTTCCGAATCGGTCCCGGCACCGCCAGCGAACGACGGCACTTGGAGGAGATGGCCAACTTGCTCCCGGCCGGGAGCCTGATCGCCGCGGACGCCGGCTTCGTGGGCTATGAACTGTGCCAACGACTCAAGGCGGCCAATGTGTCGTTCCTGCTCCGCGTGGGCGCGAATCTCACAGTGCTCGTTCAGGAACTGGGAGCGCTGATTCATCGCAAGGGAGACATCGTCTGGCTGTGGCCGGCAAAGTTCCGGGACCAGCCGCCACTCGTTCTGCGAATGATTCTTCTGGGGCGTGGCAAGAAGGCCGTGTTCTTGCTGACAGATGTGCTGGAGCCGTCACGTCTGTCGGCCAAGCAGGCCCGGGAAATCTACCGCAGGCGGTGGGGAATCGAGGTCGCGTACCGGACGATCAAGCAGACGTTCGATCGTCGGGAATGGCTGAGCCGCACGCCGCGGACGGTGCTGGCCGAGCACACGGCGTCTCTGTTGGGGCTGTGGATCCTGCAGGTCCTGAGCCTGAAGTCGCTCCGGCGTTGTCATCATGACCCACGGCAATGGTCCCCTTCACGGACTCGAGACGTGACGCGCCGTGCGATGCGTCTGGCGCTGGATCGATCGCTCTGGGAGCCGCTGACATGGCGTGACCAGTTGGGTCAGGCAGTGCGTGACCAATACCGCCGTCGACGCTTGAAGCGCGTTCGTTCGTGGCCACACCAGAAACACGAGCCGCCAACTCGTCCACCTGGGATGACCGAACTGACGCCAAAACTCCGCCTCAAGGGGCAAGCCTTGCTCGATGCGTCATAGAAATCGTGGACGGCGTTGCATGGCACCCGGCGTGTGAGTAAGGAGGCTCGGCAACGCTCGACCGGGGCTTCCTTCGCTTCGCTACGTCCAGCCCCGGCCACCCTGCCGGTTGCACAGCAACCGGTGGTACCCGGTGCCCCCTGGTCTCTGAGTCCTGCCCCTCGAATCCTCCCCCCTCCATCACCCGCCGGCTAAAGTGGCCGCACCCACCTTCGTGACTGCAACCCAACGGGCTCAGCGTGCAACGGTACTTCTACGCGGCAACAGTCAGTGGCTTCTGCGACGCAAGCGAGGCGGAGATCCTCGGCCAACTGGCGGTCAACAACGCGTTTGACCTCGAAACCACGCAGCGCGATGCCTGGGTCCAGCAGATCCACATCCTCAAGCAAACGCTGACAACCCTCGGCCGCCATCCCGGTCACATCTATTTCGAGTACACCATTCCACGGGTTGGCAAACGTGTCGACTGCATCCTCCTGATGGATGGCGTCATCTTCGTCATCGAATTCAAGGTCGGCGAATCCAAGTTTGATTCGCACGACGTCGATCAGGTCTGGGACTACGCGCTCGACCTTAAGAACTTTCACGAAACCAGCCATCATCGCGTCATCACACCGATCCTCGTGGCGACAGAAGCCCCCAACGCCAGAACGGAGTTCACACCCAGTCTCGCCGAGGATCAGGTCGTCCACCCGCTCTACTGCAACAGCGAGACGCTCGCCGCTGCGATCCAGGCCGTCGCTACGTTCCGACCGGTTGCCGACTCTGACCTGTCCGATTGGCAACACGGCCGATACTTGCCCACTCCAACGATCATCGAAGCGGCGATGGCGCTCTATCGCGGCCACTCCGTCGAGGACATCTCTCGAAGGGACGCGGAGGCGGCCAACCTGACCGTTACCGGGTACCACCGGTTGCTCTGCAACCGGTGCGGCAACAGCCGCCAGAGGTTCCTCCGGGAGTGGACTGCCAATTCGCCTTCAGCCGCTTGCCGCCGCACGGCCCCCATTGCGAGCACTCGGGGCGACCCACTGGCCGTCAGCAGACCACCGGCTCCCGCGCGAAGCTCAGTCACGAATGGAAGCTACCCGGCCTTCCGGGGCTTTCCGTCGAGCTCGAAGTCGAACGTGTTCTCACCAGCCTGAATGTCGGCCGAAAGTTCGGATCTGTCGTTGTTGTACTTCGCCGGAACGATTTCCTCGAAGACGTCGACCTGCTCGCCGGTCACCATGTTCATCGTCTGCTTGCCGGTCGCCCGGGCGCCGGAGATCTGCACGGAGTTCTTCCCGACGACCGGGCCTTTGACATCCGAGGCATACTCGCCATTGACGATCTGGAACTGGACCGGCGCGCCCTGGATGCCGGCGACCGGAACGAACACGATCGCGCCGTTCTCGACCGGCTCGCCGCCGACGGTAACGCGTCCCCGGACGTCGCCGCGGGGCGGGCCGTCCGCGCCGCAACCCGCCATGACGACCGCTGCGACAAGCCCGAACACTGACCACATCTCAACCCTGGTGTTCATCGAAAAGAACCCCCTCGAGAAGGCGCGTGAATTCGGAAACGACGTCGGACGTGCGATCCGGCGCTCAGAACTCGCCGACAACGTTGCCGTCGGCGCGATCGCCCAGCGCCCTCCAGGTCGCGAGGTTGAGATTCTCGGAGACAAAACGGACCGCCCCGTCGGCCATCGTCACCTGAACGCCGCCCGTGTGCTTGCTGCGGGCGGACATGTTGGAGAGAACGCCGCTTCGCTCGCAATCGACGTGCGGGAAGTTCGGGGTGCGGACGGTTGTGAACATCCAGGTGGCCGTCGTCCCGAAGTACCACGAGTAGCCGCGCGTCGGGAGGAGCGTCGTCGCGTCGCCACCGACGCACGTGCCAGCCGTGCTGGGGTTGGTCTGCGACATCGCTCCCACGAGACACTCGGAAAGCATCAGCGTGTTCGAGCTCCCGTCAGTCACGTCGCGAATCCTGGTTTGCGAGTTTGCGGCGAACATGCCGACACTGGTTCCCGGGTTCATGACCATGAGCACCCAGGTCACGTTGCCGGCCATATAACCGCCCGTGCCCGCGGCCGGATTGGCTGTGCCGGCGGGGCAGCAGCCCGGGATTCCTGTGTTGGAGGTGGCACTCCCCTGGCAACCGACATAGTTGGTCGGCGCGAGCGCCGCGCGACCGGTCGTCTGCCGTCCACCCGGATCAGACGGGCAGCGAAAGGCCGGCATTTCCACGCCGCGGCAATTCTGGGCGTCGTATGCGGCGGGGAAGTTCGCGGTGAAACCGGTGTTGTTGCTGCGGCTGTTGAAGTCGGCCAGATTGAAGAGCGGCGCCTGGTCGATGTACGGGAGAGTGCGGACCAGCCAGGTCGTGCGGTTGGATTGGAACGGCCCGACCGACCCGAGGTCGCCGTACAGGTTTCCGATCGGGAAGATGCCGTAGGTGTCGTGGTAGTTGTGGAGCGCCAGGCCGAGTTGCTTGAGATTGTTCTTGCACTGGGTTCGCCGCGCCGCTTCGCGGGCCTGCTGAACGGCCGGGAGGAGCAGGGCAATCAGAATCGCGATGATCGCGATCACTACCAACAACTCGATGAGCGTGAAGCCGCGCGTGCGGCTGCGTGCCGTCAGCATAAGAGCGTCTCCCAGGATGAGCGTTCGGATCTGGGATCCGAGGTACACATGAAACGCCTGATGACCTTGGAGAATCAGTGTCCACCTGGGGTTCGTCGACTACAATGACGGAAATGCGGAAATGATGCGACGTTTCGCGCACGCCTGCTGAGGCGCTTTGATGCCCCGCCGAAGATTGATCTGTGTGGCGATCAATACGGCCAATTCGTATTACCGGAATGTGTTGCGCGGGATCGTCGGCTACTCGCACCAGCGTTCCAACTGGAGAATCACGCTCGCCCGCCCGCTCCCGAGCGCCTCGACACTCCGAATCCTCAACGAAGCCGACGGAGTGATCGCCTGCGTGAACGACCGCCAATGGTGCCGGTCGCTGCTCAAGGCCAGGATCCCGCTGGTGAATGTCGATGCCGTGCTCCCGAACCTGCCGGTTCCCCGGGTGAACGTCGACAACGCCATCGTCGGCGAGATGGCGGCCATTCACTTCCTCGAACGGGGGCTCAAATCGTTTGGCTTCGCCGGCCAGAGGAGCCTGCTGTTTTCGGCCGATCGCGAAGCCGAGTTTCGCCGTGCGCTCAAGTCGCGAGGATACTCGGTCGAAGTCTTTGACAGCGCTGGCAAGGAACCTCTCGGACCGCTCGGCACCGTCGACGGAGAAGGGAACCTCGGGGCGTGGCTTCGAACCCTCCCGCGTCCTGCGGGAGTATTTACTCCCTACGACCTGTGGGGCGCGGAAGTGATCGAGGCCTGTCGCCAGGTGTCGCTGCGCGTTCCACAGGAAATCGCTGTGCTCGGCGTCGACAACGATGAGCTGTTCTGCGGCGTCACCGAGCCGCCGATGTCGTCCATCGCATTGCCGGCCGAGGCAGTGGGTGTGGAAGCCGGAATCCGACTCGACCAGTTGATCGACAAGCGCCGACTGGGACTTGAGACGGACGTGCTTCTTCGGCCAACCGGTGTCATCTGTCGGCAATCGACGGACATCCTGGCGACGGACAACGAGGACATCGGCCCGGCGCTGGAATTCGTCCGAAGCAACTTTCAGCGCGGCATCCAGGTTGCCGACGTTGTTCGCGCAGCCGGGATCAGTCGCCGCTCGCTGGAGCGCAAAGTCATGGAATCGATCGGCATGACGCTGGGAACCCTGATCCGCCGTCACCGAATGGAACGGGCGAAAATGCTGCTGCTGGAAACCAAGCTCACCATCGCGGAGGTCGCTTCCAGATCGGGTTACTCCGATTCTCGACGATTGGAGTCGGCATTCGCCAGGTCGGCCGGAATGACGCCGACGAAGTTTCGAGTCACAGGGCAAAAGCGCTCGTAGCACAAGCCGGCGGGACGGTACCCAACGTCGTGAACGCCTGAGATGGATCCGAGAGGCCGAGCCGCCCGGATGCGGCTGACCGAGACTCAATCTGGATTCACTGCCCGGACGAGAGACGGAACGCCAGAACTGATCTCACGCCCCAGAACGGCCGACAACGATGCCCCCTGCCCGACCGGGGCTTCGCCAAAAAGGGCTCCAACCCCGGCCATCCCGTCGCCGTGTTTCGACGCGGCCCTCACTTTCAGCCAGATGAAGATCCTTTGCCATTGGAACTCGTTTTCAAGGTCAATTCGTTGACATCCATGCGGGCATTCAAGGACAGTTAAAAGTTCTTGACCAAATTCGCGACGAACGTCCAGGGGCAGCTCAATGACGGCGAATGGCATGCGGAGAGTTCTCGTGCTGGCGTGGCTGTCGGCGGCCAGCCTGGTCCTGCCGGCTCAGGCGACAGCAGATCTGGTCGTGACGATCGGCAGCACGTCGATCGGGGAAGGGGGGACCGGCTTTGTGGACGTGTTCCTGCGCTCAACAACAGGAACCGATCTGCTCAACGGGTTCTCGTTCGAATTCACGGCAAGCCCTGTGGTCGGGACGAACGTCCTGGCGTTCTCCGATCCGCAGTCTGATTCCCAGCTGAACGATCCGAGCTACATCTTCTTCGGCGTGAGTGCAGCGGCCGGTCCGCCGCAGACGCCGGTCGGCGACGTCGGTCCCGAGAACACCTATATCGGGGTCGACGCGACCGACGGCGGCTTCAGTCTCTTCGTGCCGACGACTGACGTCCTGTTGGCGAGACTCGATCTGACGACCTTGAGTTCGGCCCCGGCCGTCGCGGGGGACGTGTTTTCGATCGATCTCGAGGACACATCCCTAACGGCGTTCTTCAACAACGGCCCGGATCAGGTCCCGTACACTTCATTTTCCGGGACGGTGACCGTGTCGGCCGTTCCGGAGCCGTCCAGCCTGCTGCTGTGCGCCGCGGGGCTTGGCATCGCCGGGATGGGGCGTCGGCGTCGGTTCCAAAAGGCAGCGACAAGGAAGAACGAATTTTGCGCGAGTGAGCCGGTGGAGACGGCGGGGCTCGTTGACCATTGACGTTGACCGTTGCTACGGTCCTTTCAGTTCTTGACCGATTCCCGGAAAGCTCAGCGAGTGCTGGCTTTCGCCCATCGGAAACATTTCAAAGGGGCTGGGCAATGGTTTCTCCCTGGTCAATGCGCTGCATCCTTGCGAGACATCGGAAATCCCAGGCCAGGAGGACCGGAGCTGCCCGTCTTCTGCCATTGGGGGCCTGCCAGGCTCAGGTGCTGGAAGATCGGCACCTGCTGAGTGCGAGTGAAACGGGGCCGGGAACCCCTCAGGAAGCGCCGCCTTTTCCGCTGAACGAGACCTTCCTGCTGAACAGCCTGCCCGGCTCAACGAAGACCATCTATCTCGATTTCACCGGGCATACCACCAGCGGCACAAACTGGAATACGAACTACACGGGGGGAGCCGACATCGTCTCGCCGGCGTTCTCCGTCGATTCCGATCCCGCGTTCAGCGACATCGAGCGCGAGGTGATCCAGAATGTCTGGCGGCGAGTTGCCGAGGATTACGCGCCGTTCGACATCAACGTGACGACGCAAGACCCCGGCGTCGATGCGCTCGTCCAATCCACCACCGGCGATACCCAGTTCGGGATTCGAGTTGTGATCGGTGGCAGCAGCCTGCAGTGGCACGGTGCGACCATTGGCGGCGTCGCGGCTCTGGATTCGTTCCGGTCGTCGTCAGGCACGCCGGCCTTCGTCTTCTCCCAGCAGCTCGTCCCGGTCGTGTTTGTCGGCGACATCCCGCTGTTCAACTCGATCCAGGCCGCCAAATCCCTGGCGGAAGCTTCCAGTCACGAAGCCGGCCACACGCTGGGGGTCCTGCATGACGGCTTGAACGTCGACGGCCAACCCGGCATCAATCCGAACAACGGCGATCTTGAGTATTACACGGGCCATGCCGGGGCAGGGAGCACGGGCTGGGCCCCCATTATGGGAAACAGCTACAACCAGCCGGTGACGCAGTGGAGCCGCGGCGAGTACCTGTTCGCCAGCCGGACCGAAGATGACCTGGCCCTGATCACCGGCCCCAGAAATGGAGGAGTGACTTACCGGACGGACGACTACGCCAGCACCCGCGAGGCGGCGAAGGCGCTGACCCAGAATCCTCCGCAGTCAGGCGTGATCGTTTTCAGTCGATCGGGAATCATCGAGCGGAATACCGATCAGGACTGGTTCTGGTTCACGACGACCGGCGGCAGCGTGTCGCTGAACTTCGACCCGGCCGCGCTCGGCGCCAATCTCGATATCCTGGCCTCGATCTATGACTCCAGCGGTCAGCACGTCGCGACGAGCAATCCCGCGGATCTCCTGTCCGCCAGCTTCTCGCTGAACCTCGCGGCGGGAACCTATTCCGTGATGGTCGACGGCGTGGGCGTTCGGACGCCGAATGATGGCTACAGCGACTACGGCAGCCTGGGCCAGTATACGATCACGGGGAGCTACCCGGGGATCGATCTGCTGCCGACGGTCAGCTTCGAGACGGCCGGCCCGCTCCTGACTCACGCCCAGTCCGTCGTGTATCTGAACTTCTCAGAGAATGTCACGGGCGTCACGCTGTCCGATTTCAGGCTCACGCGCAACGGCGTCAATGTGAATCTTGCTGGATCAACGCTGACCCAGATCGCGCCGGATCGGTACATGATCAATCTGCATGACGTGACCGAGGCAGGAGGCGACTACGTCCTCACCTTGCGTGCCGCGGGATCAGGCATTACCGACGCCTCCGGGCAGGCCTATGCGGCCGACACGTCCGTGAGCTGGATCAACCGGCAGGTCACGTCGTTCGTCGTTCAGTCCGGGCAGACGCAGCGGTCGTTCATCAATCGCCTGGAAGTGACGATCGCCGGCTCGTTCGATCTCGCCGACATCCTGAGCAACAACCGGATCAGGCTCCGCCGCTTCGATCTCGAAGGCACGCCGTTGAGCGCGGTGACTCTCGCCGATTACGGACAGGTGACGCGCGTTGGAAACAGGCTCATTTTCGATTTCGGGGAGAAGGGAATTGGAGGCAACCGGTTCTCGACCGCCGGCGATGGCTATTACGAACTCCGCTTCGACTTCAATGAGGACGGCGTGTACGACACCCCGCAGCGGTTCTACCGGCTGATGGGCGACGTCAACGGCGATCGCGTCGTCACGTCGCAGGACTCTTTCCTCGTCCAGTCGAATATCGGCCAGCCTTATAACCCGCTGTATGATATGGATGGCAATGGATTGGTCGACACTCGTGACCGGATTGTGGTCCTGAGATCCATGAATCGCCGGCTGAACAACATGCTCATCCTCGACGGGTGACCGGCTTGGCGCCAGCAGACGCCACTGACCTGCCTCCACCGGGTACCACCGGTTGTCGTGCCTCCAATGCGAACGGAGGTCGCACCGTGTCGCTCTGCAACCGGTGCGGCGACAGTCGCAAGAGGCTTCTTCAAGATCGGACCGCCCTTCATCCTTCTCCCTCTTGCAACCGGGTGCCGCGGGCAGGCCGTGTACCTGCGGCCAGCCCAATCAGACGTGGCCGGGGACGCACCGAAGCGAAGCCTCCAGGCGTGGGCCGCCGAACCCTCCCCCACTCCCCCCCGAGTGAAGGCCCGCGTTGAGTGCCATACTCACATCGCGAAGCAGGGTGAGCATGCGAACGTTGCCGACCTCTCCCACGCCCCCTTGCTCCCTCCGTCTCTGCGTTTTCCGTCTCTCCGCGGTGAACCTTTCTCCTCGCCTGGGCTCGCGCGCAACCGTCCCCCGAGTATTCGAGGGCCCGAACAAAGTCCAACAGCACGCTTGGCCCGTCTCGCGCCCCGCACCAGCCCACACGGCGCACAGAACGGCAGGGTGGCCGTGGCGCTCGTCGTGATAGAATTGAGCTTTGATTGCTGAGAAGGTTGCCTGAAAGGAGTGCATCTGCGGAGATGAGCACGCGTTCAACAAGTCCGTCACCGACGATGGCCGCGCTCCGGGAGACGACCGCCGAGGCCCATCAAGCCCTTGAACGGACGGTTGATCTTCCGAGACGACTGGAGTCGGCCACATCGTACCGGAGGTTTCTGGAAGCGTTTCTCGGGTTTTACGAGCCGGTCGAAGACCGCCTGCGAAGCATTCGCGAACTCGAGGCCGTTGGGATCGCGCCCGAGCGACTTCAGAAATCGAAGTTGCTGAAATCCGACCTGACGCGTCTTGGAACGTCCGGGCAGTCTCTCGCGCAGCTGCCGCGATGCCAGGACCTGCCTTCGCTTCAAGGCGTGCCCGCGGCTCTGGGGACGCTGTACGTGCTGGAAGGCGCGACCTTGGGCGGTCAACTCGTCAGGCGGGAGGTCGAACGAAGGCTCGCCGACTTTCCCGAGTGTGGCCATTCGTTCTTTTCCAGCTACGGGCCTCGCGTCGGGGCGATGTGGAAGGCCTTCGGAGATTGCGTGTCGGCTTACGTCGCAAACGATCCCGGGAGCGACGGGCTCATCGTCGACAGCGCCGTCGGCACATTTCAGTCGATGCAGCGGTGGCTGGAACACGCGCTGAAAAGTTGACTGCAGACCCTCTTGTTGAGCAGCGGCCCCTGCGAGAAACTGAAATGCCCCCCCAACAAGTCCGTCGGCGAAGTCGAGCGTATGCAGTCGTCTCAGATCGACCTTTCCAATTGCGATCGCGAGCCCATCCACCAGTCCGGAGCAATCCAGCCGCATGGAGTGTTGCTGGTCTGTCGAGCGCCGAATCTGGAAGTGGTGCGGGTCAGTGAAAACGCGGGAGACCTGATCGGCCTCGAGCCTGCCGCGCTGATCGGGCGCCCCGTCGCGGAGATTTTCCGGCCTGAGGATGCAGAGCACTTCGAGGCGGCGCTCCGCACCGAAGTGTTCGACACCAAGCCGGTCTACTTCCACACGATTCAGGTTCGCGAACCGCCGACCGCCTTCGACGCGATCACACATCGCAACGGCAACAACGTCCTGCTCGAGCTCGAGCCGTCCGACGACCGGAACTCGCTTTCGGCGCCGGAACTCTATCGACTCGTGCAGCGTTCCATCGCACGATTGCAGAAGGCTCAGTCAGTCGATCATCTCGCCCGCGTCTGCGCCGATCAGGTCCGCAAGATCAGCGGCTTCGACCGCGTCATGGTGTACCGCTTCGACGAGGAGTGGAACGGCCAGGTCATTTCGGAGGAACGGCGAGACGACCTGGAGCCCTTTCTGGGCCTCCATTATCCGGCGTCCGATATCCCTGCCCAGGCGCGTGAGCTCTACACCCGAAACTGGCTGAGGTTCATCGCCGACTGCGGCTACCGTCCGTCGCACATCGTTCCGGCCTGCGACGCCGGCAGTCGGTATCCGCTCGACCTGAGCTTCTCGGTCCTCCGCAGTGTGTCACCGATTCACCTGGAATACCTGAAGAACATGGGGGTGCAGGCCTCCATGTCGATCTCGCTCATCCGCGACAACAGGCTGTGGGGACTGGTGGCCTGCCATCATTATTCCCCGCGTTTTGTTCCTTACGACGTTCGGACTGCCTGCGAGCTGCTCGGGCAATTGATGTCGCAGTCGATCGCCAGCGCCGACGATCGTGAGCTGGCCAGCTACCGCGCGACGCTCCGTCGAGTCACCGACGACCTGTCGGAAAACATCTCGAAGTTCGAGGACACGGCGAAGGCACTCGTGGAATCGACACCCACCATGCTGGACTTCGTCGCGGCCGATGGGGCGGCAGTCGTCGTGGGGGATGCGATCACCCGCATCGGCCAGACGCCTGGTCCCGACATCATCCGCGAGCTGTCCGCGTGGTTGCGACACAACGTGACCGCGGATGTGTATGCGACCGATAACGTCCAGGCGATCTTCGGGATGGGCCGATTGAGCGCCGTGGCCAGCGGCCTGCTCGCCGTGTCTCTCACAGGGTCGCGAGTGCATCAGCTGCTGTGGTTCCGGACGGAATTGGTTCGCGAGGTCCACTGGGCGGGAGACCCCTCGAAATCGGTCGTCAAAGGAGACGGCGCCGCACGGCTCAGTCCGCGAGGGTCGTTCGCGTTGTGGAAGGAAACCTTGAAAGGCCGCAGTCGCCCTTGGACGCCGGCGGAACTCGATGCGGCACAGATGCTGCGAGACCGGATCTCGCGACAGATGCTGCGGCGAAGCGAGCAACTGGCCTCTGCAAATACAGATATGCGGCTCGCCAGCCAAGAGCACGAGCGAGCACTGGCGGCCGAACGGGCGGCGAGAGCTGAGTCCGAGCGGGTCGGCCGCGCCAAGGACGACTTCGTGGCCACGCTGTCCCACGAACTGCGAACGCCGCTGAACGCGATTCTCGGATGGGCGCAGATCCTCGCTCAAAAAGAGCAGATCGACCAGGAAACGGCCGACGGCCTGGAGGTGATCGAGCGGAATGCACGATCCCAGGCCAAGATGATTGAAGACCTGCTCGACGTGAGTCGCATCATCTCGGGAAACATCCGGCTCGACCTCCAGGAGACGAACCTGCCTTCGATCGTGAAGACCGCGATCGAAACCGTGTCGCTCGCCGCAACCGCCAAAGGCATCCGGATCGAGACGATGATCGATCCTCTGTCGGGTCTGAACACCACCGGCGATCCGGGCCGGCTTCAACAGGTCGTCTGGAATCTGCTTTCCAATGCGGTCAAGTTCACACATGCACGCGGCAAGGTGCAGGTCATTCTCGAGCGGGTCGATTCGCACGTGGAGCTCAGCATTGCCGACAACGGCCAGGGAATCGCGTCCGACTTCCTGCCGCACGTGTTCGATCGATTCCGCCAGGCCGATAGCTCGAAGACGCGGCGGTTCGGCGGATTGGGCCTCGGCCTGGCGATCGTGCGGGATCTCGTCGAGCTGCACGGTGGCATTGTGCGGGCCTACAGCGCTGGCGTCGGCAAGGGGGCGACATTTGTCGTGTCGCTTCCGGTGCGCGTCGTGCAACTGCCAGCAAAGGAAACATCGCCGGAATCGCGACTCAGTGGCTCCCGGC
Source organism: Caulifigura coniformis (assembly GCF_007745175.1). GTDB lineage: Bacteria > Planctomycetota > Planctomycetia > Planctomycetales > Planctomycetaceae > Caulifigura > Caulifigura coniformis. Next base: position 6,614,277 of record NZ_CP036271.1, on the reverse strand, counting down.
CAGACTGTGAGGCACTGAATCTCAAGGGCGTCCGCGTACTGGCTCTGGATGACGAAAAAGATGCGCGGGATGTCGTGAAGCGAATGCTCGAAGAATGCGACTGCGAGGTGACGACTGCCGCGTCGATTGAGGACGCGCTCGAAGCTCGCCGCTCGGCGGAATTCGATGTCATCATTTCTGACATCGGAATGCCGGACGGCGATGGGTATGAGTTCATCAAACGCTGGCGGTCGCTCGAGGCCAGCGAGGGGAAGTCGAAGACGCCGGCCGTCGCGCTGACTGCCTATGCCCGCGCCGATGACCGGCGGAAAGCATTGCTCTCGGGCTTTCAGGCGCACCTCGCAAAGCCGGCGGACAGCGCGGAACTGCTCGCGCTCGTGGCGAGTCTTGCCGGGCGAGTCTGACGCTGATCGCAGCCGGTGGGCGCGCCGGGTACGACTGCCGGCGTGGCCGGGGCTGGCCCAACGGGAAGCCCCGGGCGAACGTTGCCGTGCCCTCCCCCTTTAAGCGAAGGCCGGCGTTAGGTGCCATGCTCACATCGCGAAGCAGGGTGAGCATGCGCACGTTGCCGATCCCTCCCACGCCAGACCACTCGGCGCCCCGAGATCCAGGCCAGCCCCACACCTCGGCCCGTGTCGGCTGCGCTCCAGACACCACTCGTCGCAACGACGGGGGCCATCAGCGATGGACCAGAGGAGAGAACGTGACAGGGCCCGTGATCCGGCGGATCACGGGCCCGTCAGAAGCCCGCCCGCCAGCTCCCGCTCTTCATGTCGAAAGCCTGATGCAATCCCCTCGGCGAGCCTGTCGACTCGTCGGGATTTGCTAGACTCGGAAACGGCCGCTCGGACAGCAGGTTGCAGTCGAAGGTTTTAGCCCGCCAACGACTCCCGTGTCCGGGCGGCCATTTCCACCACCGCCAGAGAACGACGGCGGCGATGGCATCAGCGGACCACTCGTGCACACGTGAGTCGCCCGCTGGCAATCGCTCAACTGAGAGACGCGGCCCGACTCAGCAAACCGACACAGAATTGAAGAAATTTTTCGTCTGGAACAAAAACATCATCTGGAAGGCCCTGTCCCCTGGGTGTTTTTCGCAGGATTCAGTTTTCTATCGTCATCGACATCCAGAACTTACGGCCGATCCGTGTTGCCTCCTGCAAATCCTCGAGAACTCGACGATTCCGTGACGGCCTGGGTGGAACGCCTGAGGCACGGTGATCGCGCTGCGGGCGACCTCCTCGATGTGCACTTCCGGGACGCCCTCGTTCGCGCGGCCCGGAGTCGCTTCGCAAACGTGATCTCCGCGGCCGCGGATGAAGACGACCTGGTCCAGAGCGTGTTTCACGCGGTGTGGAGCGCGGCCGTCCATGGATCGCTGACCGAAGTGCGTGATCGCGACCCATTCTGGGGGCTGCTCCTGACGATCACTCGCAATAAAGCGATCTCGCGTCGACGCAAAGAGCGGGCTCGAACGCACGCCGGAGGCCGGGCCGATCAATTCAGCCAGCTGGGGGACGGGGCGGTTGTCGAGGCGGTTTCGACGTCGGACATGGAGGTCGCGGATGAGGTCATCGCGGGCTTCCTCGAGGAACAGGAGCGGTTGCTCCTCGCCCTTCAGGACGAGCCCGAAAGACAGGTCGCGATCTACAAGCTGCAAGGGCTGAGCCATCCCGGAATTGCCGCCCTCCTGGAGGTGAGCGTTCGAACGGTCGAACGAAAGCTGGCGCTCATTCGCCAGGGATGGATGCAGATTCGAACCTCACTCGAGGGTAGATTCAGGATGAGTTCGAGACGCGGCGGCCGGCCGACATTCGATCGTTTCCGGAATCGGCCCGGTTAGCGTCGTTCCACCGTAATTCGGAACTGGTACGGCGAGACCCGCGACCCGAGGATGACGACGTTGTCTCCCCGTTCCAGGCCGCAGTTGCGCATCTTCCCGCGTCCCCCGATCGAAGTCTCGTTGACGACGCATCCCAGCGCGCTGCCCCGGTCGCGAATCGCCGGCCCGACGCCGTCGACATAGATTTCGCAGTGGTTGCGCGAGACGTTGAACGGCTCGTCATCAAGTAACCACAGGTCGTTCAGGTCGAGAGCTTCGTTCTCGTCGGCCGCAGCGGCGCGCCCCAGGCGCAGCGGAAACTGCGTGACGAGTAACCCCTCTTCCGGCAACGTTTCCGCGGCCTTCCGGGTGAGAGGATGGACTACGACGATCCATTCGCCGGCGCGCCCCTGTGAAACAGGGAACTGGCTGGGTACCCCCGCGGCGGATTCGCCGGGTCCGCTCGCTGTCGATGCGTCGATCCCGAAACCGTCGTCCGCAAGGAATGCTTCGTCGGCGAATTGAAAGTCGGCATCGTCATCGTGAGTGGCTGCCCTCAGCCGTTCAAACAAGGTCCGCAGGCACTCCCGGATCGGCGCCGGCGCGTTGAACAGCGTGCGTTCGAATTCTTCCCGGGCGACCGCGACCACGCGTCCGCCCGTCAGCGCGCGGGCGGTCACATCGCGCGGACGCTCATCAACGAGCGCCTGCTCTCCGAACACATCCCCCGACCGGACGATCCGCGCGCGGACGGGCGACGTGTCCGGACCGGTCAGAAGCTCGACCTCGCCTTCATGCACGAACCAGGCGGTCTGCCCCGGGTCGCCTGCTTCAAAGAACACGTGCCCCGCGTCGAATTTCAGCTCGTTCATTGCAGTCGCTCTTGATGTGGCCGCCAGGGTGCAGTTGCAGCAGAAGGGTGCGAGAACGTCGGGCGAGGCATCGACACCGCTTCAATGACGCCTAAGTTACCGGGAGAGACCGGCCGCGCACCACACGCGGGAGAGCGCGGGGCCCATCGAGTCTCCAACGCGGCGACATGCGCTGGAATCTGCACCGGCCGGGCGGCTACTCGAAATGGACTTCGACCGTCTCGCCGGGGCCCGCGGTCACGGTTCGATTGCCCAGACTGCTGCTCCTGTAGAACGTGGTCCCATTCTCGCGATACGGAACGGCCTCGCTCATCAGCGTGACGTTCACAGTGCCGGCCGAGACTCCCTTGATCGTGAACGTCGAGCGATCATCCCCGGCCTTGAAACTGACGTCCCGCGAGTCGAACGTTTCCTCGGTCGAGCGAACGGACACCCGGCCCGGATCCGGAAACGCTTTCAGATTGATGCGTCCAGTGATCGTGACGCCGGCCGGCGCGAGCAGTTCGAGCCGGCCCAGTTGTTCCGCCGTTCGCTCCTCCAGCTTCCGGACCCGCGTCGAAGGGGTTTCGTCGCCCCAATAGACGAGCTGCAGCCCGATTCGACTGGAAACCCTGGGAAACCGGAAGCTGCCGTCGGCCGCTGTTGTGGCTTCATGCGCGAACCTGCAGGCGGCGATGTTCTTTGCCTGATGGATGCGGATCAGGTGCATGGGGACTTCGCGCTGGCCGTTCGGATCGTTCGCGGCCAGTTTCGGATCGCATCCGATCAGGTGAACCAGGACCCCCTCGATCGGATCTCCCTTCGGGTCGAGAATGACGCCGGCGACCTCGACCAGCGACCCGGGATCGATCGGCTGCATCTTGATCTCAAGATCCGATTCGCCCCGGTTCGTGACGGCGACCGGGACGTGAGTCGCATCAAACCCCTCAGCCTCGATGGTCAGGGCGTAGGCGGTGTTGTTCGGGAGTTCTTCCCAGAGCCATCGGCCTGAGTCGTCGTTGATCGTGCGTCCGCTGTCGCCCCAGTCGGAGGGAATGCCTCGAGACCGCTGGGCGCCCGCCGGGGGCTTGCGGGCGAAGCCCAGCTTGACGTTGAACCGACGGACCGGCGCACCGGTGGCGGCGTTGGTCACGAGGCCGCGGAAGTGACCTGTGGACTCCAGAGTAATGACGTGCTCTTCCTCCTGATCGAGGGGAATCTTCACCTGGTCCTGCGGTGTGTACCCGCTGGCGCTGATGTTCGCCGTCGACTCCGGCGGGAGAGACGTCGATGAAAAACGTCCTTCCTTATCGACGTCGAGCTTGTGTCCGAAGAGCCCGGAACCGTAGTTGCCGTTGTTCACGTAGACCGACGCATTGGAGACTGGCTCGCCGGCCGCGTTGACGAGCCGGCCGCGGTAGCGATGCCCCTTTTCGAGGTTGACCGTCAACCTCGCGGGGCCATCGGTCGACGGCATCACTTCAATCAACTGGGGCGCGAATCCCTCCGCGCGCACTGCCAACTCGGCCCCTTTTCCCAAATGCCGCAGATACAACCTGGTGATTGAACATTCGCCGCGGTCGTTGGTTTTCACCTTGTGATAATCGCCAGAGGAGGAGCCGTAGTTGAGTATCTCCGCCCCTGGCACAGGCTGACCTTCGGGATCGACCACGGTGATGTCGGCGTCTCCTCCGTGGCGTCGGGAAGGAAGGACGATCTCCAGCGGCCGATAGGGCGCGCCATTGAGCGAGATCGACTGGTGGTGAGCCTCGTGCTCTTTCAACGAGGCATAAATGCGGACCGACTGCGTGAGCGGGACGTAGTTCAGAGTGAACTTTCCCTCTTCGTCCGACTTCACGGAATCGAAGCCGTCGGAACCACGCTCGGGCGAGGCGCCGATGCTCACGCCAGCCAGCGGCCTCCCCTGATCGTTCACGACCTTTCCCTGAATGAACCCTCCGGGCGGCAGCTTGAAGGTCACTTCTGTGAGTGGGTCTTTTAGCGTCTGCGTGACCGCTTTCAGCTGGAAGCCCGGTGCCTTCGCCTCGATGTGCTGATCGTGAGGCGTCAGGCCATGAATCAGCACAGCCCCGTGCCCATCTGTCGCGGCAGTGTCATCAAGATCGGTCCAGCGCAATCGGACGAAAGCCCCCTCGATGGGCTGCCCGGTTTGTTCCGCGAGAACCCTGACCTTGAGGGTGAGCGCCTCCGTCAGCCTCAGATCGACGGGCTCCGAGGATCCGTCGTCCGCGATCTTTGCCCTGGCGTAGTCGAAGTCTTTCGTGCGCGACGCCTTCGTTCCGTGGAAGGCGTAGATGCCATAGTCGCCGGGGCTGAGGTTCTCGAACCGATAGCGGCCGTCTGCATCGCTACGCACACGCGTGATCTTGAACTGCAGGCGGTTCCCGCCGCCGGGGGGACGTTTGAACATGCGGACTTCAACATCGGGAACGACGCCCCCGGTGTCCGCATCGACCACGATGCCCGAAATGGCGCCGATCTTCGGTTCCGCGTCCTGGGCCACCGTCGACGACGCCAGCGCCAAAGCCACAAGCGAGAGAATCGCGAGAGCGTTCACGCGGGGCGCGAAGCGTCCCGCCGCCCGGAGAATCGTGAGCACCATAATCATCTCCCTGCCCTGCGGAGAAAGAGGTCGCAATCGTGCGCCCCTCAGCTTCCGCAACGGTCCCCCGAACGTCAATCGGCAGCGGCTGAGAGGATTCAGATCGTGATGCCACGCGCCGCCAGTTGCGGGATTAGCGCGGCCACGTCCGTGAACACTTCGGCCTGCAGTCCAAACTCACGACCCGCGGCGACGTAGGCGGGGATGTCGTCCGTGTAGAAGCATTCCTCCGGGCGGCAGCGGATCGCCTTCATCGCGGCCTCGTAGATCGCCGGCTCCGGCTTGATCGCCCCGACTTCATAGGAGAGGACGAGTTCGTCGAACAGATCGAGCACGTTCCAGTGGCGGCGAATCCAGTCGACATGCCAATGGCTCGTATTGGACAGGACGACCAGCCTCAACCCCCGGCGTTTGAGCGATTCGATCACCGGAACCAGCGGCTCGTTGAGCTGGAAGATGTCGCTGCACGCAGTGCTCAGCGAGACGAGCTCGATCTTCCGTTCGCGCTGTTTCTCGACGGCGGCAAGGAGATCCCCCTCGGTCACGAGGCCGCGTTCGAAGTTCCACATGAGTCCCGAGTCGATCAGAAACTCGCGGGTCTCGGGACCCGTCCATTCCAGCACGGCGCCGATCTGCTCACACATGCGGGCGTGAGAGAAATGGACGATGACGTTGCCGAGGTCGAACAGGATGGTGCGGAGCAAGTGACTCGAGTCCGAAACGAGAGTTGGTCGGGAACTGGACTGAGAGGTGGGAGCTCAGACGCCGTCGAGGGTGTCGATCCAGCGGACGAGTTCGCCGACCGTCTCCGCTGTGGGGCCTTCCTGGCCGGCTCCTTTCCATTCCTGCAGGATCAAGGGGTACTTCTCTTTGCGGTAGGGCTCGATGCTCTTCCTGATGGCGGAAGCGGTCGGGCTGCCGTCGAACGTCGAAACGTGGAACCGGACGGGATTCTCGGGGTCGACTTCGGGAACGCGCGCCGGAAGGGCGAAGCCGATGGTCGCCACCGCAGCGACGACGTCTCGCTTCGTGAGCCCCAGGAACAGCGCCAGCCGTCCTCCTTCCGCTTCGCCGACGACGACGGTGCGTACCGGGTCGATCGTGTAGCGTTTCTGCATCTTCGCAATCACGCCCAACACGAATTCGACGTCGGACGCCCCCCACTCCTCGTTCGACGCCGGCGGCGCGACGAGAATCAGACCGCGCTCTTCACAGTGCGACTTCCAGAGTTCGAGCGTCGAGGCTTCCCGCTTGTCCGCCTCAGGATGCAGCCAGACGACCAGGCCATACGAAAAGGCCGGGTTGTAGTGCTCGGGCACGTAGGCCCAGAAACGACGGTCGTCCCCCTCGATCGTGTCGACGAAACGACCCGTCTTGAGATCCTTCGGCGCCTCGGCCGGAGTCGGAATCACAGGAGCAGCGGGTGTCTCCGGCACGGCCTCTGGCGTGGCGGCCAAGGTCGCCTCGCGCGTCGACTTCTGGCCCTTCTCTTCAATCTCCAGGGTCACTTTGTCGCCGGCCGCCTGCGTCTCGAGCGCCGTCTGCACATCCGCGAAAGACGGAGTCGACTTGTCTCCAACTTTGATGACGGCCATTCCCGGCTTCAGGCCAGCCGTCTCCGCAGGAGACCCCGGAAGCACGGCACGAATCGAAGCAGGTCCCGGTTCCGATTTCGGCTTCCGTTCCGGGAGCAGCCCCAGAAAGCCGAGTTCGAAAGGTGGAATCTGGCTGACGAGAGTCACGGGCTTCTCGAACGTCTCGCTTCCGCGGCGAACCTTGAGCACGACCGAATCACCGCCGTACTTCGGGCCGAGCAGTTGCTTGAGGGTTGCGGCCCTGTCGACCTCCTGCCCGTCCAGCCCGACAATCACGTCGTTGGCGAGGAGCCCGGCGGCCTCGGCCGGTGAACGCGGCCGGACCTTGTCGATCTTCACCTCGCCGGTCAGGAGTCCCTTGTCGGGATAGAGAATACCCAACCGGCCGGGCTTCAGGGTCTCGCCGGCCTTGAGCCGGTCGACCACCCTCAGGATGTCGACGAGTGGAACGGCGAACCCGATTCCCGAGTCGTACCAGTCGACGCCGGCGGTCACCTCTTCGCGGTCGGGGGACATCGGGACAATGATGCCAAGGCAGCGACCATTGAGGTCGACCAGCGCTCCTCCGTAGTTGACCGGAGAGATCTTGGCATCGGTCTGGATCGCCTTGCCGGAAATGCGATTGAGCGCGCTGAGGATTCCGACGCTCACGTTGGGAAACGTCGGTTCCAGGGTCCGGCCCAGTGCGATCGTCCACTGGCCGACGCGAAACTCCTCGCGGGGAACGGCCTCGAGCGTCTTCAACCCTTCGGCATCGATTTTCAGCAGGGTGAGCTGTCTCGATTCATCCTTCGCGACCAGCCTGGCAGGATGTCGCTGGCCTTCGCCCACCGTCACCAGAATGGAGGTCGGCTGGGACAAAAAGTTGAACGAGCTGGTGATGATCCAGCCATCGGCGCCGACGACGACTCCGGAGGTCGGCCCGTTGGCGATCAGCGTCTCGCCGATCACGTCGACGCCGCCGATCGTCTCGATGCGGACGACCGACGCTTCGGCCTTCAGGGCCGCCTGTTGGAACGCGCGTTCCTCGAGGATCGGGAGTGGGATGGACTGCGCGGAGAGTGGGGCGACCGGCGTGCCGAAGATCGCGGCGAGGACGAGGGCCGCGCCGAAAGAAACCCGGCTTCTTCGGAGAACCCGGGCATCCCGCAGGATGGTTTCTGACATCAGCTTCATCTTCACTCCTTCGGCAGCGGAAGCTGCATGATCCAGGTGGTCCATTCGCCGGGACCGGCCTCATCATAGCCGCCCCAGAACAGCACCGCCGGTTCCCGCCCGGATCGGGCGACGCCGACGATCCTGCGGCCCACTTCCTGAAGCTGGTGGACGGACCAGACCCCTCCCGGATCGCGGGCCAGTTCGATCGCGTCCCGGAATGGATCGTCCTTCGTTTCAACGGCCCCCGTCCGGGACGCGACTTCCGACACGGCGGCGGCGATCTGGTCGCGAATCTTGTTCACGACGGCGTCCCGTGCGGCCGCTTCACTCCCCCGAACTCGATCCTGGACGACAGGAAGAGTGTCGCGCAGGAGGTCATTCAACGGCGCAACCGTGTCCGATGTAGTGGAAGGTAAGGCGTTGCCCGTCGATCGCATCTGCCAGAGATTCATCGCGACCGTAACGAGGCCGCCCGCCACGATGGCGATCAGGATGAGCCGCGTGGTGGCGGTCGCGACGCGGCCGGCGAGCCGCGGATGAGCCGTGTCCTGATTCATCCGGGAAGAGCGTGGGAAAGCGGGGCCAGGTGGGGCGGAATCGGGACGCCGGAGGCAGCGTGTTTTGCATCTTACCGGCGGAAGATGCCGCTTCGCAGCGGCCGAAACGGGGATTGATGGAGATGCGCCCCTCGTTTTCGCGATCGTCCCACAACAGGCCTTCTCCCGCTGTGTGCCATTCATTAACTTGCTCGCGTGACGGGATCAGATGACGAAGGAACGTCGGATGTGCCCGATCGGGGCTCGATGCTGCTGCCGGTGCATGGAGGCATAAGTGAGCAATATCACGAAACAACAACTCGACGTGCAGATTCGCTGGCTGATCCGCCGCGACATGCCCGAGGTTCTCCAGATCGAGCGGACCAGCTTCGCCACCGCCTGGACTGACGAAGACTTCCTCTGCTGCCTGCGGCAGCGCAACTGCATCGGCATGGTGGCCGAAGCGAATCATCAGATCGTGGGGTTCATGATCTATGAACTGCACAAGGCCAAGCTCCACATCCTGAACTTCGCCGTCGCTCCGGAAGTCCGCCGGATGGGCGTCGGCAAACAAATGGTGCTCCGGCTGATCGACAAGCTGTCGCAACAGCGTCGCAACGAGATCCTGCTCGATCTCCGCGAAAGCAACCTCGACGGCCAGCTGTTCTTCCGCACCCAGGGTTTCCGGGCCGTCCGGGTGGTTCGCTGCCACTACGACGACACGGCCGAAGACGCCTACATCATGCAGTTCCGGCTCGACCGGCAGTCCGACGAACTCGCTCCATACATTCCGCAAAACCGGATCTCGGACATCGAAGAGGCCGCCTGAGATTCGCTGCGAGACCACATTCAAACACCCCGGCCGCTCCAAAGCAGCCGGGGTGTTTTTCGTTTGGCGAGTCGGCTACGGCGTTTCGTCACGCGCATCGAACTCCGGAGCGATATCGTCCGCTTCATCGGGTTGCGCTGCGGACTGCGCGCGAGTGGCTTCATACTCTTCGAGAAGGCGCCGCGCAGCCTCCTGATCTTTCTCGAAGACCCACACCTTGGGACGCTCGATCCCGCCGACGCCCGCGTAGACCGAATTCTCGTCGGTCACATGGGCCTCGATGCCCTGGCCAGAGAGCAGGTCTTTCAGAAAGTGCCCTTCGAAAGAATCGCGGGCGACGTAGGCCTCGATCATCCGCTCGGTCGCGTGGTCCATGGCTGCGCTCTCATCCGGTCTGGTGACGGGGCTGCGTCGCAAGTCCTCAATTCTAGAGGAGGGACTCCCGCGGGGAAGCCGGTCGCGATCAGGCGGCCGGCAGTTCGTAGAGCGACTGCGTCCGCAGCACGGCCGAGTTCTCGGGGAACGTGTGGAACGCATGGAACATCACGCCGCTGGCGAGAGACTCGGCACGAATGACGCTCAGCGGCCCCGGCTGCAGGCGCCCCGCGCCGGGAAACCGGAACGAAATCGCCGAACTGCGGGCGTCGAGCGTCAATTCCTGCTCGATATTCCGGAAGGCCACGGCGTCGACCGCATCAATATGGGCGCTGAAGTGGGCGTGGACGCCACAGCTCAGCGGAAGGGTCCAGTCGCGGCTTGCTCCGAGCTTGTGTCCGGCGGCGAGGCCGCGGTCGGGCGTCATGAGGCGGGCCGGAATCGCCAGTTCGGTCGCGACGCCGGTCGGCGTCTGGAGGGCAATGACATGTCCGCCGGCGCAAATGCTGATGGCCGCCTTCCAGCCGGCCCCGTCAATCTTCTTCGTCGCACGGATATCGAACAGCTCAGGATGAATCGCCCTGTCGTACAGGCGAAACGCGAGTTCGAATGCGCTGGGATGAACGGACTGAACAGCCATCCGGCCGACTTTCATGAAGAGGTCTGCCGACTATATCCCTCCTTCCGACACTCGCCAATTGCGGTCTTTTGAGGTGGTGCCTGGGGTGGGAAAAAAGTTTCACCACAGAGACCCAGAGGACGCTGAGAAGAGGGAGGTCGCGGCTGGCTGGATCGGGGGCCGCTTTGGAATGAGCTCTTCAGGCGATGGTGGAACTGTGGGTCGGAATGTCGGACGTGTCCAACCGAGTTCAGAACTCATGACGTGAACCGGTGGTTCGAGCTGCGGGCCGAGATCTCCCTCTTCTCTGCGTCCTCTGTGTCTCTGCGGTGACATTCCTTTTCTCAACTTCCCGCGAACGCATTTTCGAAACTCCGTGTCGCGAAAACATCCACGCGATTGACACCCGCCCCTGGCCTCCATAACCTATTCATCAATAACACGCCGGTCACTTCATTCGTCCGGCGGATGACACGGTGCAACGGATGCCGTTTTCGAGGGACGCGCGGCCGTGACCATGCTGCTGCGAAATGCAGAAATCTTCTGTGATGTCGCCAACTGCCGGAGCTTCTCCAAGGCGGCAGCGGCTCGCGGCATGTCCCAACCGGCCATCAGCCAGGCAATTCAGCAACTCGAAGAGCACCTTGGCGTTACGCTCATCGATCGCTCGCAGCGGCCCCTGCAGCTCACCCCTCCCGGCGAAGCCTATTTCGATGGCTGCCGTCGACTGTTTTCCGACTACCGGCTCCTCGAGGATCGGGTCCAGAACCTGAGTGCCAAGGTCACGGGGCGTGTTCGAGTCGCGGCGATTTACTCGGTCGGACTGCTCCAGATGGCGGAGTACGTCAGCCGCTTCGAGGACCGCTATCCCGATGTCGTCCTGCAACTGGACTATCTCCATCCAGACCAGGTGTACGAACGGGTGAATCAGGACGAGGCCGATCTCGGCATCGTGTCGTTCCCCCGCGACGGCGGCGACATCGAATGCATTCCCTGGCTCGACCAGGTGATCGGGGTCGTCGTTGCGCCGCAGCATCGACTGGCCGCGAAGACGGACATCGCCCTCGCGGAAATCGACGGCGAAGACTTCGTCGCGTTCACACAGGACCTGCGGATCCGGAAAGAGATCGACCGCACCCTGCGGAAGAACAAGGTGTCGGTGAACGCCGTCCACCAGTTCGATAATATCGAGAACATCAAGCGCGCCGTCGAAATCGGAGCCGGCGTTTCCATACTTCCCCTGCCGACCGCCCGGCGCGAGATCGACGCGGGAATGCTGAAGGCGCTGCACCTGACGGGTTTGAAGTGGCATCGTCCGCTCGGCATCGTCAAGCGGCGTCACAAACATCTGTCGGCGGCCGCGTCGCGGTTCGTCGAACTTCTGCAAGAGGCTCTCGGGGCTGACGACCCCTGGACGAAACGGGCGCCCGCTGAGCGGGCCAAGGCTGACTGAAGACTCTGAAGTACTCGGAGCAACGTCGCCTCGAAGATTCCCCGAATCTGTCGGACGACTTGCCTCCACCCCCTGAGGATGGACGAAATGTCTCAACCCACCACCCACCATTCGCAATCCGCCCCCGCTCTCCACCAGGAGTGGCCGTCGGCATTCGGCCTGTATTCGCCGGAATTCGAGCATGACGCCTGCGGCGTCGGCTTCGTCGCGCACCTCAAGGGCAAGCCGTCGCGGCAGATCATTGATGACGCGGATCGCATGCTGCGGCACATGGATCACCGCGGAGCCTGCGGCTGCGAGGAAAACACCGGCGACGGCTGCGGCATGATGACCGCCCTGCCCGACTCCTTCCTCCGCAAGGTCGCCGAGCGCGACCTCGGGATCGAGCTGCCCAAACAGGGCCTCTATGCCGCCGGCAACGTGTTCCTGCCGACCGACGACGAGCAGCGAGAATTCTGCAAGGAAGTCATCAACGAGATCATCGCCAAGCAGGGACAGAAGCTGCTGGGCTGGCGCGAAGTGCCGACGTCGGCTGAAGCCGCGGATCTCGGCCCCACGGCCCGCGCGGCGGAGCCGGTGATCGAACAGCTGTTCGTGGCGGCCGCTCCCGGCCTGACGCAGGACCAGTTCGAACGCCAGCTGTTCATCATCCGCAAATGGGCCTCGCGGCATCTGCGGACCGAAAGCGAGATCTCGCAGGCGCTGATGTTCTACATCTGCACCCTGTCGACGAAGGTGCTCGTCTACAAGGGCATGCTCACCTCGTCGCAGGTGATGCGGTACTACCAGGACCTCCAGGACCGTGACTTCACGAGCCACCTGGCGATGGTTCACAGCCGGTTCTCGACGAACACGTTCCCCAGCTGGGATCGCGCGCATCCGAACCGCTACATGGCCCACAACGGCGAAATCAACACGCTGCGAGGCAACGCCAACTGGATGACCGCCCGTCAGGGCGTCATGTCGTCGACGACGTTCGGGAACGACCTGCGGAAGCTCTTCCCGGTCACCGAGCCCCATTGCTCGGACAGCGGCAACTTCGACAACGCGCTCGAACTGCTCGTGAACGCCGGCCGCAGCCTGCCTGAGGCGGTCATGATGATGATCCCCGAGGCCTGGCAGAATCACCCCTCAATGCCCGAGGACAAGCGGGCGTTCTACGAATACCACTCCGCCCTCCAGGAACCCTGGGACGGTCCCGCCTCGGTGAGCTTCACCGACGGCAAGTGCATCGGCGCGATTCTCGACCGCAACGGCCTGCGACCCAGCCGGTACTACGTCACGCATGATGACCGCGTCATCATGGCCAGCGAAGTCGGTGTGCTCGACATCGACCCCGCAAACGTGAAGCTCAAGGGACGCCTGCAGCCGGGCAAGATGTTCCTCGTCGATTTCGCCCAGGGGCGGATCATTGATGACGAAGAGCTGAAGCACGAGATCGCCGGCAAGCGTCCGTACAAGCAGTGGCTGAAGGAGCAGCGGCTGACGCTCGACGAAATCGTCCAGGCCCACAAGTCCTCCAACGGCAAGTCGGAGAATGGCGATCGCGTCACGGGTGACTTCCTGCTGCGGCAGATGCAGGCCTTCGGCTACACGGCCGAAACGATGCACTTCATGCTGATTCCGCTGCTGCAGACGAAGAAAGATCCGCTCGGCTCGATGGGCGACGACACGGCGCTGGCCTGCCTCTCCGACCAGCCCCGGATGCTGTACGACTACTTCAAACAGCTGTTTGCGCAGGTCACGAATCCGCCGATCGATTCGATCCGCGAAGAGATCGTGATGTCGCTGGAATGCTTCATCGGCCCGGAAGGCAACATCCTGGATTCGACGGCGCAGCACTGCCATCGCCTCGCGGTTCCGCACCCGATCCTGACGGACGAGGAACTCGCCGCGATCAAGCACCTGAACCACCGCGGCTGGAAGTCCCGCACGATCGACGCCACCTGGGCGAAGTCGGAAGGGACGGCCGGGCTGCTCCCGGCCATCGAGCGGATCTGCAAGGAGGCCGAACAGGCGATCGACGACGGCTGCGCCCTCGTGGTGCTCTCCGACCGGGCGACCAATGCCGATCGCGTGGCGATTCCTGCGCTGCTCGCCGGCGGTGCCGTGCATCATCACCTCGTCCGCAACGAGAAGCGGACGCGGATCGGCATCGTGCTGGAATCGGCCGAAGCTCGCGAAGTGCACCACTTCTGCCTGCTGACGGGCTATGGCGTCGACGCCATCAATCCGTACCTCGCCTTTGAATCGATTCGCCAGGCCCGGAGCCGCGGCGAAGTGAAGGGAGACTACACCGACGAGAAGATCGTGGCCGCCTACCGCAAGGGCGTGGCCAAGGGGATGCTCAAGGTGATGGGGAAGATGGGCATCTCCACGCTCCAGAGCTACAAGGGGGCCCAGATCTTCGAAGCCGTCGGCCTGTCCGATGCCGTCGTGTCGCGCTGCTTCGCCGGCACGGCCAGCCGCATCAAAGGCATTGGCTTCCCGATCATCGCCGAGGAGGCGATCCGCCGCCACGAGCTCGGCTTCCCCAGCCGCGAGGAAACGGAGCGACTTCCGATCCTGCCGAACCAGGGCCTGTATCACTGGCGCCACAACGGCGAACGGCATGCCTGGAACCCGTTCACGATCGCCGAGATCCAGCAGGCCGCCCGCGCCGGCGACAAGGACGCCTACGCCCGGTTCGCCAAGCTGATCAATGAAGTCGTCGCGCGGCAGTGCCACCTCCGCGGCCTGTTGCGGTTCAAGAAGGAAGTCCAGCCGTCGATCCCGCTCGAGGAGGTCGAACCGGCTTCCGAAATCGTGAAGCGGTTCTGTACCGGCGCGATGAGCTACGGCTCTATCTCGAAGGAAGCCCACGAGACGATCGCCGTCGCGATGAACGTCCTCGGCGGCAAGAGCAATACGGGCGAAGGTGGCGAAGACTACGAACGCTTCGTCCCCGTCGAGCTCGATCTCAGGCTGCACGAGACGATCAAGAAGACGACCGAGCGGTTCAAGTCGAATGGCGAGCCGCAGCCGAACGTTTATTCGAAGCGCTCCGCCATCAAGCAGGTGGCCAGCGGCCGGTTCGGCGTGACGAGCTGGTACCTCACCAATGCTGACGAGATCCAGATCAAGATCGCCCAGGGTGCCAAGCCCGGCGAAGGCGGTGAGCTCCCCGGCCACAAGGTCGATCGCGTCATCGCCGCCACCCGTATGTCGACCCCCGGCGTCGGCCTCATCAGCCCGCCGCCGCACCACGACATCTACTCGATCGAAGATCTCTCGCAGCTCATCTTCGACCTGAAGAACACCAACCCTTCCGCCAAGATCAGCGTGAAGCTGGTCTCGGAAGTCGGCGTCGGCACGATTGCCACCGGCGTGTCGAAGGGACACGCCGACAAGATCCTCATCGCCGGCGACAACGGCGGCACCGGAGCCTCACCGCTCACGAGCATCAAGCACGCCGGCCTGCCGTGGGAACTGGGCATCGCCGAAACGCACCAGACGCTGGTCCTCAACGACCTCCGCAGCCGCGTGAAGCTCGAAACCGACGGCCAGCTGAAGACCGGCCGAGACGTCGTGATCGCGTGCATGCTCGGAGCCGAAGAGTTCGGCTTCGCGACAGCTCCGCTGATCACGATGGGCTGCATCATGATGCGGAAGTGTCACCTCAACACCTGCCCCGTCGGCATCGCGACGCAGGATCCGGACCTCCGCGCCAAGTTCCGCGGCTCGCCCGAGCACGTCATCAACTACCTGTTCATGGTCGCGGAAGACGCCCGCCAACTCATGGCCCAGCTCGGCTTCCGCACGATCGATGAAATGGTCGGTCGGACGGACCTCCTGGAACTCGACACCGACGTCGCCCACTGGAAGGCCAAGCACCTCGACCTCAGTCCGCTCCTGAAGGTCAGGAAGCTGAGGCCGGACGTCGGCGTCTACTGCCAGATTCCACAGAAACACGGCCTGGAAACGACGCTCGACCAGACACTGCTCATCCCGCAGTGCCAGCCGGCGATCGAGAAGGCCGAGCGGGTTCGGCTCGACATCGACATCCAGAACATCGACCGTGCCTTCGGCACCACGCTGTCCCACGAGATTTCCAAGAAGTGGGGCCCGCAGGGACTGCCCGAAGACACCATCCGCCTCATCTGCCGCGGCTCGGCCGGGCAGTCGCTCGGAGCCTGGTCGGTCAACGGCGTGACGATCGAAGTGATCGGCGACGCGAATGATTACGTCGGCAAGGGACTTTCCGGCGGCAAGGTCATCATCTATCCGCCCGATGAATCCTCGTTCGTTCCCGAAGACAACATCATCATCGGCAACGTGGCTCTGTATGGAGCGACCTCCGGCGAACTGTATGTCCGCGGCCGCGCGGCCGAACGGTTCTGCGTCCGCAACTCGGGAGCGAAGGCGGTCGTGGAAGGCTGCGGCGATCACGGCTGCGAATACATGACCGGCGGCCGGGCCGTCGTGCTCGGAGCAACCGGACGCAACTTCGCGGCCGGCATGTCGGGCGGCGTCTCCTATGTGTGGGACCCCAACGGCAAGCTGCTCGAGAACGTCAACCTCGAGATGGTCGAACTGGAAAAAATCGAAGAGGAAGACGACGTCGCCGAGCTCAAGGAGATGATCTCCAACCACCAGCGTTACACGGGATCGGCCGTCGCCGGAGCGATCCTCGAGAACTGGGATGAGGAACTCCCCCGGTTCCACAAGGTGATGCCGGTGGACTACAAGCGCGCGATCACGGAACTGAAGGCCCAGGCCGAAGCCGAAGCCGCGGGCGAGGAAGCCCCAGTGGAGGCGGCTCACTGAATTGAAGGAAGGCAAGAACCACGGATAGCACGGATCAAAAGGATAAGGGGCGGTTCGACCTGGTCACCGCCGTGACAGAAAGTGTGTCATTGGCTTCAGCGAAAGCCTTGTCATACATCCTCTTCGACCGCCAGAACGACTCTTTTTCCCTTATCCGTTCTATCCGTGTTATCCGTGGTTCCCTCTCTTTCTCCGAATTGCAGATGGCCCTCCACCTCGAAAAGGAAACCTACGAAATCCTCGGAGCCTGCTTCGAGGTGTACAACCAGATGGGCTGCGGATTCGTCGAGCCTGTCTACCACAACTGTTTGTTGATTGAACTGACTCAACGAGGCATCCCGTTTGAATCGAAAGTTCCGCTGGCGCTCGCCTACAAGGGCCATCCACTGGAGCTCACGTTCATTCCCGACCTCGTCTGCTTTGGTTCCGTCATCGTTGAGATCAAGGCAGTCAAAGACCTGAACGACGTGTTCCGCGCTCAGGTCCACAACTACCTCAAAGCGGCTGGCCTGAAGGTGGGCCTGCTCGCCAATTTTGGAAGTCATCCCAAGCTGGAGTACGAACGGATTGTTCACTGACGATCGGCACGTTGTCGTTCTGTCTGTGACGTCCGGGTGTTCCGTGGTTGAACGAAGTCATGGGTAAGCCAACCGGTTTTAAAGAGTACGCCCGCGAGACCTACCACGAGCGCGCGCCGAAGTTGCGGATCCTCGACTGGAACGAGTTCAACGAACCGCTCGAGCCGAAGCATCTCCGCACCCAGGGCGCCCGCTGCATGGATTGCGGCATCCCCTTCTGCCACACCGGCGAGCTCATCGCCGGCATGGCCGCCGGGTGCCCCGTCCACAACCTGATCCCCGAGTGGAACGACCTCGTCTACCACGACCAGTGGCACGAGGCCCTCGATCGCCTCCACAAGACGAACAACTTCCCCGAGTTCACCGGCCGCGTCTGTCCCGCTCCCTGCGAAGGCAGCTGCACGCTCGGTATCACCTCGCCCCCCGTCGCCATCAAGACGATCGAAAAGTCGATCATCGAGCGCGGCTTTGAAGAAGGCTGGGTGAAGGCCAATCCTCCCCGGGAACGCACCGGCAAGACCGTCGCTGTCATCGGTTCCGGCCCCGCCGGCCTCGCGTGCGCCGCCCAGCTCAATAGCGCCGGACACCTCGTCACCGTCTTCGAACGGGCCGATCGTATCGGCGGCCTGCTGATGTACGGCATCCCCCAGATGAAGCTCGAGAAGGACATCATCGACCGCCGCGTGAACCTCCTCGCCGAAGAAGGAGTGAAGTTCGTCACAAACTGCGAAGTCGGTAAGACGATCCCCGCCGAGACGCTGAAGAACGACTTCGACGCCATCGTCATCTGCACCGGCTCCACCCGCCCCCGCGATCTCAACATCCCGGGCCGCGAGCTGAAGGGCATCCACTACGCGATGGAATTCCTCCACGCGAACACGAAGAGCCTGCTCGATTCCGAGCTGAAGGACGGCCAATACATCTCCGCGAAGGGGAAGCACGTCATCGTCATCGGCGGCGGCGACACCGGAAACGACTGCCTCGGCACCAGCGTCCGCCACGGCTGCAAGAGCCTCGTGAACTTCGAAATCGTTCCGCAGCCTCCGGAAGAACGCGCGGCCAACAACCCCTGGCCTCAGTGGCCCAAGACGTTCAAGGTCGATTACGGCCATGCGGAAGGCGCCGCCGTCTTCGGTCGCGACCCCCGCGAGTTCTCAATCGAAACCGTCGAATTCATCGGCGATGGAAACGGCAACCTGAAGGCGCTCAAGACGGTCCTCGTCGACTGGACCAAGCCGGTCGCCGGCGGCCCTCCGTTCAGCAAGGTGCCCGGCAGCGAAAAGGAATGGCCGGCCGACCTCGTCTTCCTGGCCCTCGGCTTCCTCGGACCTGAGCACCCTGTCGCGGAGCAGCTCGGCGTGAAGATCCGCGAAGCCCGCGGCGCGATGAGCTGGTTCGAAGCCGACTACGGCAAGTACCAGACGAGCGTGCCGAACGTCTTCGCAGCCGGCGACTGCCGCCGCGGACAGAGCCTCATCGTCTGGGCCATCAACGAAGGCCGCGAAGCCGCCCGCGAATGCGATCGGTTCCTGATGGGGACGACGAAGCTGCCGTAGGCCATTTGCGAATGCCGCGATTTCGGAAGCCCGGCTCCTTTTCAGAGGCCGGGCTTCTTCGTTTCAGCTCGCGCCAACCGACTCGTCCAGCCTCTTCCACGACAGCCACTGCATCCGGGGGTGATGGAAGAAACTCTTCCACAGATTCCCCTTGATCGAAACGGATCGCCGGCCGTCGCGGTGCAGGTAGCCGAACCATTCTCCATGGACGGGATCCGCAAAATGCTGGTGGGACCAGTCGTGAACCTGCCGATGCCAGCCTGCGTAACGCTCGTCGCCGGTCATCTGCCAGGCCATCAGCGTGGCGATGATCGCCTCGTCGTGCGGCCACCAGAACTTCATGTCGTGCCAGTACTCCTGGACAGGCTTGTGGTCGACGTCGCGGAAGTAAAACAGACCGCCACACTCTTCGTCCCAGCCGCGGTCCCACATCCAGTCGAGCATCTGACACGCCATGCGCGTGAGCCGTGAATCACGGCGGTACTCGGCCTCCAGCAGGATGAACCAGGCCGCCTCGATGGCATGGCCCGGATTCAGCTGACGTCCGTCGAAATGATCGACGATGTCGCCGTTCGGCGCAACATTCTCCATCACGACGCGGCGATCGGGCTTCACAAACAGCGTTTCGATCTCTTCCAGGCAGCGATCGACGATCGCCTGATGCCGGGCGTTGACGCCGAAATTCGACCGCAGCTCCTGCACGGTCGAGATGGCCATCATCCGCGGGCCAAGCCCGATCATCGGACGGGTGTCCGTGAACTTGGGAGGCATCCGCCCGGGAGTGAAATTCCAGTCGTAGAACAGGTCGAACAATTCACACGACCGCGTCGCGTGTTCGTCGGAGTCCAGGGCGCGGGCCGCCGCCGCATGCGCGATGGAGGCGAAGCACTCGCTATAGGCATAGCGCCGTTTCCGGATCGGCCGTCCGTCGGCAGTCACGTGGAAGAACATGCGTCCGTCGGCATCGAAGCAATGCTTCGAGAGGAATTCGAGCCCCGCGAGGCCCCACGCGAGCCATTCCGGGTTCGGGCTGAGCGTGTTGTAAAGCGTCAGCAACATCCAGCTCATGCGTCCCTGCGCCCACACCGATTTGTCCGTGTCGAGCAAAGAGCCGTCGTGATCGAGGCAGTGCAGGAACCCGCCGTGAACCGTGTCGATCGATCGCGGAAACCAGAAGGGGATCGTGCTGTTGAGCAGATCTGTCCGGTAGAAGTCCCGGAAGAATTGTCGGCCCTCCGGTGTCGCGAGAGTGAGGGCCGGCGAGTCCATGGTGTTCATGAAGGATCTGAAGAAGACAAAACGAAGGAACTACCTCGTGACCAAGGTCCCCTTGGTCACGCACTCTCTGCGAAGCTCTGCTTCGCGTTGCCGAGCCCCCGTTGCGCTGCTCGAAAGTCACCGGAAGTCATTGCTTCTCGTAGATCTTCTGCCCGCCCACCCACGTGGAGAGTACCTGCGTGTCGCGAATCTCCTTCTCCGGGCAAGTGAGTAAGTCGCGATCGATCACGATGAAGTCCGCCAGCTTGCCGGGTTCCAGTGACCCGCGGTTCTGTTCATCGAAGAGAATGAAGGCGTTGTTGATCGTGTACAGCCGGATCGCTTCTTCCCGGGTGATGACCTGCTCCGGATGCAGAGGGCCTTCAAAACGGCGGGGGATGCGGGTCATCGCCGTCTCGATTCCCAGCCACGGGTTGTAGGCGTTGATCGATCGGAAGCTGCCGATCTTCTGCATGTGGTCCGAGCCGCCGCCGATGATGACGCCTTTGTCGAACAGCGTGCGATACGGCTGGAACCACGTCATCCGTTCGTTGCCAAACTGGTTGAACAGCGTCCGGCCGTCCGAGTACAGCCACACCGGCTGCAGGTCGGCCACCACGCCCAGTTCCTTCATCGAGGCAATCACCTCGGAACTCATGAAATTGCAGTGCGTGATGTTGGGACGGGTCGGAGCCACGGGGAAGTCGCTATTCACGCGGCGGTAGGCATCGACCATCGCCTTCGTCGCGGCGTCGCCGACGGCATGAGCCGTGAACTGCAGGTCGCGCTCGAGGGCGTACTTCGCGGTTTCATAAAGGCGATCGGCCTCGATCTGCCGGACGCCGCGGTACTCAGGATCGGTGATCGAATAGATCGTGCTGACGCCCCAGGGCTTTTCCATGTAAGCGCTGCCGGTAAGCATGCCACCATCGAGGAAACACTTCACGCCGCGGAGCCACAGCCGGTCGTTGTAAGCGTGCAGCGGATGCGCGGCAGCCTCGTCCAGCGACTTCTTCACCTTCTCGAAGTCCTGGTTGGGATCGAGCGCCCAGCAAAGAAAGGTGCGGCAGGTCAGGTCGCCCGATTCCCGCGCAGCCTGGTAGATCTCGATGGTGTCCGGCCCCGCGTTCCGCTCGGCCACTCCCGTCAGTCCGACAGAGTTGTAGTCCCGCATCAGCTTGCCGAGCGCTTCCACCTTCTCTTTGGCGTTCGGCTTGCGATCGGGCGATTTGGCTTTGGCGAAGCGCGTGGAGCCGCGGAGCATCCCGGTCGGTTCGCCGCTGGCGTCCTTCTCAATCTGCCCCGACTTGCCGTCCTTGATCTCGAAGTCGCGGTCGATGCCGCTCGCTTTCAGCCCGAGCGAGTTGAGCATCGCATCGGGGCCGGTTCGGAACATCACCGGATGCTTCGGAGCGGCTTCGTCGAGTTCCTTCTTCGTCGGGAACCGCTGGTCGCGGAGACGGGTGATGAACACCTGGCTGACGACGATCCAGCTCCCTTCGGGAACGACGGTCACTCGCTCGCGGATGTACGCGAGAACGTCGTCGACGGTATCCATGTCGCGGACTGGATGGTCGAACTCATAGATGGCGGCGCTCGCGGCGTGGACATGGCTGTCAATCAGGCCGGGAAGCACCATCCTGCCCCCGAGATCGATCTGCTTCGTCTCGGGGCCGGCCAGCTTCAGAACGTCGGCGCTGGAGCCGACAGCCGAGAGGCGGTCTCCGGTCACCGCCATCGCGTCCACGATCTCGAACTTCGGATTGACCGTGACGATCCGGCCATGATGGAGGATGAGATCAGGGGGCGCGGCCGAAGCCACGGCCAGGCCGAGTGTCACCTGGAGGAGGGAGGCCAGCAGCAGAGGCTTCATCGCGTTCGATCCTCACCGGTGCAAAACAAAGCGGGCGTTCGGTGAGTGTGTCTCGGCACGACCGTTCCCGCAATCAGCGCAGGGATCACGCATCCGCCTTCATCTCTTTCCGCCTGTTCACAGCCGTGCAGGCCAACCAGCGTCGTCGCACAATCGGGAGAGGGCTTGTTCCGCCCCCATCCGCGGCTGGCGGGGATGGGGATGGGGATGGGGATGGCCGGACTTCACTTGCCAGGAAGTTTCGCTTCAACTGTCCCCATGCAGACTTTTCATGACGTCGCCTGCACCGTCTGCGGATGTGTGTGCGACGATCTGACGCTGACATTCGACGGCGACCGGCTCACAGGTGACGAGCGGGCGTGTGAACTGGCGCGTCCCTGGCTGTACTCGCTCAACGAGGCCCGCCCGCCAGTGGCCCGGCTTCAGGGGGCGGAGGCGACACTCGAAAAAGCGATTGGGGAAGCGGCGACCCTCCTCAAGGGGAGCCGCGCTCCTTTGATCTATGGGTTGTCCCGCAGCAGCACACCGGGACAGCGGGCAGCCGTGAGCCTGGCCGACCAGATCGGGGCCATCATCGACACCACGGCCTCCAAGGGGCATGGACCTTCGATCATGGCGATCCAGGAAATCGGCGAATCGACTTCCACCCTCGGAGAAGTCGCCCGACGGTCGGATCTCGTGATCTTCTGGGGGGCCGATCCGGCCCAGACGCATCCCCGGCATTTCGAACGCTACTCGATCGAACCAACGAGCGACCTGCTGCCCCACGGCAAAGAAGACCGGCACGTCATTGTCATTGACGTTCACAAGACGCAGACGGCCGCCGTCGCCGATGAAGTCATTCTGGTTCAGGAAGGTCGCGACTTCGAAATGATCGCCGCGCTGCGGATGCTGGTTCGCGACCCGGACTGCTCGCCAGTCGTCGATTGCGGCGTGCCGCTCGAGCAACTGCGCTCTCTCGCGAAGCGGATGACCGAATGCCGCTACGGGGCCGTCTTCTTCGGACTGGGGATCGCGTCACTGCACCTGGGCCACCTGGCGGTCGAGGCACTGCTCGAACTGACAGCCGACCTGAACGAGAAAACGCGGTTCATCGCCCGCCGGCTGCGGGTGTCGGGGGACGTCTCCGGCGCCGACAGCGTGCTCTGCTGGCAGACAGGCTTCCCGTTTGGCGTCGATCTGTCGCGCGGCGTTCCCCGGTTCAATCCAGGGGAGTTCACGACGGAAGACCTTCTCGAGCGGGGCGAAATCGATGCGTGCCTCCTCGTCGGAAGCTGGAACCTCCCGCACCTTTCGAAGAAAGCCCTGGCGTTTCTGCAGACCCTGCCGTTGATCGTGCTCGATCCGCCGAACGCCCTCCCGCCGCTCGTCGCGCCGGCCGTGCAGTTCACGACGGCCGTGTATGGCATCCACGCCCCGGGGACGGCCTACCGGATGGATGAGGTGCCGATTCCGCTGCGGAAGCTGGTCGATTCCCCCTATCCCACGGATGACGACGTGCTGCATGCAATCGCCGCGAATCTGAAGGGAATGGCTGACGCGACGGCGTAGCAGCAGGGGGTCGACGCCTCCCGCTCGCCTTTGGTGGGAGGCGCGGAGTCGGGCAGTAGCCGGGGAGCCTGCCCTATTCAGCCTTCGTTCGCGGCTTCTTGAAGGGCTCGCCGTGGCGGCGTTCGAAGGCGAAGACGAGCGCCTCGTGGAGGAACTTGATCCGGTCGACGGCGGCGGGGCTTTGCTTCTCCAGCTTCGCGGCCCGCAGCGCCTTCCAGACCCCGTTGATCGCCTTTCGTTCGGTCTGCCGACTTTCCGGGACGCCTCCCCCCGGCTTGAAGAACAGCCGCATGACTGTCGCGCGATCCTCGCCGCTGAAGCTGGCGATCGCCTCGACGTAGCGCTTCTGGAGGGCGTTCAGACGGGTTGCTGGGGCCATGGGACGCTTCATGTCAGAGGATCACGGGGCCGACAAGCCCCGCTCGCCGAGATGACGAAAAACAGGGCGCTGGCAGCATTCGCAGCGCGGTGGGAGTCACCCTTCCCGGGAGAGCGGCGGTTATCCGCCGACCATCTCGTACATGCCGTGCCCAGCCTGTTTGAGCTTCCCCTGTTTGCACAGTTCGAGCCAGATTTCCTTGGGATACTGGTTGGGGGGTGAGATGGCGACCACCCCGGAACGGCCGCCGCCGGACATCGGACCGTGGCCCACCTTGGACTCGTCATCCAGACGGGTGAGTTTCAGGCGTTTCTTGAAGGCCTGGTAGGCCCGTTTGAGTTCTTCTTTGGAGAACGGTTCGGCCGGAGTCGGTTGGTCGGACATGGGACGCTTCGAGGTTGATGGCGAGGCGAAGCGGCCAGTTTCCAGGGGCCGCTCGTTGGAAGGATGGTAGCGGAACGCGAGGACCGCGGGAGACCACGGCCCCGAGTGGACCAGCACAGAGTTGAGGGACCTGTTCTCCCTCGCCCCCGCTGGACGCCGCCGCCAAAGCCCCCGACGCCCGGGAAAGCCCGCTGCCGCCCACGCGCAACCTCTGCCGTCAGGGGAGGAGTCCGTTCTTTGGCAACTCGAAACACCGGAAGCGATCGCCCCGACGAAACGGGAGGACAAACGCCTCAAAAGTTCGTCACACATGTCACAGTTGTCACAGGTCCAGAATTTCCAATGGTTCAGACGGTTTTCCGCTGTCACAGGTCTTCGTCACAGGTCGTCACACGTCTCGCGGCCGCCCGCTGTCGAGAATTCCCGAACATGATACACTTGTTCAGGTATGCCTCTTCCTCCTCCCAAAGGCCGTGGGTCGCCGATCGCTCCACCGAACCGCTTCGGCGGTCAGCATGAGGAGAAGGATCTTGAGCATGTCTCCGACGACCAGGAGACGCTTGCGGAACTGGCTCGGGCGGAGACCACTTACATCCCGGACGACTCGCGAACGGTCATCAGCGAGAACGACAGCCCGGACATCTCCTTCCGGTACAGCCTGAATCCTTATCGCGGCTGTCTGCATGGGTGCTCGTACTGCTACGCCCGGCCAACGCACGAATACCTGGGGCTGAACGCGGGGATCGACTTCGAGACGAAGATCTTCGTCAAGCACAAGGCGCCGGAGCTGTTTCGCGAGTGGCTGTCGCGTGACAAGTATGTGCCCGAGACGGTGATGATGTCGGGGGTAACCGACTGCTACCAGCCGGCCGAGCGGGAGTTCCGGATCACGCGGGGTTGCCTGGAAGTCGCGCGGGACGCCGGGCAGCCGATGGGAATCGTCACGAAGAATGCCCTGGTGACTCGCGACCTCGATGTCCTGGCGGACATGGCGGCGCGAAATCTCGTTGCGGTCGCGATCAGCATCACGAGCCTCGATCCGGAGGTGACTTCGAGCCTCGAGCCACGGTCGAGCCGGCCCGAGGCGCGGCTGCGGGCGATCCGCGAGTTGTCGGCGGCGGGAGTGCCGGTGCGGGTGATGGCGGCCCCGATGATTCCCGGGCTCAACGACAGCGAGATGCCGGCCATCCTGCGGGCGGCCCGGGAGGCCGGGGCGCGGTTCGCCTCGTACACGCTGGTGCGGCTGCCGTGGACGGTCAAGCCGGTGTTTCAGGAGTGGCTCGACCGAACGCAGAGCGAATCGGTGCGGGACAAGATTTCGTCACTCATCCTGCACACGCGGGATGGGAAGTGGAACGACGCGAACTTCGGCAGCCGGATGCGCGGGCAGGGGGCGATTGCGGAGCAGATCAAAGTGACGTTCCAGGTGTTCTCGAAGAAGCTGGGATTCGAGCGTGGCGGAGCAGGACTGGACGCCTCCCAATTCCAGCCACCAGTGGGCCGCGATGGGCAGATGCGGCTGTTTTGAGGCGTGGAAGCTGGATTTGCCGCGGAGGAAGAGGAACCACGGAATACACAGGAATTGTCTGTCTGAAGGCGGGGCGTTTTTCTGAAGTGGGGCATCAGCGGGCGCCCCGTTTCGCTCTTTCTCTTCCGTGTGGTCCGTGTCTCCCGTGGTTCCTTTTCATTGAACCTTGCTCGACGAATCCTGGGAGAAGAGGGAACCGCGGATCACACGGATGAAAAGGATAAATGGCGGTTCGCACTGCCTGCCTGTTTGAGCGTAGGGGGCGTCCTCGATTTCGGCCGGTTGTCAGTCGATGGCCTGATTCCGAAGGCTTTTATCCGTCTGATCCGTGCGATCCGTGGTTCTTTTCCCTTCGAGTCGTCGCAGGAATCTCAAAGTTGCCCCGGCTCGTTGAAGCCATCCCACGATCTGCCTAAGCTACGGGATGCTCTTCATTTTCGCTGCTGCCGCCAGGGAGGCTCTCTCCGATGCTTGACCGGGTTCAAGAAACCGGCCTCACGTTTGATGACGTCCTGCTCGTTCCTGCTTACAGCGAGGTCGTCCCGGCGGACGTCGATGTCGCCTCGAAGCTGACACGCAACATCACGCTGAACGTTCCGATCATCTCCTCCCCGATGGACACCGTCACCGAGAGTGACATGGCGATCGGGATGGCTCAGGAAGGCGGGATCGGAATCATCCACAAGAACATGACCGCCGAGCGGCAGGCCATGGAAGTGGATCACGTGAAGCGGTCGGAGAACGGCATCATCTTCGATCCGGTGACGATGTCGCCGGAGGCAACGGTCGCCGACCTGGTTCAGATGATGGACCAGCGAAACATCGGCGGTGTTCCGATTACGAAAAATGGGAAGCTTGTTGGAATTATGACGCGCCGCGACCTGCGGTTCCTCGATTCGGGGTCGACCCGGATCGAAGACGTCATGACCAGGGAAAATCTCATTACCGCGAAAGAAAATACGAACCTGAAGGACGCGGAACGGATTCTCCGGGAAAACAAGGTGGAGAAACTTCTCCTTGTCGACGATGAATTCCAACTAAGAGGCCTGATCACGATCAAGGACATCGACAAAAATCTGCGATTTCCTAAAGCGTGCAAGGACCACCGGGGGCGATTGAGAGTCGGGGCGGCGGTCGGGGTCAATGACCACGAACGCGTGACCCGGCTGATTGAGGCAGGGGCGGATGTGCTCGTGGTCGACAGCGCCCACGGGCACTCCAGGAACGTGATCGAGAGCGTCAAGGCCATCAAGAAGGAATGGTCGATCGACGTGATCGCCGGCAACGTCGCCACGATCGAGGGAGCGAAGGCTCTCCTCGACGCCGGGGCGGACGCCGTGAAGGTGGGGATCGGCCCCGGATCGATCTGCACGACCAGGGTCGTGTCAGGCGTCGGCGTGCCGCAGCTGACGGCTGTGGCCAACGCCGCGAAAGCGGTCCAGGGAAGTGATGTGCCGATTATTGCGGATGGGGGCATCCGCTATAGCGGCGACATCACCAAGGCTCTGGCGGCCGGGGCATACACCGTGATGCTCGGCGGCCTTCTGGCCGGCCTCGACGAAAGCCCAGGCGAGATGATCCTGTTCCAGGGCCGCACGTTTAAGCGGTATCGCGGAATGGGATCGCTGGGAGCGATGGTTCAGGGGAGCAGCGACCGTTACCGGCAGACGTTGACGGAAGACGATTTGAAGGGGCGTCCGAAGCTCGTGCCGGAAGGTGTCGAGGGACGGGTGCCCTACAAGGGACCACTGCACGGACTGCTGTACCAACTGGTCGGTGGAATTCGTGCAGGAATGGGTTACCTGGGGGTGCGGACCATCGCACAGCTTCGCACGGAAGCGAAGTTCCTCCGGGTCACAGCGGCCTCGGTTCGGGAGAGCCACCCGCATGACATTGCGATTACTCAGGAATCACCGAATTATTCGACGGAACACTCGCCTCGCGAGTGAGCCCGCCGGGCCCGCGCCCGGAGGCATCCCGTCTCCGGGCAGGCCCCTGTTCGGCCTGTGGAAGTCGCTCCAGCAGGCGACCGCCTGGCGCGGCTGGTCGACGGCCGTCCTGATGGCCGCCTGCAGCCTGGCGTGGAACACGGCCGGCTACGCTGCTGATGAACCATCGGACCCGATCTCGAAACTCGGCCAAAGATCGGCGCTGCAGCGGTGGAAGGAAGCTCGATCCGAATGGACCGGGATGGGCGCCGCCCGTCGCGAACGCCGCCAGCAGCAGAAGCATGGCGCAGCGCTCGACACCACCTTCGCGCCGGACGTCGCCGCTCCGACTCAGCCGCTCCCCGCGATCAACGTCCCTCTCGACAGCGATCCGATCGATCCTCCGGCGACGATCGACCTCTCGCCCGCGTTGACCCAACCTGAGCCGGAGGCCCCGAGGTTCCTCGCGCCGCCCAGACACGCGGCTTCCAGCCGGCCGACGCCCGAGGCAGCACCGCCGGTCCCGGCAGCGACCGCATCGGTTCAGGGGGAGCCTGCGCCGTTTCCGGTCGCCCTCACCCCGGAACCGCTCTCCCCGCCGAAGACCGCAAGTGCGACCGTGGAACCGCCGATTCCTCTCCCGGCCGTCCAGAACCTTCCGGACGTTCCGCCACAGGTGGAGCGGTTTGCGCCCGCGTCGATCGTGGTGGAGAAACCGGCCGTTCCTGAAACCAGCAGCCAGCTGCTGCCGCTTCCAGATCTGGCGCCGGCCCAGCCGACGGCGACCGCCCTGCTGAATCAGATTCCTCGCACGCCAGTCGCGCCGTCACCCACCCCCGCGCCTCCTTCGACCCGTTCGGCCCCGCCTCCAGCGCCGAGGCTGCCGGACGATTCGCCGCGCTACGAAATACCCAGGTCCGAGCTGTTGGTTCCTCCAGCCCCCGATGCGGCGGGGCGACAGCGTTTCGCCGGCCCGGTGGAGCTTCCGCAGCTCAAAAAGATCACCGAGATCCAGCCATTCAAGAGCTGCTCAACGGACGGCAGTGGCGTGAAAATGTGTCCGCCGAACACTGCCGGCGAGGGAGCGGATCGCTGCCCGGAGCAACATCCGCTTCCGGTGTTCGAAGGCGCGGACCGCAACTTCATCGACATCGAATACTGCTGGGACGCGTCGAACCTGTTCCACACGCCGCTGTACTTCGAAGACGTCGGTCTGGAACGGTACGGACATACCTACTCCGAGCCTTTCCAGTCGATCGCCTCGGCGACGAAGTTCGGCGTGCAGCTCGCCGGGTTGCCCTACCAGATGGCCATGGCCCCGGTCCACAAACGGGAATATCCGCTCGGCTATTACCGGCCAGGCGATCCGGCGCCGTACAAGGCCTACCAGGTGCCGCTCAATGGCGAAGCGGCGTTCAAGGCCGCGTACTTCTACACCGGCATGTCGTTCATCGTGCCGTGAACGACTTCGACTATTCCGACAGGTAGAGCAGGCGCCCGCAGCTGCTGCAGAAGAGCAGGACGCCATTGTTCAGCTGGACGCGCTGCTGCGGCCTGAGGGCCACGTAGCATCCGGTGCAGACGCCGTTCTCGACGGGCGCCATGGCTTCGGCGCCGTGGGCATCGACGACGCGGCGGTACTGAGACAGTGTTTCGCCAGTGAGAACCTTCTCCGCGGTCGCCATCCGGCCCACGAGGTCGGCCTCTTTCTGCTTCAGGACCGGCTCCTCGGCCGCGAATTGCGCGGAATAGGATTTCTTGTCCGCTTCGGCCTGGCCGACTCGCTCGTGGGCGATGACGATTTCCTTCTGCAGGCGGTCGATCCGGTCGAGGTAATCGAGGATCTCGTCCTCCATCACCGCCTTGGCGGCGCCGTCGGCTTCAATCTGGCCTCGCAGAATGTCGTATTCGCGATTGCTGGCCGCCTGGTTCAGCTTTCCCCGCAGGTCGACAAGCTTCGCCTCGAGCGTTTTCAGTTCGAGCCCCTTGCGGTCAGCCGCCAGTCGCGTCTGTTTCAACTCTTCCTGCTTCGAGGTGACTTCGTTCTTCGCGTTGGTAATGACCTGATCGCGAATCTTGAGTTGCCGCGGACCGCGCGAAAGGTCTTCGCGGATCTCCTTGAGAGCGGAGTGCAGTCGATGAAGTTCCGTGAGGTCCGCAGCGACCGACATCGGTCTCGTCCTTCCCATGCAAGAAATTGAAATCGCATTTTACGGCGCGCGCCCCGCTGCGGCTAGGAACGTCATCACTTCCAGTGATCGGAGTGCCCGTCCGTGGTCCCGCATGCCGGGTCACTGGAGCGAAACGACGGTGCGTCCCAGCGCATGTCCGGCGAGCATCGCCTGCACAGCATCCCCCACCTTGTCGAGTGGTACCTCGACGGCCATCGCTTCGAGGCCGTCGATCTTCCACTCATGTCCGAGACGTCGCCAGATCTCGGTGCGGCGGTGGTCAGGGCACCAGGCTGAGTCGATGCCGGCCAGCGTGACACCCCTGAGGATGAACGGATAGACCGTCAGGGGCAGTTCGGCCCCGCCGACCACGCCACAAGCTGCCACGCAGCCGCGGTGATGTGTGGCCCGGATCATCGTCGCCAGTGCTGGCCCGCCGACGGTATCGACGCCGCCGGCCCAGGCCGCGTTGAGAAGGGGACGCGAACCCGAGTCCACAAAATCGGACCTGGGGATGACCCGGGATGCCCCCTGCTTGCGAAGCCAGTTGGCCTGCGATTCCTTCCCCGAGACGGCGGCGACGTTGTATCCCAGGCGGGCGAGAATGCGGATCGCGAGGCTTCCGACGCCGCCTGTCGCGCCCGTGACGACGATCTCACCCTGATCGGGCGTGACGCCATGTTCGAGGAGGGCTGCCACGCATTGAGCCGCCGTGAATCCGGCCGTCCCGAGCACCATTGTCTCGAAGGGAGTGAGTCCTTCGGGGACGTGCTGAACCCACGCCGCCGGCGCCCTCAGGTATTCCGACCAGGCGCCCCACCGCTCCACGCCGATCTCACGCCCTGTGGCGATGACTTCGTCACCCGGCAGGAATGCGGGGTCGGTGCTTTCCACGACCACACCCGCGGCGTCAATGCCCGGCACGTGCGGAAAGGTTTTGACGATGCCGCGATGGCCGCTGGCCGCCATCGCGTCCTTGTAGTTCAGAGAGGAGTGAGACACCCGGATGAGCACGTCATCGGCAGGAAGTTCGACGAAGGGCCGCTCCTGCACGGAACCATGAATCTCCTGGCCGACCTGCTCGACGAAGTAGCAGCGAAACGACTCTGGGCGCACCGAGGCGTCCTGAGAACTGCTCGCCTGGTGTTTCAGGAGAAATCGACGTCGATCGTTGCTTCGAGAAGCCATCCCGGTTGCTCAATCCTCGGCAGGTCTAGCCGGCCTGCTGAACCAGAATGACCGGCTGCTCGGGGCGAGTTCCGGGCATACAGAGGAGGAACGAGGCGAGGAATGTGAGGAGGAGCTGGGCCGCGTTGATCATTTTGGAATGCTGGTGCAGTAAGTCGAATTCCACGGTGAACTCGTTCGAGGGGTTCTCGAGGACCTTGAGAGTGAGCTTGTTCAGGGGGACGAACACTTCATAGTAGTCATAAGCCATCATGCCGCCGGCCCCGATCAGAAACAGCATGACCAGCGCCCAGCGGCTGGCCTTGAGGTAGCGGCGACGGAGAAAGAGCGACGAGACAAAGGAGATGCCGAGCAGAAGGCTGCCGGTGGCGTAGTAGTGGGGGAATCGTTCGATCGCGAGGCGCGCGACGATCTGCCGTCTGACGGAGTCGTCGGTCGGGAGGTCATTGGGAGGGACAACATCGGACGACTCGGCCGTCAGTTGAGCGGCTGCGTCATCCAACGGCTTCGGCGGCTTATAGAAGTTGGTCTGGTCGACGGCGACGATCACAAAGAGTACCGCAGCACCGATCCAGGCCGCGCTCGACATGCGGGCCAGTGCGAACATGAACGCGTGAATCATTCGGCATCGTCTTCAAGCAAGAACTCAAGCGGCAGCAGTTTCTCACCGAGCAGCTCGGACAAAAAGGTCGGCAGGTAGCCGGTCGGTCGCAACGCACGTCCATCCCGCCGGTCAAATACATCGTGAAGAATCAGCCGGCCCGTCCGTTCGTCGTACCCGGCCACTTCGGACACCTGCGTGACGACGCGGCTTCCACCGGCCTCGCGACTGATCTGGACCACCACGTCGAGCGCCGACGCAATCTGCCTGTGAATCGAAGCGACGGGAATCTCGGCCCCCATGAGCACCAGGAGCTCCAGTCGCTTGATGACTTCCTCGGAACTGTTGGCATGAACGGTCGTCATCGACCCGTCATGCCCCGTATTCATCGCCTGAAGCATATCAAGGGCTTCCGCCCCCCGACACTCTCCCACGATGATGCGGTCCGGCCGCATGCGGAGCGCATTCCGCACCAGATCTCGAATCGTGTACGCCCCGGTTCCCTCGACATTCGCCGGCTTCGACTCGAGCGACACCACGTGATCCTGCCGGAGCTGAAGCTCCTGCGTATCCTCGATGGTGATGATTCGCTCTTTGACCGGAATGAAGGCCGAGAGAACATTCAGCAAAGTCGTCTTTCCCGCGCCGGTCCCGCCGCTCACGAGAATGTTGCGTTGATTCACGACGCACGCCCGAAGGAACGCGGCCGCCGAGGCGGTGATCGTCGCGGACTCCACCAGGTCATCCATGGTGAACCGGGACGATGGAAACTTCCGGATCGTCAGGCACGGGCCGCGCACCGCCAGCGGGGGAATCACCGCATTCACCCGGCTGCCGTCATCGAGCCGCGCATCGACCAGCGGCTGACTCTTGTCGATCCGCCGGCCGACCTGCGCGACGATTCGCTCGATGATCGATTCAGTGACCTTGTCCGACAGGAATCGCCGTCCCGAAAGCTCGACGACGCCATCCCGCTCGACGTAGATCTGGTCGCTGCGGACCACCATGATTTCCGTGATCGTGGGTGCCCGCAGCAGGTCCTGAAGCGGTCCGTAACCGAACACCGTGTCCTTGAGATCCTTCTTCAGCGTCCGCAGGACAAGGTAGCGCCGCAGCTCGCGATGGATACTCGGACGCAGCTGCGGAAAGACCGCGGAAAACCTCGACTCGACCTGCCGGATCCGTCCGCTCAAATCCGGGAGCGCTTCCAGTTCGAGCTTCTCATGCGCGGCCGCCAGCAGGCTCTTGAGCTCGGTTTCCCGCTCGGGCACGAGCGTGGCCGGAAGGTCGAATTCGTTCCAGGTCAGACGCGCCGCGCGGGAGGCTTCGTCGTCGCTGTCCAGGATCAGCTGGTTGACGACATAGTCGCGCAGGACGAGCCCGACGATCTCTTCGAGCAGCGGATCGTTGGCTTCATTGAACAGCTTGAGCTCGCGGCAGACGTCCTCGATGTGATGTTCGAGTTGCAGGATGTTCCGCTCATCCCCCAGGCGGTTCTGCTCCAGTTCATACAGGTCGAATCGTCGCAGCAGCAGTTCATGGACACGGGTTTCCAGGCCGGACATCAGGCCCCGCAGGTGCTGCTCGAGTTCCAGGCGGCTGACGGGGACGATCTCCGACGTCTCGACGGTGATCGTGTAGGGCCAGATGCGGATCGTTTCGCCCGGCGTGAACTCGGCCGACTGTCCCCCGAGAACCTCGTTCTCCCCGACCATGCAGCTGTTCAGGCCGAGATTGTGGAGGACGAGCTGCCCGTTGACCCGGCGGATGAGGGCCTGCCGCTTGGAGACCAGCGGACTGTTGAGCGCCAGCGTGTTCACGCGGTCACGCCCGATCGTGACCACTTCCAGCTCGGTCTCCAGGACCGATCGGCGACTGTCGTGGACCTGGTTGTACCAAAGTCGCATTGGAGCAAACTGAGCCAGTAAACCGTGATCATGGCGTCCCGCTGACGATTCCCTCGGCGGGATCACGTCCACGTACAATAGGTGCGTCGCACGCGAATTTCAGTCATCGCACGAAAGTTGGGGCTCATCGGGCGGCCAATCATGTACAGACCCAGGGGCGCCCTGTGAGAGAGGCCCCCCGGGCAGAATTGCACGCGGCGCGTGCAATTCTGCGAAGGAGTTCGACACCCCCGAGGTTCTGACCTCAGGCATATGTCCATGCGGTGATGGGGCGAAAGTGCTGCCTGCGACGGAGATTGCGATTCGTGCATCCCATTGAACGGTGAGGGCACGTTTTCTGCTTCGGTAGTTCGACGTCCTTCATCTCGGCGTCGCTCCGCCGTTTCGTTTTTGCTGACTTCGATTCTCAGGATTTCCAATGCTTAGGGGCACCCGTACCGGGTTTACGTTGATTGAGTTATTGGTGGTGATCGCGATTATCGCGATCCTGATCGCGCTGCTGCTGCCGGCTGTTCAACAGGCCCGCGAGGCCGCACGGCGAACACAGTGCAAGAACAATCTGAAACAGTTTGGACTGGCTCTCCACAACTACCACGACACGGCGGACCGATTCCCTTACCGCATGGGGGGAACGACCGGCACGGGAACCAACGGCGACCGCGGCAGCGGACTCGTGCTCTTGCTGCCCTACTTCGAGCAGTCGGCTCTTTACAACCAGATCAGTTCCGCCCAGACGATCGGAGCGACCACGTTCCCGGCCTTTGGAGACAACTGCGACGACGGGACGCTCTACACGCTGTGGAAGAACGACATCCCGGCATTCACCTGCCCGTCGTCGCCGAACATCAAGCATTACCTGTCGCTGGTTCACTACGGGTTCTCGGCGGGCGACAGCGCCTGGTGGGCGACGCCGTACCTGAGCTTTGCGAACGCCCGTAACCTGGTTCGCGGGCCATTCGGGTTCCAGACCAACAAGCGGTTCGCGGATTTCGCGGACGGAACGAGCAACACGATCCTGATGGGTGAGCAGACCACCAGTCGCGGAGGTCGCGATGCACTGGGAGGCGTCCTTCGCGGACAGGGGAATGGCGTGGTCGACAACCCGGCCAGCTGCCTGCTGCTGGTGAATCGGGCGACCGGGGAATTCTCGGGCACCGGGACGGTTTCGACGAGCCGCGGCTCTCGATGGTGCAACGGCGTGATTGCCTACACGACGGTCAACACGATCCTTCCCCCGAACTCTCCGGCCTGCACGGTCGGAGCGGACTTCCGGGAAGCGGGCCAGTTTCCGGTGCAGAGCCGTCATACCGGCGGCGCACACGTTTTGATGGGCGATGGCTCGGTGCGCTTCGTCAGTGAGAACATCGACGCGGGCAACCTTGCCGCGCAGGACGTGCGGGCGGCCGCAGGCCGGTCGCCATACGGCGTCTGGGGTTCGCTGGGCTCGCTCGCAGGAGGTGAGACGGTTGGAGAGTTCTGATCGGCTTCCGGTCCACGCATGCGTGTCGGCCGGACCAGTGCGAACTCCAGCCGGGTGCATCCCGGCCGTCGAACCCAAAAAGCAATTCAAGGACATCTGAACCATGATTCTGACTGAGAGATTTCGGGGTGGCTGGCTGCTGGGAGCAGCGGTGGCCTTCCTGAGCGGCTGCGGCGCCGAAGAAGTTGTTGACCGCCCCAAGGTCTACCCCGTGGTTGGCGTCGTCATGCATGACAACAAGCCGGTGGAGGGGGCGACCGTGATGTTCGTCCCCCAGGGACACTCGAACGCCGCGGCGGCCATCACCGACGCGAACGGTGAGTTCAAACTGCAGACCTTCGCGGAGAACGACGGTGCGGTGCCGGGGAACTACAAGGTCACAGTGCGCAAGATCAAGATCGGCGCCCAGGCCGACTCCGGCAGAGACGATGCACCCGTCGGCGCCGGGGGGGAAACCTGGCTCCTTCCGAAGAAGTACGGTGACGCCGGTACGACCGACCTGACCGCGACGGTCAGCGAATCGGGCGAGAACAAGGTGACGCTGAAACTGACAGGCGCGGCCGGCGGCGCGGTGGGAGGTCCACCCGCGAACTTCAAAGGCAACGGCTGACGCCCTGCAGGCGTGCTGCAACTCGAATCACCCCGGCTGCGAAAAAGCAGCCGGGGTGTTTTTTTAGACCATCGTCGTGATCCGCACGTGCTTGTCGTGATGCGCGGTCGCGAAGCGGGTTCCGTCCGCGGAGAGATCCATGTCGCGAAGGATGTTCGGCGTCTGGAACTTGTGAACCGCCTTCTCCTGATCCGCCTTCCAGAACAGCAGCCAGCCGCCGCTCGACCCGCCGGAGGCGCCGACGAGGGTTCCGTCGGCGAGGTACACCAGGCGCCAGATTCCGCCGCCGGTGATTCCTTCCGTCACCTGCTGCTTCGCGAGCTTGCCGCTTTCCCATTCGTAGAGCATCACCAGCGGCTCGTGCACCGCGCCGAGCGGGTTGGTCGCCTTGTGGAGACCGCCGACGGCGAGGTATTTGCCGTCAGGGCTGATGGCGACGCCTCGCACGCCGCCAAAGTCGACCTGCTGTCCGGCGGCGTTGTAGCTGTGGACTTCCTTGGCTTCGAAGGTGCGGATCGTCGAGCCGCCCACCACGTCCCACTGCCGGACGTTCCCCAGGATGTCGCCCGAGCAGAGGAACTGTCCGCTCGAATGCCAGACGACGGAATAGACGTCGCGCGGATGGCCGGCCAGTTCTTTGACCAGCGAGCCGTCGGCCGTTTTCCACAGACGGACGAAGCCGTCGTTGCCAGCGGAGGCGACCAGCGATCCGTCGGGACTGACGGCGAGCTGCCGGACCCAACCCTTATGGGCGGTGACCTGGCGCACGGGGGCGGGGGCTTCGGCGGCGGCCTGCCACCAGGTGATTTTGCCTTCGCAGCCGCCTGAGATCAGGAACTCGCCGTTGGGCGTGCAGGCGAGGCCGTGGACCCAGGTGTCGTGTCCGCCAGGCATCGGCGTTCTCGCGCCGTCGTCGAGCTTGAAGCGGATGACGGTCTTTTCTTCGGCCCCACAGAAGACGTAGCGGCCGAGCGGATCGAAGCGGCAGGCGACAAGCGGGCGGTCATTCGCCCAGGCGGTGGCGACTTTGCACTTGGTGATATCAAACGCCGGGGGGGACGCGGGGGTGGCGTCAGGCATTGCAGGTCCGTTGCGAAGGGCCGTGAACGCCGGCGAGGCAGGACGAGGGCCGGCGGACGCGACTGAGGAGGGAAATCACACGCAGCGACGCACGAGGAACTCCAATTTATTGCCCGTTTCCCGCCCGGGATAGTCTCGGCCCAGGTCTGGAGCTGTCAGGGCAGGCGGATGTCGACGCTCGCGCGGTGGGCCGTCAGACCTTCCTTGTCGGCCATCCGCTGCACGTGCGGGGCGTCGGCCGCCAGGGACTGCGCGTCGTAGGCGATCAGCGACGACCGTTTGAGGAAGTCGTTGGCGCAGAGTCCGTTGGCGAAGCGGGCAGTCCCCCCCGTGGGGAGGACGTGCGACGGGCCGGCGACGTAGTCGCCCATGGCGACCGGCGTGTAGTGTCCGAGGAAGATCGCGCCGGCATTCTGGATTCCGGCGACCATCGCTTCGGGAGCAGCAGTCGAGATGTGGAGGTGCTCGGGGGCGAAGAGATCGGTGAGTCGGGCGGCCTCGGCGGCGTCGCGGGCGAGGATGAGGGCGCTGTAGTCGGTGAGGCTGCGGGCGGCGAGGTCTCCACGTTCAAGTCGGGCGAGCTGCTTCGTCAGCTCGTCCCGGACGGCGCTGATCAACGGCTCGTGCCAGGTAATGAGCACGCCCGAGCCGGGACTGTGCTCGGCCTGTGAGATGAGATCACTGGCGACGAAGTCGGCGCGGGCGGTGTCATCCGCCAGGACGACGACTTCACTGGGGCCGGCAATGCTGTCGATGTCGACTTCGCCATAGACGTGTTTCTTGGCGAGGGCGACGAAGAGGTTGCCCGGGCCGACGATCTTGTCGACCTGTGGCAGGCCGTCGACGCCGTAGGCCATCGCGGCGACGGCCTGAGCGCCGCCGACACGGTAGACCTCGGTCACTCCCAGCTCGTGGCAGGTCGCGAGGACATCGATGTTGTACGCGCCGAAGTCCGTCGGCGGGACGACGACGGCGATCTCCTTCACGCCCGCGACCTGGGCGGGAACGATGGTCATCAGCAGGGTCGACGGATAGGCAGCGGCGCCTCCGGGAACGCAGACGCCGATCCGCCGCAGGGGGAGATAGCGCTGGCGGAGCTCGATCGTCCCCTTCCCTGCCGGCCGCTTCACTCCCGCATCATGGACGAGGATCGCCTTCTGGAACTCTTCGATGTTTGCGCGGATGTGGCGAAGCGTCTGGAGGAATTCCGGCGAGGCCTTGGCGTGAGCGGCCGCGAGTTCTTCGGCGGGCACGCGCATCGACTCGCGGGTGAGCGCCTTGCGGTCAAGTTTTTCGGTGTAGTGCAGGAGGGCGTCGAGTCCGCGGGTCTTGACGTCGCCGCAGATGCGTTCGACCACCTGCTGGGGGGAGAGGGCCTCGCCGAAGAGGGCGATCGTCCGCTGGCGTCCGGCTTCGGAAACGATGTCGCCACGCGGGCTGAGTTTGGCGCGAAGCTCATCGATGAGCGCGGTGGCGTCCGAGGTACGGCAGTCGATGGTGGTGATCGGAAACATGGACATTCGTTGCTTGTAGGCCGCAGGTCATCGGCGGCCGCCAGATGGCCGGACGCGAACAGCTCTAGACCTCGCAGGATTCGCCCGAGGCGCTGTCGTCGACATCGGGATACTGTCCCGGACCATCGGAGGCGTAGTGGGTTCGCAGGACGGCGGCCCAGTCGGCCGGAGTTTTCACGATGCAGAAAGCGGCCCGCACCTGGTCGAGCTGCGGATGCAGTTTCGCGTACTTGACGCCGAACTTCCGCATCGGGGTGGTGCAGCGTTCGGGGCCGTAGGTTTCGAGGGCGAGGGCGAAGTGATGTTCGAGGACGTCGCGCTGCTGATGGACTGTGGGGGGCGGGGGGAGAGGCTCGCCGTTCCACAGGGCCTCGGCCTGCTGGAAAATCCAGGGATTGCCGATGGCTCCGCGGGCGATGGTGACGCCGTCGACGCCGGTCTCACGCATCATGTCGAGACAGGCCTGGGCCGAGAACAGGTCGCCGCTGCCGAGGATGGTGCGGTCGCCGACGTGGTCTTTCACTTCGCGGAGGAAACTCCATCGGCTCGGGCCGATGTACTTCTGTTCGACGGTCCGACCGTGGACGGTGATGGCGCTGACGCCGGCCGCGAAGGCGCCGTCGAGGATCTCGAAGAACCGGTCGCGGCTTTCGGCGGAATCATCAATGCCGCGGCGCATCTTCAGTGTGACGGGCACAGAGTCGGGAAGAGAGTCGCGCACGCGGCGGACGATCTCGAGGGCGACGGCGGGCTGGCTGAGGTGGTAACCGCCGCGGCAGCGTCCGAGAACCTTCTTGACGGGGCAGCCGAAGTTGATGTCGATGACGCTGAAGCCAGCCTCCATCAGCCGGACGGCAGCGGGGCCGAATTCCTCGGGCGAAGACCCCATGAGCTGTCCGCCGACGGGGTGCTCATCCGCGGTGACCTTGAGGTGGTGCTTCGTCCGCTCCCGTCCCTTCAACTGCAGGACGAACTGGTCGAGCAGCACTTCACAGAGGGCGTAGGACGCTCCGAACCGGCGGGCGAGAACGCGCATCGGCCAGTCGCTGTAGCCGCTGAGCGCCGCCTGCACGAACGGAGTCCGCAGCTGGAACGGTCCGATGCTCGGGGCGCGCAGTTCAGAAATGGAGGCGGTGGCGGTCACGGTCAGTCGCTGGGGGAAAGACCATCAGGATACCGGCATCCGGCGTTCGTTCACCACACCGGGAGTCGTGGACCTCGTCTCGCCTCCTGTCGGGGCGCTGTTTCCAGTCCGGTGACAGGCCCGCGCAGCTGGCCCGGCCCGGGCGATTCGCGCACTTTTTCAAACGGCAAATCCCTCGCCAAACCGGGGTGGAGCCATTTCGGACATTTGTGGTATCGATTTCCGCCCCCGCGCGCGCTTTTCGACCTGGCGCGAGGGTGTTTCCGAGGAGTGAGTGCCACCGATGCGTGTTGAGAAAGATTTGCGGTCCGTCACGAGCTGTTTCCTGGCCCTGATCGCAGGGGCCTGCCTGTTCGCTGTCGACGGGCGTGCGGACGACGGACCGATGGCCGGTCAGCCGCCCGCGGAAGCCAGGAAGGGCGCTGAGTCCAAGTCGGACGTTTCCATTGCCGAGCAGATCACGCGGCTGCAGCGAACGATTGCCGCCGACGAGAAGCAGGTCAGCGAACTGACGACTGAAGAAAACAATCCTGAAAGCGAGTTCCGCAAGGCGGAGGCCGAATTCAAGGCGATCGACGAACGCTTCAACATCGAGAAGGAGGAAATCGCCAGGAAGAAGGAGGCGGGGGAGGAGGTCGGGCTGAAGCGTCTCGAGGAAGCGCTGGCGGAAACGGAGAAAGCTCGCAAGCTGGCCCGCGAGCGATTCGACCTGGCCATCCAGACGCGTCAGACCTCTCAGGAACAGATCAAGGCGATCGAAGAGAAGCTGACCCAGAACAGGGCCGCACTGGAGCGATTGATTGGTCCGGCGACTCCGGCAGCCCCTGCGACGCCTGCCGCCCCACCTGCTCCTGCAGAAGCTCCGATGACGCCGCCCGCGCCGGTGACTCCGGCGGCCCCTGCGCCTGCAGCGGCTCCGCCAGTCGCCACCCCGACGGCGCCGCCAGCGGCTCCCGCGGCGGCAGCGCCTGCACCTGCAGTCGCGGCGCCGATGCCCGGAACGCAGGCGACATTTCTCGGATCTCCCACGGCGGGCGACCAGGCGCGCGAGAAGGCGAGCCAGGAAGTTGCCAGGGCGGAGCAGATCGCCCAGGAGAAGCAGTTGGCCGCGGAGAAGGCGCTGCAGACCGCCGAGTCACTTTCGGGGCGTCTGAAGTCGCTCGACAAGGACATCGAGAGCCAGCGGAAGCAGTTGGCGGATGCGCGGCGGCGGGCGGAACTGGCGGCGCAGACTCGCGAGGTGCGCGAGCGGGAGTATCAGAAGATCGCGGAAGAAGGAGGGCTGGAGGAGACTCAGGCCGCCCGCACGAAGAAGGAAGAGGCGAGCGAAGACGTCATCAAGTCGCAGGCGACGGTGACCGCTCAGATGGAGCGACTGCAGGAGCTCCAGGCGGACCGTGCGGCACTGCAGAGCGAGGAATTCGCCGCGGTGTCCGCTGCGAAAGAGCGGCAGATCGAATCGATCCGCGCGCAGGAGAAAGTCGTCAGCCTGAAGAATCCCTTTGCGCTGCACAACGTCCTGCAGTGGCTTCTGGATCACGGCCCGCGTCTGACATTGATCGTGCTGGCGATGTTCGTGCTGCGTGTGGTGATCAAAGTCGCGATGAAGCGCGTCGTGGACATCATGATGCAGCGGGGATTCCGCGGGACCTATGAGGAAAGCGAAGACCGAGCCAAGACTCTGGTCGGGGTTTTCCAGAACGCGGCGTCGACGACAGTGGTGGCCGGCGGCACGCTGATGATGTTCGAGGAATGCGGCATCGCCGTGGCGCCGCTGATGGGAGGAGCCGCAGTGGTCGGTCTGGCCGTGGCCTTCGGCGCCCAGAACCTGATCCGGGACTACTTCTACGGTTTCGTGATCCTGCTGGAGAACCAGTACAAGATCAACGACGTCCTGAAGATCGGCAGCGTGTCGGGGCAGGTGGAGCGGATCACGCTGCGGATGACGGTGCTCCGCGACGTCGAGGGGAGCGTGCACTTCATCCCGAACGGGAAGATCGAATGTGTGACCAACATGACGCATGGCTGGTCGCGGGCGCTGTTCGAGATCCAGGTTTCGTATGATGAGGACACCGACCGGGTGGTGGACACGCTGCTGGCGGTGGCGAAAGGGCTGCGATCGGAACCGCAGTACGGCCGGGTGATTCTGGAAGACGCCGAGATGATGGGGGTGGATGCGTTTGGGGATTCGGCGGTGACGATCAAGTTCGTCATCAAAACGCGGCCGCTCAAGCAGTGGATGGTGAAGCGGGAGATGCTGCGGCGGATCAAGAAGAAGTTCGCGGAGCTCAAGATCGAGATTCCTTATCCGCAGCGGGTCGTGCATCACCGTGGGGAGGCGGTTTCGCAGGCGATGCACGAGGCGGGGAAGGCCGCGTGATATCTGGACGCGGCCGGCAGCACATCTCCTTGAACTGCTGAACTCCTGTTGGTTCTTGAAACAGGAGTGAAGGGAGACAGCCAATTGGCTTGTGGGTCCCTGCCGGGCCCGGTCAGCGACACCGAGGAGACGAAGGCAGCTTGAGGGTCGTGTCGCGTCCTGTCACCATCGAGGCTCCTTCACCTGGAGCCTCGGGAGGACGGGACATGGCGTGGATTCGAAGCGGCCTCTGGCTCGTGCTTGGCCTGGTGCTGAATGCCGGCGCCTGGGGAGCCGAACCTGCGAAACCGAACATCCTGTTCATCCTGGCTGATGATCTTGGCT
This sequence comes from Caulifigura coniformis, assembly GCF_007745175.1. Classification (GTDB taxonomy): domain Bacteria; phylum Planctomycetota; class Planctomycetia; order Planctomycetales; family Planctomycetaceae; genus Caulifigura; species Caulifigura coniformis. Next base: position 6,572,177 of record NZ_CP036271.1, on the reverse strand, counting down.
GGGGGGATCTGGCGTGCTATGGCAACACGTTCGTCCGCACGCCGAACCTCGACCGGTTGGCCAGTGAAGGGACGCTGTTCACGAACTTCTACGTCTGCGGGTCGGTCTGTTCGCCCAGCCGCTGCGCGTTCTTCACGGGAACGTACCCCGCGCGGCAGAAGATCCACGGGCACTTTGCGACGCCGGAACTGAACGGCAACCGCGGGATGCCGCAATGGCTCGACCCGTCCGTTCTCAACATGGCCCGCCTGACGAAAAGCGCCGGGTACGCGACGGCCCACGTCGGGAAGTGGCACCTCACGACGGAGACGGAGGGCGCGCCGCAGATCACGGACTACGGGTTCGACCACTTCGGCTCGGGCGAGCGCGGAGCCGAGGTGAACAGGAAGGACCCGTACTACCGAGCGAATTCCACGAAGCTGTTCGTCGACGAGACGCTGAAGTTCATCAGCGATCAGAAAGGAAAGCCGTTCTTCGTGCAGCTGTGGACGTTGATTCCGCATGCGACGCTCAATCCGACCGACGAGCAGATCGCCGTTTACGACAACCTCAGCAACGCCAACATCCCGCACAAAAGCGCGCGGACTCTCTACTACGCAACTCTCGGCAATCTCGATTTCCAGATCGGGCGGCTGATGAAGGGGCTGGAAGACCTCGGGGTGGCGGACGATACGCTCGTCCTCTTCAGCAGCGACAACGGACCGGAAGAAATCTTCATCCGGAACGCTGGGCATACGGGTGTGGGGTCGCCGGGACCGTTTCGCGGCCGAAAGCGGAGCCTGTATGAAGGGGGCGTCCGCGTGCCGTTCCTTGTCCGTTGGCCGGGGCATGTGCCGGCCGGCAGGATTGACGACGACTCGATTGTCGCGGGCTGCGATCTGCTGCCGACGGTCGCGAAACTGACCGGCGGACAGGTCCCGGAGGGAACGCCGCTCGATGGGGAAGACGTCAGCGACATCCTGATTGGGACATCGCGGTCACGAGCGCGGCCGCTGATGTGGGAATGGCGGTTCAACATCGCCGGCCATCCTGCGAATGTCAGTCCGGGTCTGGCAATTCGCGACGGCGCGTGGAAACTGCTGGTGAACCGCGACGGCAGCCGGACGGAACTCTACGACATCGCGAAGGACCGGATGCAGGTCGACAACGTGGCGGCGCAGCATCCTGAAACGGTGGAGCGACTCTCGAAGCAGGTGATCGCCTGGAGCGAAACGCTTCCAGAAGGGCCGCGGGATCGGGGGAACGGGAAAAATTCGTATCCGTGGCCGGGCCACATGGAGTGAGGAGCGGCCGCCGTGTGAATTCGTCTTTACGCGGACCACGGGCTGCAACGTCCTGATAAGGTGCAGACAGAAACCCGCGTCGTTCTGGAGGAGTTGTCGAGCATGACCATTGCCATGGGGACCGTGAAGCAGGTGTGTACCGCTGCTGAGGTGGTGCTGGTAAAGCTGAGTCGCCGTCCGGAAGTGGGCCGCCTCAGCTCTTCAGAGGCGCGTCGCCTGGCGGTTCGGGCGCGGAAGGCGTTGGACAAATGGGAGGATCGGAAGCGTTCACAGGCCCGGGGCCAGTCGCGCCAGACGGGTTTTGGCGAGGCGTCCGAGCGAACCGCAGTGAAGTGCGACATCTTCCGTGAAGCGCTCACGAGTTTTGAACAGCAGGCGGCGAAAGGAGACTCCGGTGCAACGACTGCCAGGAGAGTTCCGAAACCCGGCAAAGCGGCGGGCCAGCGGAAGGAGCGAGCCGCGGCGCGACAGGGAATGACCGGGACGACCCGTCGCCGACGCCCGAAGCCGGTCAAGCAGGAAACGGGTCCGAATGCGCTGGTCGTGGATGGAGTGACCGTCGGCGGGCCGACTGCGGGGGCGGCATCGGCGGCGGCCCCTGGCAAAAAGAAAGCCGGACGAGGCGCGACAGGAACGGCGATCACGGGCGTGCTCTCGAACAGAGGCCATCTGCGTCAGCCATCGCGGGCCCGTGCCGTGGCGAACGCCAAAAAAGCCCGGCTGCTGGAAAGCGGCGTCAAAACGCGGATCGCGGGGCACGTTTCGTCGCAGGGGAAACGGAAGCAGGCGCGGAAGGACGACAAGTCCAGGTGAGACCCGCTGCGGGCGATGCTCGGTCGGTGATGGCTGAACACGTGACGGATCAGGCCATCACGGTTTTGAGGAATCGTTTCGCGCGTTCGGTTTCGGGGGCGTCGAGGACTTTTTCAGGCCGGCCCGATTCCGCGATGCGTCCGTCGGCGAGGAGGAGGACGCGGTCGGCCGCGCGGCGCGCGAAGTGGATTTCGTGGGTGACCATGATGAGGGTGAGTCCTTCGGCCTTGAGGTCGAGGAGGACATCGAGGACTTCAGACTTGAGTTCGGGGTCGAGGGCGGAAGTGATTTCGTCGCAAAGCAGTCCGCGTGGCTCCATGGCGAGGGCGCGGGCGATGGCGACGCGCTGCTTCTGGCCACCGGAGAGTTCTTTCGGGAAGTAGTTGGCCCGCTCTTCGAGGCCGACCCGCTTCAGCAGCGCCATCGCGCGTTCCTTTGCCGCGGTGGCGGTCATGCCGCGGACCTGCATGGGAGCTTCGATCACATTCTCAAGGGCGGTGAAGTGAGGAAACAGCTGGAAGTCCTGGAAGATCATTCCGAAAAGTTTGCGGACTTCGTGGATTTCATCGGGGAGCGAGCTGGGGGCGAGGCGGTGCTCTCCGACTTCGATGTGCCCTTTGTCGAAGGTGGCGAGCCCGTTGATGCAGCGGAGCATTGTCGACTTGCCGCCGCCGCTGGGACCGATCAGGGCGACAGTCTCCCCGGCCTCGATGGTGGCCGAGATGTCGTTCAGGACGGTTCGGGGACCGTAGGTCTTGGTGACGCCGGCGAGGGTGACGTTGTTGGGGGCGGAGTTCGTCACAGCGATTTTCCCCAGCGGGCTTCGAGACGACGGGCGAGGTACCCGAGCGGAATGGACATGACGAGATACAGGATGGCGGTGGCGAGCCCGATCTCCATGTAACGGAGGCTCGACTTGGCGAGCATCTGGTACTGCTTGGTGAGCTCGACGACGGCGATGGCGCTGGCGACGCTCGTATCCTTGAAGAGGGCGACGAAGTCGTTGGTCACCGGAGGAAGGATGATGCGCGTCGCCTGCGGGAGGATGATCCGTTTGAACGTGAGCTTCTTCGACATTCCCAGCGAGGCGGCCGCTTCCCACTGGCCCTGCGGCACCGCCGTGATTCCGGCGCGGTAGATCTCGGCTTCGTAGGCCGAGTAGTTGAGGCCGAAAGCGATGATGGCGACGACGATGTTGGACGGCGCGAACGTCATGCCGAGGCCGAGCGCCTGGAGGATGGTCGGGAGGCCGAAGTACAGGACGTAGAGGAGCAGCAGCACGGGGATGCCCCGGAAGAATTCGACCCACACGACGGCGAAGACGCGGATCGGCATGGGGCCATAGAGCCGGCAGATAGCGATCGTCAGTCCCAGGAGCATGGCGAGGCACATGCTGCAGACGGAGATCTGGATCGTGACGATGGCGGCTTTGCCGAGGCTGCTGAAGACGTTGGCCATCGAGAATCCGGCGGCCGACTGTTTGAGGAAATCGTCGGCGCTCCTGGCGGCCTGGAGGCCCTCCTGGTCCGCGTTCCAGATGCCCCACTTTTCGTAGATGCGGCGGAGCTCCCCCGAGGCGATCAGGCTGTCGAGCCCTGCGTCGATCGTCTTCGCCAGTTCTTCGTCTTTCGGGCGGAGGGCGATCGCGTAGTAGCCCGGCTCGATCGGATCGCCGATGAACTTCAGCGCGGGATTGCTGCGGGCATAAGCGACAGCGGCAGGAAGATCGGCGAGGACGGCATCGAGACGGCCGAGCGCGAGATCCTGATACGGTTCGACCTGGCCATCGTAGGTGGAAAGAGGCAGCCCGTTCTTTTCGCAGTAGCGGGAGGCGGCTGTTTCGCTGAGAGTGCCGACGGGCAGCTTGAGCTTGAGCCAGTCGTCGACGGTCTGAAACCGGGTTTCATCGGCCCGGGCAGTGAGCTGCAACGTGTAAACGTAGTACGGGCGACTGAAGCGGACGTGCTCGAGGCGATCAGGGGTGATCTCGAGGCCGTTCATGGCCAGGTCGATGTCGCCCCGGTTGAGGCCGGAGATCAGGCCATCGTAGGGATACTGCTGGAACTCGATGGGGCGATCAATGGCCTTCGACAGGGCGGCGGCTAGATCGACTTCGAACCCCTTGGTTTTCGAGACGTCCTCGGGATCGAGGAAGATGTAGGGGGCGCCGCCTTCGGCGTCGGCCCCCCATTTGAGGGGTTCGGCGGCGGTGGCAGCCCCGATCGCAACCAGGGCGAGGAGGAGGACCACGGAGGCACGGAGGACGCAGAGACGCACGGAGAACGAAGAGATCATCTGTGCAATGTCCACGGGACCGCTAAGAAGTCGAACTGACACTGAGGGATGTTTCCGGTTCGTCGTCGATGCGGAACCATTTCCAGAAACCGAGCAGCACGCAAGCGAGAAACGCTGTCGGGGCGGCGAACACAGGGCCGAAGTTCATCCGCCCGCTGGCGGCATCGGTCCCCCATTTCACGAGCGGCTGCGTGATGAGCAGGCCGAGCGGCATGGCGATTCCACCAGCGACGAAGGCGAAGACGTTCTGGGCGGTGGCCCGGAGATCGCGCGGGCAGGAGGCGTCGACGTACAACTGCACGACGACAATCAGGTAGACGTGACAGACGCCATGTAGCGCGATGCCGGCCAGAATGAGCCACATCGGCGAATCGGCCGCGAAGATGGCGTAGCGCACCATCCAGGCGATGACGCCGAGGGCGAAGGTCGCCTTCAGGCCGAGCCGCCGGAGACAGAACGGCATCAGGAGCAGGGCCGGGAACTCGGAGAGCTGACCGATGGTCATGAGGGCCGGGACGGAATCGCCCCGCACGAAGCGTTGCTCGAGCAGCTTGGGGACGACGAGGGAATAGAGCGGAACGACGAGCGAAAGCAGGCTGGAGACGACGACAAGCCTCACGAAGCCTTTCTCACGCCAGATCGCGACCACCCAGTCGACGAGGCCGATGCCGTCGCGGGGCGTGTGGAGAGGCGGGGTATTCGGCAGAAAGGCGCAAAAGCTCGACAGACCAAACGAGAGGATGGCTGCGATGGCGAAGCAGTCGCTGCTGGAAGGCTCAGGAAGAAACCAGAACCGTTTCGAGAGGCCGAGCACGGTGGGGGCCGTGGACGGAAACGCGGTCCGGAGCCAGCCGGCGAGGTCGCGTTGTTCGAGCCAGAGTGAGAGGCCGATGCCCGCCAGGACCCAGCCGACGGTGCCCCAGACGCGGATCCCCCCGAACTGGGATTTGGGGTCGCTGAGGTGGCGGAAGGTGAGGGCGCTGGCGAGGGGTATGGTCGGGAGGTAGACCATCGCGAACAGGCCGAACATCGCGAGGATGAATCCGTAGCCTGCCCCGGTTTCCCGATACACATCGGTGGCGACCGGGATGGCGAGGAGCGCAATTCCGCCAAGGAAGTGAGCAATCGCGAGGTAGCGCTGGGCCGCGATCCAGCGGTCGCAGAGCTGTCCCACGACGAGGGGGGAGACCCACAGGCCGAGCGCGCCAATGGCGAGCACCGGCCCGGTCTCATCAAGCGTGAGTCCGTTCTGGGTGAAGTAGAGCGGCAGGTAGGTCAGCAGCGCCCCGGTAATTCCCCACTCCAGAAGCCACAGCACGCTGAGGCGAAACCTGAGTCTGCGGGAAATGCCGGGGGTCATCGTCACTGCCGACCCAGCGGGCCGGGTTAGTGGGCCGGTGCGGAAGTTCCCTCGATACGGGCTTCTTCCTTCGGCGGATTGAACAACACCGCCAGCAGGACGATGCCAAGGATGGCGAGGCCCGTCGGAACCAGGAACAGCGACTTGTAGTCGATGACTCCGTCTTTCGTGAACACCTCGTCCCTCAGGTACGGGAAGAGGAAGCTGGCGATCACGGCGCCGACCCCGAGGATCAGCAGGTTAAACAGCCCCTGGGCGCTCGTTCGCACGTCCTTCGGGAAGACGGCGTCAACAAAAATGTAGACCGTCGCAAAGAAGAACGCGTAGCAGACGCCGTGCAGAACCTGGATCGCGATGATCAGCCACTGGTGATCGGGCAGGTAGGCGAAGACGGCATACCGCAGGGCGTGGCCGAGAATTCCAACGACCATCGTCCATTTCCAGCCCAGGCGGGTCAGGACTGCTCCAAGGACGAGCATCGTGAGGATCTCGGCCACCTGGCCCAGGCTCATGACAAGCATGCTCATGTTGGGACTGATCTTCACGCGATCAACGAGGAACTGATCCGACACGACGAAGTAGCCGTTGTGGATCGTCGAGTCGATGAGGGTGACGATGAACAGGACGAGCACGTACGGAACCGCGAGCAGCTTGGCCGCCCGCACCCAGGCCAGCTTGTCCAGCCCGTGAGCGTTCTTGTTCGGTGGGGTATGCGGAAGCGTCAGGCTGAAACCGGCCATCGCGAACGAGGCGATGCCCGCGACGATGAAGATCCAGCTGGTCGCCGCCTTGAGGTCGAAGCCGGGCGAGTCCTTGAGAAGGAAGACAAACGGCCACGACGCCACGATCCAGCCAATCGTTCCGCCCATGCGGACGAATCCGAATTCATTGGCCGGATCTTTCAGGTTGGCGAACGCGAGGGCGTTCGTCACCGAAATCGTGGGGACGTATAGCAGGGCGTAGACGAGGAACAGGCCGAAGAAGGGCCAGAACGAGTCGACCTGCGAGGCGCCGATCAGCGCCAGGCCGCCAACGACATGGCTGAAGGCGAGAAAACGTTCGGCCGCGAAGTTTCGATCGGCGAACTGGTTGCTGAAGAAGATGCCGAGCAGCGAGGCGATGCCGAAGGAGCTGCCGACGAGCGCCATCTGCCAGGCGTCAAACTTGAGCATCGCCATGTAGGCGAAGATCTTGGGCTGCCAGGCGCCCCAGATGAAGATCTCGATGACCATCATCAGGAACAGCTTGAACCGCACCGCGGGATCAGTCTTTGCGGCGGCGTCACTCATGAATCACACTCCGGGGTGTCGATCGTTTGTCGCGGAGCGCAAAACCGTCCCGTGACGGTCGAGCTGCGAAGCGGCGACGGATTGCGAAAGTAACCGCCCGAATTCTGTACGGCAACCACCTGCGGCCCGAAGGACCGGCGGCGGGCGTTTCCCCTGCCTGGGGAACGATGGCACAATGACCGTTCTCTGGCATCGCTGATGAGGAAGCCGACCCGATGAAATCCCTGCTGCTCCTGGCCGTCGCCTTTTTCCACGCCGCGAGCGGTGCCGTCTGCCAGGCGGAACACCCCACCCCCAACGAGGTTGTGCTCGCGAAAGTCCGGGCCATCCCCGACGGCGGCGGCTACAACTGGGTCGCCGGCAGCACCGGCGTCCCCGAAGAGATCCGCTTCAAGGACACGCTGATCCTCCGCAAGGGCGAGGGGGGCACGTACTGCTGCGGCATCACGTTCGCCGTCGTGATCCAGGCGGCCGATGAGCTGAAGATGCTGGATGACCTCTCACCGGCCGATGTGAAGCTGCTGCAGAAACGGTTCTATGGCGTTCCCAAAGATGCACAGGAACGCCAGTGCGTGCTGGGGCTGGAAGGTTCAGGACTGGGATACGCGGTGTCAGCCGATGAAGCGAAGGCAGGGGACTTTCTGCAGTTCTACCGGGAGAAGGGCGGGCACAGCGTCGTGTTCCTCCAGTGGGTCGAAGAGAACGGCCAGCGGGTGGGTTTCACCTACCGCAGCTCACAGAAATCGACCAATGGCGTCGGCGACCGGACGGAGTATTTCAGCGACGCGGCGGGCAAAGAGGGGAAGGTCGACCGGAAGCGAATGTACTTCGGCCGACTGGGGAAGAAGATGTAGCTTTGGCTTCATTCGGGGGCGTACTCGGCAACAGCGTCAGATGACTTCACAAACAACCCGAAAGCCGTGCGCGGTCCAGTACATATCGAGAACGAACTTGAGGAGTGCCGAATCGCAAGGCTCGCGGGGCCCCGTATCGGCAGAGGCGCTCTCCCGCCAATAGCTGGCGGCATACGCGGCAGGCTTATTGAACGATCCGCCTCGCATGATCTGCCGAGGCTGTGAATCGGCATTCAGCAAGTAGGGGCTACCGTCAACCGGCATGCCTTCCGACCCTTCGTGCAAGCAGTCTTCGCACCATTCGAAGATGTTGCCATGCATGTCGAAGAGTCCCCACTGATTGGGAGGATAGGTCACGACGGCAGTTGTCTGACGCTTGGGCGCGTCTGCCTGCTCGAATTCCTCTCGCGGTTTGAAGTTCCCCTGGCTCGAAAGGAGTTCGTCGCCGGTTGAAAATCGGGTCGTCGTCCCGGCGCGACAGGCATACTCCCATTCCGCCTCGGTCGGGAGTCGACATGGCAGTCCGGAACGAGCAGTCAGCCGTTCACAGAATTCCTGGGCGTCTAGCCAGCTGGCTCGATCGACCGGCAGACTTCCGTCCCCGTCGAACTCGTTCGGATTTGAGTCCATGAGGGCCTGCCATTGTTCAAGCGTGACAGGAACCTTCCCCAGGTAGAATGGTCGAGCAATTGAGATCGTGATTGCCCCTGGAGCATGCCCGCCTGGAGTGGACGTTCCGTCGCCAGCCCATCCCATCTGAAATGTTCCGGCGGGAATCAGAAGGAAGTCGATCTCGACTTCGCTATTGATCGCGATTCGCAGCCGCTTTTCGGCGAACTTCACTGCGACGGTGGGCGCCTTCTTCCTGCGAGCGTCGGCAAGCGTGACGGCGCGGCCGCGACGCACCGAACGGATGCGGCGGAGGAGTGGACTATCGCCCTCATTTCCGAGAACAACATCGCATTCTTCCGGAGCGCATCCCTGCTGGATCAGATATCGGAGCTGGAACGACTGCTCTCTGTCAGGGCCGAAAAGCTCCTGAATCGAGTGGAACTGTGACTCACTACTGACGACATCGTTTCCTTCGTTGCTCTCCGCGGCACCATCGCCATCGTCGATATCGAAGTAGTGCGTGCTATTGAGCAATTGCTCCATTCGGTCGGGCAGATCGAAGCGGAAGCGGCACACCTTGCAGCGTTGTGTCGGCGATCGCTCGTTAATGTCGCTCAGCAAGGTTTTCTTGCATCGCGGACAGTGCTCCCACTCCCAAGCTTCGTATTCGTCACAACTCCAGACCGATGGCACGTACACATGCAGCCGCATTGATCCTGTTGCAGCAATATCAAGGGCGTTCAGGAAGTGGGGCATCTCGAAATCCCAGTGCGTGATTTCTAATCCCTCCACCGGCACATCTAACTTCGCGGCACGGAAGAGCTCGGCCAGGAGCCTCGACTGCTCGGGCTTCAGCGGCGAGTCGATCCACAGCCCGTACCACAGTGGAGTCGTGAGATGAAATAGCTGAGAGAATCGTTTCTTCATCCCGGTCTGCTTCAGTGTCTTCTGCAGAACTTTCTCGAGGTTCTCATTGTCGAAATCGAACCCGTTGAGCTTCCCCTGACAACCGGCCAGGTTCGAGACGCTGGGATCTGATGCATTCGCAGGACAGCCGCCGCAGATCTTCCTTGCTTCATCGAGAGAGGCGCCGTATTGCCGCAAGAGATCCGCAATGCGCGCGCCACTCCTGGCAATCTTGAACGTCTTTCCCCGGGAGTCCTTGGCGAAAGTGCTTCGCACTTTGATACCTTCGCAGACGTCGCCGTCGTAGATCGCATGGCCAATGCGCGTGAGCGTCTCAAGCTGACGGTTCGCTTCCCAGGGCACGGTGCAACCCTGGCCGGATCGAAACGGACACTCGGCCTCGAGCGTCCATTGCAAAAACTGTCTAGTCCAGGACATCGATGCCCTCGCGATCGATTCAGCGGCCCGTCAGCGCAGCACGCCCCGTCGCCCATGAAGTAGCCTGAAGGCTGAACACCAACAATCACTTCGCCGATACGGCTCCCGTAGCCTTCTTCTGCAGGAGGATATTCACCCCCTTCTTGTTCGAGAGCGCGATATCGACGAGGCCATCGCCGTTGATGTCGCCCATTTCAAACTGGGTGCCGACGCCCGTATCGAGCCCTTCTTCGATGGTGTGTCGTGTGAACTTCGGCGCCTTGCCTTTTTCGCGCTGGATCTCGTACCAGGCCATCTCGCAGGGGTCATACGCGCCCGGGTCGCCGCCGTTGTGGGCGAAGTATCGCTTGCCCGTCACGAGGTCTTTCTGGCCGTCGCCGTTCACGTCAATGAACCAGAGGGCATGCGTCTGCGAGAGCGTTTCATCGACGAGGTGATACTTCGGATCGCCGCTGCCGGTGTTCTCCCACCACCACACGCCGTACTGGTGCGCGCTGGTCATCAGGAAGTCCTTGTCGCCATCGAGATCGAGGTCGTCGGCGTAGATGTCGGCGCCGGTCAGCGGCTTGCCGTCGACTTTGGCCAGTTTCTGCGGATGCCAGGTCCACAGGCCTTCACCGAGCTTCGCGGGCTGCTCGTGCCAGCCATGCGGAATGATGACATCCAGCCGGCCATCGCCGTTGACGTCCGTCGCGCCGATGCCGTGGTAATACTTGAACGTGCCGTTCTCCATCGGGTTCCCCTTCTCGCCGATGGGGATGAAGTCCCACAGCTGATAGACGGCGTCCCCTTTGGGAATTTCGAGGTAGCCGAGCTGCTGTTCGGGCTGCGAGCCGCAGAGAACTTCCGGACGGCCGTCGCCGGTGATGTCCTTGAACTGGGGAGACTCGTTGCAGATGGAACGCCAGATCGTGTGCGCCTTCCAGTGCCCTTTTTCGTTCTTCGGGTTCTCGTACCAGCTGAAGAGTTCGCCGGGGAAGCCGACGATGATGACGTCCTGCCAGCCGTCGCCGTTGAAGTCGTAGGCCCAGTTGCAGAACGACTGGCTGTAGCCGGCCGCGACGGGGTAATTGCCGACGGGGCGGATCTCGTGGATGGTCCAGGAGGGGGCTTCGTACCACACGTCGCCGGCGACGATATCGGCCTTGCCGTCCTTGTTGATGTCGGCGATGGCGACGCCTTCGGAGCGGAAGCGGGCGTCGAGCTGAATGCGCTGCCAGGCGGGATTCGCTCCCTCGGCAGGAACAGCCAGCAGCAGAACAGCGACAGCGGCGAGGATACGCATGGCGGGAGCACAACCTGAAATGAAACGGTCGTCACGAGAGCATGGCCGCAAAGCCTGCCCGACCCTGCCCCGACCTGGCCGGAGCGAGTTCGTCCATTGAACCCCGAGAACGGCCCATGCTGCAAGGGGCCGCGGCGAATCCTTGACCGTCTGCCGATTGGCCAGAGCGCCCGGCGTGGACCGCGGCGCAGAAAAAATGCCCTCGGGGGCAGGAGCTGACGGGCGGGCTAAAACCTATCGCTCAACCACCCGCGAGGGCAGGGGGATCGTATCAACGGGTCTCGTCGCGCCAAGCGCTGAAATCGCCAGCAATCACAATGGGGCTGGTCTTTCCCGGAATTGGCCTGATGAGTGCCCGGGAGTTGCCTCCGGCGGGCGGCCGCCACGCGGGTATGCCCGTAGGGGGCGCTGTCAGCGGGTCTTGTCGTCGCTTTCTGGCCTGTTCCCGGTGTTCTCGACATCGTCCGCGGACCGTTTCAGGCGGTCGAGAGCTTCGTCCATGGAGGTGCCGTAGAACCGCTCCTCGGGACGATCCGAATAGGCAGCCGACCACTTGCCCTCCGCGCAGCGGACGATGATCTGGCGTTCAGCCATGGGGTCGCGTCTTGCGAAAGAGGTCGCTGTCGTAGCGACCGGCCAGGGAAACCCGACTCTGGACCAGCGGTCACAAACAGACAGCGTTGTCCGAATGTGACCGGGGTCAATCGGCGCGCGGGTCAATGCGGACCATTGGACCTGCAGCGCGCCCATTCACGAACTCACCATAGCCGATGAGCAGGACCAACGGGTAGGAACCCAATCGAGCCAGCGCCGCCGATTCGCGACCGACCACTGTGATGAGGCAACAGGGAATGCGTTGCCGAGCCCTCTCCGGTCGTAGCCCCTTCTGACCCGCAGAAGTAATACTTATGACCTCCCTCACGCCCGTGGTTCGTCGGCTGTAGGGCCGATTGGGGCGCTGGCAGGACCGTTGCACCACCTGCCCGACGCCAATCGGCCTGCGGGGCTGCTGTGGCCCCACAATCGGCCGTGCTGGTAGCCTTGGCCGCACCTGATTCGATAGGGGCAGGGCTATGGCCGAAGAACCGCAGAAGCCGAAACGCAAACGCCACCGTTGGCTGATCGCGGCGCTCGTTCTCGTACTCGCTTCGACTGTATCGTGGTGGTATTGGCCACGAGGTGATGCGCGGATTGTTGGTAGCTGGGCATTGGTGACCGCGATTGGGCGAACGGATGGTGCTTATCGGTTCCTATCGAACGGAGTGGCTGAACTGTACGGCCACTCAGGCGATTTCAGACCCGTCCTGATGAGCACTTACCGCTGGTCGGTTGTTTGGCCTGAACTCCGACTCCAGCCTTCTGGCAAAACTTGGCTGGTCGGCATGGCGGCATCACTGACTGGCTTAGGACAACCGAAAACGCGGTCGTTCACTATTCTTCGACTGTCAGACCAACAGATCGAAGTTGTCGACTTAGGCTCAAAGCGAACGATGACATTTGAGCGAGTCTCAGATTTCGAATGACCCCTCCCCCATCACCACCGAACCGACACAGGCGACGAATCGTCGTCACGATCGTGGTTCTCGTGGTGGTGCTGTGCTGGTGGCTTTGGCCGCGGGTCGATCGGCGATTTGTGGGAACATGGTCGAGCACCGTTGAGGGAAACTCCCGGTCGTACTTTTCTTTCAAGTTCAACGCCGACGGAACTGGACGGATCTTGCGCGACGAAGGGGCAGGTAACGACTTCTTCTTTTGGCAGATTGAAGGAAGTGACCTCGTGATTGGCAGACGACGCGGGGGTGAACTGCTCCTACCCGTGTATCGAGTTCTTCAAAGAGCGTTGTGGGCAGGGGGGTATTACATGGAACTTGCCGAGATGAGATACCCGGTGCTAAGCGTTCAACCGGACGAAATCCGCTTAGGAGTTCATGACTCCACCTACATCCTTCGTCAACGAGTTCCGTAAATGGAAGCCAAGCCTAAAAGAAAAGCCCCCGCACAAGGCAGGGGCGAGCGGTTGCAGGTCAGGACCATTGGGCTTGCGACCGTGAGAGTGCCCAACCATAGGTTTTACCGCATGGGCCGTGGGGGCCGGTCTAGCCGGGAAACGTTTCTGACCAGCCGAGGAACTCCGCCTTCAATTCAGTGCAAATGAGTGATTCAATCTCGTCGCACACGGCCAGCCTGTCGGCTTCCGTTTTCTTGCGGTGTGGCGGACTCAGAAGCCCTATCAGCGAAAACCCGGATTCAACCCCGAGGAACCATTCCTCGATGCCCCAGACGTTCACACGAATCGTCGAACCGTTCGCTTTGACAGCAAATGTCCATCCCCAATCTTCCATCACGGGAGACTGATGGGGTGCACATCTCGTGGCCGTCGCGAGTCGTTCATAGAACCATTCGCAGCAGTCTGCACCCGGAAAGAGGCTGTCGATCTCGTCGTCGGGAATTGCCAGCTCAAAACGATCTGAGCGGAAGCTGACAAAGTGCTTCGGGAACTTGCCTCGAACCGAAGTCATCAATTGCACTCAGGTATGCGTGTCGTGCGGCTCATTGTTCTGCGAAACAAAAAAGCCCGCCCGGCATCATCGCCCGTCCGGCTTCGCGACTCAACTGCGAATTTCCCCACTCAGTGCTCGATTCGCATTCAGAGCAGCCAGGAAAAACTGTGTGCTTCGGCAAGGAGGTTGATCAGGCCGGCAAAGATGAGCAAAACGACGGGCCAACGGCGTGAGAAGCCTTTCCAGCAGTTGACAACGGCCGTGACGAAACTGGCTGCCGCCAATCCGAAGAGGGGAAAGGATGTCACGATCAGTTTTTCACCGAGACCCGTCTCGGGGCCGTGGCCAACACCGCATAATGCGACACCGATGACGGCGCTCAGATGGGCCATCGGCCACAGGGTGGACGCGATCGCCAGACAAATGAAAGCGCGGCGAAGGTGCGACGAGTCGATCACAGGCGGCCGATGCTTTAGTGAAGGGGAGTGGACAGGTTGAAATAGTCCCGGTCGGCCACGTCTGCATTTCGGTTTAGGAGGATTCATCGGCCAACCCGTCGATGATCTTACCCGCCGAACAAATCGTCCAGCTTCCAGATATGGTCCGTCAGGTTCGCCCGCATGGGTTACGGCTTGGCTGCCAGCGTTTTCGAGCCGGCTGCCGTAGTCGTGTAGCTCAGGGTTGGGCTGCCCTCGTCCTTGGTGTTGGCGATAAAGCCCCGCCCTTCCAGGCTGTGCTTGCCGCTCCGGCCGAGCCCGCTCTTGGTGGCAGCGCCCAACAACTTCGACCAGCCGTGCGCCATGCCCCCGGCTTTGCTCAGGTCCGCACGGGTCGGTCAGTCCGCGTTGGCCGGCGCAACTTTCATCGCAAACGTTGTGCTGGAAATAATCCGGCAATAAACTCAACAGGGCACACTCGCCACAACACGCCGCAAGTGCAGTATGTGAAACAACTTGCTCCCGTAGCTCAGTTGGATAGAGCGGCGGTTTCCTAAACCGCAGGCCACAGGTTCGAATCCTGTCGGGAGTACTTTCTTCGTTCTTGATCACCACGCCGGTCTCTCTGCTGAGACCTGTTTGAAGGGGGCGGGCCTGAAGCGGAACGGTGCCAGGAGCGGCGCCGTCGTCATAAACGGCAGAGGCCGCCTGTGAGCGATGCGGCCCATCCCAGTTTCGCTGTCCCGGACGCTGACCCGGAGCGGGTTGAACTAGGGTTTCTCCGATGGGCCCGCTGCGCGCCTCCCGGTGGACCCTGACACCCGTGATGAACAACTTGTGCCAGGGCATTGCTGCGCGGACTTTGCCGCGACAGCTTGAGAGGCATGCATGCCGGAATCGTCGCTGACCATCGAAGCGTTGTGGATTCTGATCTGCGCAACGCTGATGCTCCTCATCCAGCGGGGGTTGCGGGCGCTCGATCATGGACCGCTTGGCCCCCGGCGGGACCACGCGTCGGAGGCGGTCACGCAGGCAGTCCTGCAGCGAGAACAGACAATGGTCGCGCTGCGTGAAGCGGAGGCCCGCTTTCGCAGCATCTTCGAGAACGCCGTCGAAGGCATCTTCCAGACGACCCCCGACGGCACGTACGTCATCGCCAACCCGGCCCTCGCCGGGATTTACGGATACGACACTCCCGAAGAGCTGATCAGCGGCATCGGGGACATCAGCCGCCAGCTGTATGTCGATCCGGAACGACGAAACGAGTTCGTCCACCGCATCCGGTCCGAAGGAGTGGTCACTGATTTCGAGTCGCAGGTGTACCGCCGCGACGGTTCGATCATCTGGATCGCCGAGACCGCTCGCGCTGTCGTGATCGGCGGGGCCGTCGCCCGCTACGAAGGAACGGTGGTCAACATCACCGAACGAAAGCTGCTCGAGAACCTGCGGCGGCAGAAGGAGGCAGCGGATGCGGCCAACCACGCGAAGTCGTCGTTCCTGGCGCGCGTGAGCCATGAAATCCGCACACCGCTGAACGGTGTGATCGGAATGCTCGAGGTTCTCGGGGGGACCGGGCTCGCGACGCAGCAGCAACAGCAGGTGCGCATCGCGCGGCAGTCGGCGATGTCGCTGCTCGGGCTGATGAACGACCTGCTCGATTTCTCCAAGATCGAAGCGGGGCGGCTGGAACTCGAACAGGTTCCGTTCCGCATGCGCGCAATCGCCACCGAGGTCCAGGAAGCGTTTGCGCATGTGGCCGCCGCGCGGCAGCTCGAGCTGTCGTCCCTGGTGGACGACAACGTACCGGAGTTCCTGATGGGGGACCCTGAACGGGTCCGCCAGATTCTCGTCAACCTGGTCAACAACGCGCTCAAGTTCACGGAACGGGGGAGCGTGTCCATTCACGTCGGCCGCGAACGGGATGGAGACGGTCTCACGATTCGCGTGAAGGACACCGGGATCGGGATTCCGGAGTCGCGTCGCAGCCGGCTGTTTCACGACTTCATGCAGGTGGACGCCTCGATCTCGCGAAAGTACGGCGGAACGGGCCTGGGGCTTGCGATCTGCCGACAGCTCGTCGAACTGATGAACGGCCGGATCGACGTGGAAAGCCAGGTGGACGTCGGCTCGGAATTCCGCGTTCGCCTTCCGCTCGCCGCGACCGTCGCGCCGGAAAGCCCGGCGGCCTGCCGCGAACTCATGCCGCACGAGATCATGGACGCCTCGCCCGGCCGCATCGAGAACGCCTGCGACCCTGTCTCCGATTCCGACAGCCGTCCCGCGACGCAGGGACGGTTGCTCCTTGCCGAAGACAATGAAATCAACCAGATGGTCGCGGTTGAACTGCTGAGGATGGCGGGCTGGGACGTCGATGTGGCGAACAACGGCGTGGAGGCGGTTGCCTCCGTCCAGCGTTCGGACTACGACGCCGTCCTGATGGATTGCCAGATGCCTGAAATGGATGGTCTGACGGCAGCGCGGGAAATCCGACTGCTGGAAGCGGCCGGACGGTTGCCGCGCTACACCCGCGAGCTGATCCCGATCATCGCCTTCACGGCGAACGCCGCTCCGGAAGACCGTGAGCAGTGCCTCTCCGCCGGGATGAACGCGTTTGCGGCGAAGCCGCTGGTCATGCAGCAGCTTCTGGAAACGATTGAAACGGTCGTCGGGCCGGCTCGATCGAGGCTGCGGATTGCGGGACGCGGGCCGAAGGCGAGTCCGGCCTTGGCGGATGTGTGTTCGATGCTGGTCTAAGGCGCCCGATCGCGGGGGGCCGGCCGCCTCGGGGGCGGGGCGCGGGGTCGATTCGACCGGCGCAACGGCCACTTCTGGACTTCGTTCCCCGCATCCGGGCCGCATCTTCCGCGGGGTCTCAAGCGGTCGTATTGTGGCTCTCGATAGAATGTCGGTGGACGCCGTGCGCCCGGTGCGCGCCGCGCCCGACATGAAGGGTTGTCGCGATTCTCCGGCCTAGTCCGCCCGGGGTCGTCTCAGTCTTCACTCCGCGAACTGATTCGAGAGGTTTCGGCCATGCGCAGGTCCGTCCGTCGCCACTGCTGGACGTTCGCCGCCGGTACGTCGCTGCTGCTGGCTCCCGCCGTGGCGCTCCAGGCCCAGGACCAGCCGCCGGCGCTGGGGGCGCCTTCCCCCCTGCCCTCCGAACCGAAGACGCCGCAACAGCTGTTCGACGCCGTCCTCCTGACGCTCCAGCTGAACCGCCCCGATGTGGCGCGGCGTTACCTCGAAGCGTTCGTGGCATCGGCTCCGGGGGACGACTTCCTGCTCGACCTGCGGAACAAGTACGGAACCGCGACGTTCATGCAGCTCGCCCGGACCAAAGAGCTGCAGCCGGCCTCGCAGGATCTGCTCGACCGGGTACGGCAGGCGGCGACCGCGCGGATGGCGGACGTGACGGTCATCGACGGGCTGATCGACAAGCTCAGCGGCAGCGCCCGCGATCGTGACCAGGGACTGCTCGAGCTCAAGCATCTGCGTGAATACGCGGTGGCCCACCTGCTCCGCCGGGTGACCGATGAGCAGCGTCCGATTCCGGTCGACCTCGCGATCGCGACGATCGCTCAACTGGGCGACGACGCAGTGACGCCGCTGATCGGCGCCCTGCGCTCGGGTCCCGATCAGATCCGCGGGCTCGCGGCGGACGCACTGGGCAGCCTGGGAGGCAAAGACGCCGAACTGGCGCTGTGGAGCCCCGCCTTTGCTCCCGAGTCGCCGGAAGACCTGCGACAGCAGTCGCGGCGTTCACTCGCAAAAATCCTCACCGGCGACGCCACGCGCGTCGAGAGCGTGAACCCGTTCGGCATTGCAGATCGCCTGCGCAAAGAAGCCGAGGCGTACTTCACCCATCACAAGACGCCGAAGGCGGGTGAAGACGGACTGGTGGGCCTCTGGTCGTGGGACCCGGCGCAGAAGCAGCTTGTCGAAACGCGGACCGAGCCGGCCAAGGCCGACCTGTTCATCGCCGAGCAGTTTGCCCGCGAATCGCTCGAGCTGTCGGGGGATCGCCGCGAGCCGCAGGTACTGTTGATGGCGATCCTGCTGGCCCGCGACGTCGAGGCGGCCGGCTGGGCCAATTCACCTCCCGAAGGCCCCGGGACTGCGCACAACCTGCTGCTGGCCGCCGGTCCCGAGCTCGCCGATGAAGTCGTCCATCTCTCCGTGCAGCTGAACCAGCCCGGCGCTGCGCTGCAGGGACTGCGCGTCCTCGGCCAGAACGGTTCGCGCAAGCAGCTGGATGCGAACGTGAACGGCCGGCCTCCCGCGGTGCTCGAGGCGCTCAATTCGTCCTCTCCACGGATCCAGTTCGCCGCGGCCGAAACCCTTCTGCAGTGGGACCCAGTGACGCCGTTCCCGAACTCGCGGCTCGTCGTGGCGATCCTCGCGCGGACGCTCGCCGGGGACAGCCGACCGGACGGCGTGGTGATCGATCCCAATAACCGCCGCGGCACGCTGGTCGGCGACTACCTGAACACGCTCGGGTTCGATCCGCGGATCACGTCCACCGGACGGGACGGCTTCCAGCGTGTCGCTGCGGATGGCGACGTGGCGCTGACGGTTGTGCATCTCAACGCGATCCGCTGGGACCTCTCGCAGACCGTCGCCAACCTGCGGGCCGACTCCCGGACCGCGAGCGTGCCTGTCGCCATCTATGGCCCGGTCGGCATGCAGGACAAGGTCAAACACCTGATCCACGAGTACCCGCTGGTGAGCTATGTCGAGGAATCGAACAACGCCATCGACATGATGAAGCAGCTCCGCCCGCTTCTCGCCCAGGTTTCCCCGCCGCGACTGACCGATCCGCAGCGGCTGGCCCAGCGGAAGGCGGCCGCCAGCTGGCTGGAGCAGATCGCCGTTGGCCAGAGGACCAACCTGTTCGACCTGGCCCCCGCCGAAACCGTTCTCGCGGATAACGTGAACGATCCCGACGTGGGACGCTCGTGCATCGTCGCGCTCGGGGCGATTTCGACGCCGGCCGCGCAGCAGCGCCTGCTCGATACCGCGGTCGGCGATTCGATCGCTCCCGAGCTGCGAATCGCGGCCTCCCGCCAGCTGGCGTTCCACATCCAGCGTTTCGGACTGCTGGTCTCGAACGACGACCTCGCGCGCCTCCGGGAGCACGCCGCGGCCGAGACCGATCCTGTCGCCAGCACGGCCCTGACCGCGGTGATGGGATCGCTGAAGCCGGACGCGAAGACGGCCCGGGAGATGATCCTGTCGTACCCGGCGTCAACCGCGCCGCTGAAGTAATCGCGCCGGAGACGCGGCCTCGACCCGCGCCGGGAGCAACGCCCCAGGGCATTTCACGGCCGCGCTATTCGTTCGGCCGCGGCTGAGCCCCCGTTGGGTCGTTGAGAACTTCGACGAGCTGCTCGGCCCGGAACGAAATTTCGGCGTCCTTGTCGTTCACGGCCTCCTGCACCTTCTGTTTCGCGGCCGGGCCCAGCTTGCGCAGCGCTTCCATCGCCGCCTCGCGCTCGGCATAGCTCGGGTCGCCGAGTTTCTTGACGAGTTCTTCGACGCGCTTCGTGACGTCCGGATCGGAATCGAGGAGCACGACGAGGGCGACGCGAATCTGCTTCTGCGGCGCGGGAGTGACTTCCAGAGGGAACAGTTCTTCGAGTTGGTCGGGATCGAGGCGGAAGACGATCGTGGCGCTGTCCGTGCGGAGCGCCTGGCCTGCGATCTGTTTTGAGAGGTACTCGATCTCGACAGGCCCAAGCCCGAGGTCTTTGAGGTGGGCCGACCACGTTGCGAGAATGGCCTCCTTCGACTGCGGTTCCTTCGACGAGGGAACAGTCACGACCTTCGCGTCGTCCGGCTTCTTTTCGCCTTCCGCCGGTTTGCCATCGGCGGCTGGCATCGGGGCGCCGGCGGGCGTCGCGACGGGAACGGCCGCGCCGGCTGGAGCCCCGGCGGGGGTGGGAGCCGCCGCGGAGGCCGGCGCTGCGGCTGCCGGAGTGTCTTTGTCCTTCGTCGCTTCGGGCTTCTTTTCGTCGTCTGTCTTCGCCGGGGCGGGTGCTTGGGCGGGTTTGTCTTTCCCGTCCTTCGGCGCCTCTTCCTTGTCAAAGACGGACTCGGGATCCGGCTTCTTTTTCTCCTTGTCGTCCTTGGCCGGTTTCTCCTTCTTTGGAGCCGCTTCGAGCTGCGGCAGTGTTCCGACCAGCCACTGGCCGGCTTCCGGCTTGTAGACCGTGACGTCGTGAAGCGCAAAGTGGCTGGTGTTCGCCAGCCCGTGTCCGCCCTCCGCAAGCGTGACTTTCACCGGGGCCGGGAGCGGCAGCTCGACGTCGTACAACAGAAATCGCTCGCTCTTCTGTCCGGCCGCGGACCACAGCCGGTCCGAGTTGCGGAGGAACGTCATCCAGTGGTTCTCGGCGAGCCGCGCGGGCGTGTCGGCAGGCTCTTTCGTGAGCTTCGACTTCACCCACAGGAGCCGCTTCGATTTCTGTGGACAGGGAGGCCAGTTGCCGAAGAACCGGCCGTTGGTGAACTCCAGCAGCACGTCGACATTGTCAGCCGGTTCCCCTTCGAAGGTGATGAGCCCGGCCGGCGACGGATCGTTGAGCTGTTTGCGCTCGGCCGTGGCGCGGCGCGCGCCGACGAAGCCGGGGAGAGTCGACTTGAAGAGATCGCGGTGATTGAGCGAATTGCCGTACGACGACATGACGTAGAGATTGACGTCGCGCACCGTGAACCTGGCCGTGGAACCCGCAGTCTTCGAGGCGGGCGCAGCGGAATCCTTAGGGGGATCGGCGGCGATGGCCGCCCCAACGCCGAAAACGCAAATCGCAGCAATCAGTCGCAGCATCACGCTCCCCTTCCGACATTCGCCCTGCGCACGCGTCTCACCCGTTCCGCAGAATCAAAAAAACCGGCTCCCCCGAAGAGCCGGGTCCTGATCTTCGTCCGGGAGCGCTTCCGCTCGCAGGCGCGATCTCTCCTCAGAGTTCCAATCCCGGACGCTGGTCACTTCGACTGTGGCTTCACCGCGGGAGGGGCCTCCACAGGCGGTTCGGCGGCCGCGCCGTCCGCCTTCGCGAGGCGACGATAATAGTCCGCGAGCACATCCTCGAAACCGGGAGGGAAGCCTTCCGTCTTCGACTGGAGGATCTTCTCCCGTTCTTTCGGCGTCAGGTCGTCATACCCCTTCCCCGTTTTCTTGGGCGTCTTCAGTTCGCCCATTCCGCCAGGGCCTTTGGTGAGATTCGACTGCTCAGCCGGGCGGTTCGGTTTGCCCCCACCGCCGCTGCCGCTGGTTTTCTTTTCCAGAAGTTCGATGACGGCATCGAAGCGGGACACGATGCGGGGCTGCGTCGTCTCGGCCGGAGGTTTGGCCTTCCCGTCGCCCAGGTCTTCCACCACCGCTTCCATCTCCAGGTCGAGAACGAGGAACGGATCCTTCAGCCAGGCCTCGTTGTCGAGCGGGAAGACGCGGCCGACTTCGTCGCCAGCGGAAGGAGTCGGTTTCTTCTCGACGGCGGCAGTTTTCGTGTCGGCAGCCGGTTTCGCATCGGCAGCCGGGGCCTCAGGCGCCGCGGGCTTGTCCTCCTTCGCGGCCGTGGCGGGAGCGGGAGAGACCTCTGCCGCCGGCGGGCCTTCCACGGCGGGCTTCGTTTCGTCGGCCATGGCCGAGGCGGAACACGCCATCGCGAGCAGCGCTGCGGGAATCGTTCTTCGCATGCCTCACCTCGTCTCTCCGCCGTTGAATCCCGCGTCGCCAGGTCTTTCAACAGGCTCACGCCTGTACTCGCCGGGCGTCATTTCCCCAGGCAGTCCTGACACGTCGAATCGTGCAGGCGCTGGGTGATCGACTGGATCTTCTGCTGCTGCTCCACGAGCGTTTTCAGGCGCGAGGCGAGATCGGGATCCTGCATCGGCTTGCCGACGAATTCGGCCTCCACCTTGCGAGTCTCCTTGTTCAGGGAGATCTCCATCCATTTAAGCATCTTCACTTCCGCCAGCAGCTTGTTGAGATTGCCGTCGCAACTGCTGCACTGGCCTCCCGACGACGCGCCACTCGGCCGCGAGGCTTGCTTGAGTGCGTTCAGGAGTTCCTGCAGATCGTCTTCGATCTGTTTTTCGCGGCCGATCACCGAGTCGTTCGCGCGGCCCGAGCTCAGTTCGGCGGCGACGAGTTCCATCTGATCGATCACGCTGCGAAGCGCCGGCGGGAACGCCATGCTGAATTCCACGAGTTCGCACAGCCCCAGCGCTTCTTCGCCCAGCTGCACGATCTTTTCTTCCGCTTCCGACAGCCGCTTCACGGCCACGACGGTTTCTTTGCGTCCTTCAGCCACGCGGGGGGCGAGCTTTTCGGTCGTCTGCCGCACCTGGTGCTGTTCGACGATCATCTGCGCCAGCGTTTCCATGACGCGCTGCCGCACGAACGCTTCCAGCTCCTTCTCAAGCCCGGACTGCAGCTCGGCGAGATTGGCGTCGGCCTTCGACAGCTTGTCGATCGCTTCCTGCTGTTCCTTGTTGGCTTCGCCGCCGTTGCTCTCGCCGAGCTTTGAAGCAGCGTTGCCGATGTTCTTGACGGCGCCGTTCACGGCTCCCGTGGCGCTGGCGGCCGCGCCGCCAAACTGACGGAGCATCTGCTCGAGGTCTTCACCCAGCCGCTTGTTCCGTTCTTCGGATTCCTTGAGGGCGACGAAGTCGTCTTTCCGGTTGGCGTCGCTGGCGGCCTTCGTGTCGTTGAGCTGTACCTTCTCTTTGCGGACGAGGGCTTCGATCTTTGCGCGGGCTTCTTTCAGCTTCTTGAGCTGCTCGAGCTTGAGCTGCAGGTCGATGTCGGTCGACAGGAGCAGCCGCTTGAGTTCTTCGAGCTCGGCAATGATTTCCTTCTGGCCGCTGGCGGCCTGCTCGAGCTTGAGCGACGAGAGGAGCTGCGACGTCTGCGACATCCGGTCCGCGATCAGGGTGTCCCGCGCGCGTTCGACTCCGAGTTTCAGACGGGCTGCGTCTTCCGGCTGGGCTTCGCGAATCAGTTCCGCGAGGCGGAACATCCGCTGCTCCAGTTCGCGCATGTGCGCCTGGGCCTTGTCCTGTTCGAACTGGATCGTCTCCTGGGGAGCGACCTCTTTCGGCTTCTCCTGCGCCTGCAAAGAGACGACAGAGTTCAGGAAGAACAGACAGCCCAGCGCCGCGGAAATAGATCGCATGGCATCCTCCAGACATGGAGCGGCGTCTCACCGCCCGAGCTGCTCAGCCCATCGAAACCGCCCAATCCGGCATGTTCGACGCGGAAATCAGCATATCCAGAAGGCCGAAAATAACAAGATGTTCCACAACTTCCCGAGGGAATCGAGGGCCTGCGCAGAGGGGCGCGGGTCTCCTGGGGCGGCCGGCGGAGCCGGTACTCAGCTCGATCGGATCTCGGGAAATTCCGGGAACGTCTCCGCGTCGGCGTCCGTCCCTTCCTGAGGCCGCCTGCTTTCCTCGGCCCGTCGTTTCCAGTTCGCTCTGCGGGGAGGACGTCATGTTCCGTCGTCTGCTGGCATTGGTGGCTCTCCTCGCGGCCTCAGCGACCGCTCCCGTGATGGCCCAGGGGTTCCTGATGATCCCCGATCGGCCCATGCCTCTTCCCCGGCCGATTCCGCGCCCGTCCCCAACGCCGCCGGCGAACTACGCCATTAAGGAACTGTCGGTCGACGCCCGGATCACCGACCAGGTCGCCCGCATCCAGGTGACGCAAACCTTTGTGAACCACGGCTCAACTCAGATCGAAGCCCAGTTCGTGTTCCCCCTCCCCTATGACGGGGCAATCGACAAACTGACGCTCCTTGTCGATGGCAAAGAGTTTCCGGCCCAGCTGCTTTCGCGGGAAGAAGCCCGCAAGAAGTACGAGGCGATCGTCCGATCGAATCGTGATCCGGCCCTCCTGGAATGGATGGGCCAGGGCATGTTTCAGACGAGCGTCTTTCCGATTCCCGCCGGGGCGGAACGTAAGGTCGTCCTCGAGTACAAGCAGCTGCTCCGCAAATCGCAGTCGCTGACTGAGCTGCTCTACCCGCTCAGCACGGCGAAATTCACGTCGAAGCCGCTCGAGAAGCTCAACCTCCGCATCGCCGTCGACAGCAACGTCGACATCCGCAACGTCTACAGCCCAAGCCATCCGGTCAACGTAGAGCGGCCCGACAACCGCCGCGCCGTGATCACCTACACCCGCACGGGGGACGTCCCCACGACGGACTTCCGGCTGTTCTACGACGTCCAGCCGGGACAGCTGGGAACGAGCGTGCTGACGTACCGGCCCAACGAAAAGGAGGATGGCTATTTCCTGTTGCTGACGACGCCGCAGCTTCCCGTGGGCGACGCGCCGCCGGCCGCCAAGACGATCGTGTTTGTGGTCGACCGCAGTGGAAGCATGGCGGGCAAGAAGATCGAGCAGGCGCGGCAGGCCCTGAAATCGGTCCTCAACAATCTGCGTGAGGGGGACACGCTCAACATCGTCTCCTACGAAGGGGCGGTCGAGTCGTTCCGGCCCGAGCTGGAAAAGTTCACAGACGCCACGCGCAAGGCCGCTCTCGCGTATGCCGACGGTCTCTACGCCGGCGGGGGGACGAACATTCATGACGCGCTCACGACGGCCCTGAAACCGCTGACCGACACGTCGCGCCCCTCGTATCTGCTGTTCCTGACCGACGGCCTGCCGACCGTGGGAGAAACCAACGAATCGAAGATTGCCGCGGCGGTAAAAGCCGCCAACCGGGCCCACGTCCGGCTGCTCAACTTCGGGGTGGGATACGACGTCAACAGCCGGCTTCTCGATCGGCTCGCCCGCGAAAACTCAGGGGCGAGCGAATACGTCCGGCCCGAAGACGACATTGAAGTCGCTGTGAGCCGCGTGTTCAGCCGGATCAGCTCGCCCGTACTGACGAACGTCGACGTCCAGTTCCAGTTCGATGGACCGTGGTCGGGGCCGAACCCGATCACGCGCATGTATCCCGGATCGGGTTTCGACCTGTTCGCCGGCGAGCAGGTCGTCATCGTCGGACGATACCGGCGGTTCGGCGCGGCGAAAGTGATCCTCTCAGGGGCGATCGGGCCCGATCACAAGGTGTTCGACTTCCCGGCCGACTTCATCGAGAAGAGCGGCGACCAGACGCTGGCGTTCGTCGAGAAGCTGTGGGCCACCCGGCGGATCGGGGAACTGATCGACCAGCTCGACCTCAACGGGCACAACCAGGAACTGGTCAACGAACTCGTGGCGCTCTCCACGAAGCATGGCATCCTGACGCCCTACACGTCGTTCCTGGCCGATGAGTCAGTCCGTCCCGACGTGGCGTCCCTGTCGAACCAGGCCCGGACGACCAGGGAACTGGAACTGCTGGTGCGGAGCCCCGAAGGCAAGGCCGGCGTCGCCCAGCGGTTCGGCAAGAACGCGCTGAGGGAGGCGAATGGCGCCCCGGCCGCGTCAAAGCCCGCTCCGGCCGACGGACTGCCGGGGGCGGCGACGTATTTCAGTGTCGACGACAAGCAGGTGGTGGCTTCGACGGTGCGGAACCTGGGAAACCAGGCCCTGTACAAACGGGGGCGGGTCGTGGTGACACCGGACACGGCGAACCTCGACGTCGAGAAAGACGCGGCCAGCATTACGACCGTCGACCGCTACTCGAGCGAATACTTCGCGATCGTCTCGGCCAACTCGCCCGAGGAGAACCAGATCCTCGCCAACCAGGCGTCGGATGAAGACCTGCTCGTGCGGCTCCGCGGAAAGGCTTACCTGATCAAGTAGTTGACGGGCGTGGCTCGAACGCCCCGGCTGGTCCTTGACCGGCCGGGGCGTTTTGTTTGAGCCCCCCTGCCCTTGGCGGACCGCATGGGGACCTGCCCCCGCGCGCAACCCTCCACGGACGATCGGAGGGACCATGAACACGATCAACGCGACTCAAACGGCCATCAACGCCTCGCCAACCCGCCCGGAACGAACGATTCCCGACCGGAACGCCATGCGGTTTCAAAACTTCCAGGGGAGGAAGGGCAAGACGACAGGATGGCCCCCCGGCCCCGTTCTTCTTGCTCTTCATGCTGTGAAGCAGCCACGCGAAGCAGTTCGTCTCCTGGGAGACGCGAGGCTTTGACTCTGGAGCCCCGCGCTGGCTCTGGAGGCGAGGGACAGGGCTGGTCACTTCTTCAAAATGGGCCAATTCAACGTTGGGTTGCGCCATTGCCGCAAAATGACTTGCGGTGACGAAAGTCGACCGACCGTGAAAAAGTGACTCGCCCCGCCCCAATCCCCACCCGCCCAAGCACTTCCGAGTACCGAGTACCGAGTACCGGGCCCCCCGCGCAACCGCCCCCGTCATGATGGAGAACCTATGAACACAACCACCGTCAACCTGTCGACACACACACCGGCCCGGCCGGCTCCATGTCCGCACCACCCACGCTCTCCCGATCCTTCTACTGAACTTCCGCAGGAAAAGAGGGCGAGGAGTACAGGACCACCCACACAACGCGCCCTCCTTGCCCCCTCGGCGTCAAACACCTCCACACTGTTCCCAATCCCTGCACAAGCTTGAGAGTTGCGCGCAAGGCTGGTCACTTTTTCAAGATGGGCCAGTTCGTCGTTGCCGCAACATGACTTGCAGTGACAACAGACGACCTGGTGTGAAAAAGTGACTCGCCCTGAGGCGAGGGAGCGTTTGCTTTGCGGGAGACAGCGCAGGCGGTATCCTCCCGGTTTTCGACTCGCCGGGCCGAGAGTGCCTCCGGCAGGTCCTCGCAGCGAACACTTCCAGACGATTCAGACGGCAGCGCCATGTATCTCGGTGAAAAAAGCGGATTGAAGCTCGGCAAAGCGATGCGCGACGCCTTTGGCGACGCCCTCAAGGAAGTCGGCGCGACCAATCCGCTCGTCTGCACGGTCGACGGCGACGTCGGAAACAGCACCCGCACCGAGGTGTTTGCGAAGGCCTATCCGGACCGGGCGGTCAACGTCGGCATCGCCGAAAGCAACATGGTCAGCGTCGCCGGCGGTCTGGCGGCGTGCGGGAAGATTCCGGTTGTCGCCAGCTTCGCCTGCTTCCTCCTGGACAACGCCTTCGACCAGATCCGCATGTCGGTCGCGTTTCCCGACCTGAACGTGAAACTCGTCGGCTCGCACGCCGGCATTTCGATCGGCGAAGACGGTCCTTCGCAGATGGGCATTGAAGACGTCGGCCTGGCCTGCTCGCTGCCGGGCGTGGTGGTGATCGTCCCCTCGGACGCCGCCACGACCAGGGCTGCCACCCAGGCGATGATCGAACACAAAGGCCCGACCTACCTGCGCGTCTGTCGGCAGAAAGTCGCCGACATCCACGCCGCGGATGTGAAGTTCAAGATCGGCAAGTCGATCCAGGTCCGCGACGGCAAGGACTGCACGATCATCGCCAACGGCCTGATGGTCGCCTGCGCTCTCGATGCGGCGAAGGCCCTCGAGGCCGAAGGCGTGCAGTGCCGCGTGATCGACATGCACACCATCAAGCCGCTGGATGTGGACGCGATCGCGAAGGCCGCGAAGGAGACGGGCTGCATCGTGGTGGCCGAAGAGCACCTGCCGCACGGCGGGCTCGGATCGGTGGTCGCCCAGGCCGTCGTCGAGTCGAAGCCGGTGCCGATGGAATTTGTGAACATCGGCGACCGTTATGCCGAATCAGGAGACCCGGACGGCCTCCTCGTGAAGTACGGCCTGACGCCTGAGAAAGTCGCCGAGGCGGTGAAGAAGGCCGTCAAGCGCAAGTAACGCAGGTCGAGTCTTCCGGCAGGCAGGTTACCGAGTTCGCGGGCGCCCGCGAACGACGAATCGCCGCCCCGTCGTCCGGACGAGAACGGCACGGTGCTCAGCTATCGCACGTTTCAAAATGCCGATCCTCCCCGCATCCTGCAGTTGTGGGGTGACAGCGGTCTGGGACGGGCAGCGATCCAGAGCCGCTCGACCGAGCCGTTCGAGATCTCGAACTACGCGCAGCCCTATTTCGATCCGCAGGGGCTGATCCTCGCCTGCGATGGAGATCGCGTCGTGGGGATGGCTCACGGCGGCTTCGGGACGAAGGCCGACCAATCTGGGCTCGACCAGTCCGTGGGTGTGATCTGCGCGGTGGTCGTGCATCCCGAGTATCGCCGACGGGGAATCGGACGCGAACTCGTGAGCCGGGTCGAGGAGTACCTGCGGCAGCGGGGGAGCGAGACGCTGTACGCCGGCCCGTCGTTGATGAACGACCCGTTCTATTTCGGCCTGTACGGCGGATCGCGGCCTTCGGGATTCTTCGAGAGCGATCCGCTCGCGATGCCGTTCTTGACCGCGGTCGGCTACGAGGCCGTCGAGAAACACGGGATCTTCATCCGCGAGATGCTCTCGGGAAAGGATCCGACGTCGGCGAAGGTGGTGATGAACCGCCGGCAGACGTACCTGGAGGTGTCGGAGAAGCCGCAGCGGCCGACGTGGTGGTGGTTCACGCGCTTCGGTCGTCTGGACTGCCTGCAGTACCAGCTGAAGTTCAAGAAGTCGCAGGAGACGGTGGCCGTACTGACGGCCGTGGGTCTTGACCAGTACATCCCGGTCTGGAATCAGCGCGCGATCGGGCTGGTGGACCTGGTGGTGACTGCCGAATACCGCGGCCAGGGGTTCGGGATGACGCTGCTGATCGAGGTGATCCGGCAGCTGCGTCAGGATCTGGCTGGCTGCGCGGAAATTCACTCGCCAGAGACGAATGAATCGGCGATGCGCGCCGTGAGCGGCGCGGGGTTTGAGCGCGTGGACACCGGGATCGTCTATCGCAGGCGAGAAAGCCCTTAGGGGCCCTTCCGGCGAATCGGATCACTGCATCGGCTGCGCTGTCGGCGGCGTCTGGCGCTCGCGCTGGATCGCCTGATAGACTTCTTCGCGATGGATGCTCACGTGCTTAGGCGCTTCAATGCCGAGGCGGACCTTGTCCCCCTGGATCGACACCACCATCAGTGTGATCGAATCGCCGATGATGATTTTCTCGTCCTGCTTACGGCTCAACACCAACATGACCGCGCCCCTCTATGGAAAGCCTCGTGCGAACATCCCCTCCTGCGATTGAGTGGTTCGTCCTGCTCAAGGCATCGGATGTTCGATCAACGCTACACCACATTCGCCATGTCCCGCTTCGGCAGAAACTGCGATTCGCCTGCTCGGGGTGGTGACGAAACGCATCGCACCGGGCAATCCGCGCACATGTGGAATTTGCACTCTGCCGGGCACGACGGTTGTCACGACTGAGCGGGAAGTGGACGCCGGCGGAACCGAATGCGCCCGGCCCGTGGCCTGGTCTCATCCTGCGGGGTATAACGATGCCATGGCCGGTGGCGTCTTTGACGACGCTCCGGCCGATCCGAAGGACCCCGTGATGACCGTTCCCTCCGACGCTCCCTGGTATCGGGACGGACTCCGCTTTGAATGCACGCAGTGCGGCAACTGCTGCTCCGGGTTTCCGGGCTTTGTCTGGATCAACGACGACGAACTGCGGGCGATCGCCGAACACACCGGCAAGTCGATCGGCGAGATCCGGCTGATGCACACCCGATTATATGCCGGGCGTCTCTCGCTGTCGGAGTTCGCCAACGGCGACTGCACGTTCTTCGATCCGCGCACGCGAGGATGCTCGATCTACGAAGCCCGTCCGACGCAATGCCGCACCTGGCCTTTCTGGCGGAGCAACATCGAGTCGCCGGAAGCGTGGGAGCGGACGGGAGAATCGTGCCCCGGCGTCAATCAGGGCGATTTCATCCCGCTGGAGGAGATTGAGATGCGGGTTGGGCAGCGCGAGATGTAGGGGCGTGCGTCAGTGGGAGCGTTGATCCGGGTTGTCGGCCTTACCAGAGGCCTGCAGTCGACGTCGCCTCGCCAGTGCATGGGCCAGCGGGCTGACCAGAGCGGCTCCAACCAACCCCCACAGCCAGAGCACAACCAGCCCTCCGACCGCGCTACCGAGTTTGTCCCAGGAATTCAGTGGGTCGCGATACGTCGCTGGAATCAGCAGAGCCGTGCCCAGGATTGCGGCGTAAATAATCGTCGTCCACTTCATGCTGAGCTGGAAGCAGTGCATCAAGGTGCGGCGGTATGTCGGCGCGTCATTCATGGGCTCAGCTTAACGGGCACCCGCCTTGGTTGTGCCACCGTCGCCCCACTACGACACTGAACGCGAGCGTGTTTCACCCGGCTCGCACTCCCGCCTCCACAGGCCCGCCATGACGCCCCTCCGTGCTTTTGTCGCATTGACCCTGCTCGCTGCGACCGCCAGCGCCCAGAACACTAAAGGATTCAACTACGACGAGGACAAGGTTCCGGCCTATACGCTTCCGGATCCGCTGACCTGCCTGGACGGGTCGAAAGTCACGACGGTCGAGCAGTGGAAATCGAAACGCCGCCCCGAACTCCTCAAGCTGTTCGCCGAGCTCGAATACGGCAAGACACCGGCCGGAGCATTCCCCGGCATGACCTTCACCGTCGCGAACGTCGACGAGAACGCCCTTGGCGGCAAGGCGGTTCGCAAGGAAGTCGTCGTCAACTTCACGGGGAAAGCGGGCGACCCGACAATGACGATCCTGCTGTTCACCCCGAAGACGAAGGCCAAGGCGCCCTGTTTCCTGGGCCTGAACTTCAAGGGCAACCACGCCACCCATCCCGACGCCGGCATCACTCTGAATACCAACTGGATGCGTTCGGCTCCTAAAGGCGATCCGTCGGTCAAGGACCATCGGGCGACCGAAGCCTCCCGCGGCGTCGCAGCGTCCCGCTGGCCGTTCGAGATGGCGATCGATCGGGGCTACGCCGTCGCCACGATCTATTACGGCGACATCGATCCTGATGTGGACGACGGTTTCCAGAACGGCGTCCATCCGCTGTTCTACAAGGCGGGCCAGACGAAGCCTGCAGTGGACGAATGGGGTTCGATCGGCGCCTGGGCGTGGGGGCTGAGTCGGGCGCTCGACTACCTGGAGACCGATCCGCAGATCGACGCGAAGCGCGTCGCCGTGCTGGGCCATTCACGCCTGGGAAAGACCTCCCTCTGGGCCGGCGCTCAGGACGAGCGCTTCGCACTCGTCATCTCGAACGACTCCGGCGCCTGCGGCGCGGCCCTCAGCAAGCGGATCTTCGGCGAGACCTGGAAACGCATCAACGACTCGTTTCCGCACTGGCTGTGCGACAACGCCCTCCAGTTCAACGACAAGGAGGCCGAGCTGCCGTTCGACCAGCACGAGCTCATCGCCCTGATGGCGCCGCGCCCGGTCTACGTCGCCAGCGCCACGGAAGACCAGTGGGCCGATCCGCACGGCGAATACCTCGCGGCGCTCAATACGGGCCCGGTCTACCAGCTGTTCGGCCTGACGGGTCTCGGCACCGACAGCGAAGCGCTGCCGCCGGCCGACTCCGCTGTCCAGAAGGGCCACATCGGCTACCACCTGCGGACCGGCAAGCACGACATCAACGCCTACGACTGGGAACAGTACCTGAACTTCGCCGACAAGCATCTCAAGTAGCGGTCGGCTTAAAGGGACCGGTCGCGTTCGCGCAGCAGTCGCTTGAGTTCGTTGGCGAAATCGTCGACGTCCTGAAAGCTGCGATAGACGGACGCGAACCGCACGAACGCGATCTGGTCGACATGCCGGAGCCGGTCGAACACCTGTTCGCCGATGTAGCGGGAGGGGACTTCGCGATCGAAGCTCTCGTACACGCCGCGTTCGACCTCGTTGACGATCTGTTCGATCTGCTCGGGGCTGACGGGGCGTTTGTAGCACGCCTTCTCGATGCCTGAACGGATGCGTTCGCGATCGTAAACGACGCGCGAACCATCTTTCTTCACAACCTTCAGGGGCGATTCCTCGAGCTTTTCGTAGGTCGTGAACCGCCGGTTGCACTGCAGGCATTTGCGGCGGCGGCGGATCACGAAATCTTCACTGCCGCGGGAATCGATGACCTTGGTTTCTCCCTGGCGGCAGAACGGGCAGAGCATTGAAGTGGACGATCAGATGTCGGCGGGCGGGACACGGAAGCCTGATCGTAGCGGCTGAGGGCGCGGTATTCCCGCGCATCGCATCCGGCCGCGAGATCAGGCCGACTCGTGCAGCACTGGCCGGAAGTCGATGACCTCGGCATTCTCAGGGTCGCTGTAGTTCGACAGGGATGTGACGTTCCGCTCGATCATGGCGGCGATGTCGTCGAGTGGCAGGTGGTTGAGGTTCAGGTTGTTGAAGGGGTTCTGCAGTTCGACGCTGATCTGATCGAGGGCGACAAGCGGGTAGGCCACGACCATGGTAATCAGCGGGATCAGCCAGTCGGTTTCGAGGCGATGCAGCAGCGACAGGGGGAGAGTCAAAAGAAACAGGGTGATGAACTGCCGCACCTTGATGGCATACACGCGGGGGAGCGGCGTTCTCAGGATGCGTTCGCAGGCCCCGATGTGGTTGATCAGTTCGGCCCGCTCGTGATCGACGCGGAGGAAGGAAAAGCGGTCCATCTGGTGGCGCTCGTTCGCCTCGCGCAGCAGCAGGGCGATGCGGAGGGAGACGAGGCTGGGCATGTGCTCGCATTCTTCGAGCTGCCGGGCGTTTTGCGGTCCGAGGAGCAGGTTGACCTCGGCGGGGACGCTGTCGCCCCGGAGGGAGTTGCGGGCGACATGCGGGAAGGCTGCGGTCCAGGCAATGAAGCGTCGCCGCCAGTCGGCGTCCGTTGGTCCGTAGGTCAAACCGGAGATGGCCAGGTTTCGCGACTGGTTGACGATTCCGCCCCAGAGCTTGCGGGCCTCCCACCAGCGGTCGTAGCCGGCGTTGGTGCGGAAGACGAGCAGGAGGCCGAGGACGGCGCCTGCGATCTCATAGGGGGCGTCCTGGAGGGCCAGGCGATGGCCGATGGTGTTTTCAGCGAGCCAGGACAACGAGCAGATGCCCATCGACAGGATGCCGAACGTGACGACGACGGACGCGACGTGAGGCGTCACGGAGCCGCGCAGCGTGAACGCGTCCAGCCAGTAGCTACGACGATCCGGGTTTCGCATCGGTGCCTGCTGCAGCGACGCGGTGCGCCGCTGCGAACGACGCCTGAAGTCACTCTCCGGGAGCGTCCGGTGTCGAGCGGCGAATGATCAGCGTCATTGATCACTCCGAGGAAGCGATCAATCTCTATCGGCTGGCTTCGAGGGACGACTTGTGCCCAGTCTCGTCAAAACCGACACATTCCAGAAAATCGGCGCCGGGACACCACTTCACGTTGACGTTCGACGCGCGCGGGTCAGACGGATTGCGGCTGCGGCGTAGCGATGGAACCGGCTGGATGTCCCGTCTCGAACTTCACGTTTCCTGAGCGGACGTCGTACATCGCGGCGACGAGCTGGATCTGTCCCGTTTCTTCCAGGCGACGGAGCACCGGGCTCTGACCCCTGATGGCGTCAATGACATGTCGAACGTGGCGTCGCGCCACGGCGTCGATCAGTTCTTCACGCTGTGCGCCGGAGGCCTGTGCAATACTGCGGGCGGTCGCCTCATCGACGGAGGGGCTGATGTCCTCGACGATGAACTGCAGGTGATGGCACGCGGCGCCGGCTTCTGATCCATCGAGCGCGAGGCAGTTCACCGCTTCGGTAATCGCCCCGCAGCGGGTGTGGCCCATGACGACGACCAGTTTCGCGCCTCCGGCGGCGCATCCATACTCGATGCTGCCGAGCACCTTTCTGCTGACGACGTTGCCGGCGATGCGGACGCTGAAGATGTCGCCCAGGCCGAGGTCGAAGATGATCTCGGCCGGGTTTCGGGAATCGATGCAGCTGAGGATGACGGCCATGGGATGCTGGCCGGGCGCGGTTTCCTGCATCTGCCGGCCCAGATCCCGGGTGAGTCGGGTGCCGTTGCGGAACCGCTGGTTGCCTTCCTTCAGGAGTTCGAGGGCGCGTCCTGGGGTCATCTTGTCCTGAACGGTCCTGTCGACGTAGTCGATGAAGTTCATTTCGCTGTGCAGGCCGTGCTTCTTGCTATCGAAGCCGACGAGGCTGACGTCGACGCCGCGCACGGGCCCGGAGCGTTCCTTGAACTCTTCAATCAGGTGGCGGACGTCGGGATCGATGTAGTCGGTGCCGCGGGCATCGATCAGGACATGCCCGCCCGGCTGCACATCGAGGAGCGTGCGCTCAAGGGCAGCCTTGTTCAGGAAGCTGACCTGGCTGGCAAGTTCGATTCGGAGGACCTCGCCTGCGGCGTGCTTCTCGACGAAGTTCCGCATGGGCCTGAGCAGGTTGCTGCGGAGGACGAATCCGATGCTGATGGCGAGACCGATGATGATTCCGGTCAGCAGGTCGGTGAGGACGATGGCGACGACGGTGGTGATGAAGGGGAGGAACTGTTCACGTCCTTCGCGCCACATGCCGCGGATGATCTTCGGACTGGCCAGCTTGTAGCCGGTCACCAGCAGAATGGCGGCGAGGCAGGCGAGCGGAATCCGATTGAGCCAGGCCGGGAAGACGGCCACGCTGACGAGCAGCAGACTGCCGTGAATGATGGAAGACGCCTTGCTCGTGGCGCCCATATTGACGTTCACCGAGCTGCGAACGATGACGGAGGTGACCGGGATGCCGCCGATGAGCCCGGCGACGGTATTGCCGACGCCCTGGGCGACGAGTTCGCGGCTCGCCGGTGACTCGCGCTTCCTCGGATCAAGCCGGTCGACCGCTTCGAGGTTCAGCAGGGTTTCCAGCGACGCGACGATAGCGATGGTGACGCCCGCCAGGAACACCGCTGGATTTCCGAGTTGTTGGAAGTCGGGGGTGAGGAGGAACTGTTTGAAACCCGAGAGGCTCTCCACCACGGGGACTTCCACGAGGTGATTCCCGGAGACGATCCACGCGCCGCCGATGGTCCGCAGGTATTCGCTGATGCCCACTCCCACGAGGACGGCCACGAGCGGACTGGGGACGGGGAGGTTCTTCAGGAACTTCACCTTGTCCCAGATGATGAGGACGGCGAGAGCGGCGAGGCCGATGAGGGCCGCTCCGAGGTGATAGTCGTTGAGGATCGCGGCCAGTTCGGAGAACGTGTTCTGGTCGTCGACCTGGAAGAACGACATTTCGCCTTCGGGATCGGCATCGTGCCCGAGCACGTGGGGAATCTGCTTGAGGATCAGGATGATCCCGATGGCGGCCAGCAGCCCTTTGATGACCGCAGTCGGCACGAAGGCCGAAAGGAATCCGAGACGGGCGATGCCCATTACGATCTGCAGGACGCCACCGATCACGACCGCGAGCAGGAAACCCTGAAGGCCCAGGGCATGAATCTGCGTGGCGACGACGGCCGTGAGGCCGGCGGCCGGACCGCTGACGCTGGTATGGGAGCCGCTCAAGGCGCCGACGACGATGCCGCCGACGATGCCGGCCAGGATGCCGGCGAAATAGGGGGCTCCCGATGCCTTCGCGACACCGAGGCAGAGTGGGAGGGCGACGAGATAGACGACAAGGCCGGCGGAGACGTCCGAAAAGGAAAACCGGGACGTCGCTGCAGTCTGTTTCACTGGTAGAGCCTTACATCTTGAGGATCTGAATCAGCATGCCGTCTGAATCAGCTTCCAACACACGCCGCGCTCGATGCGCTGCGTTCAAATGGTCGCGGCGACCCGGCGGCGAATGGGATCGCTGGCGGGGAATCGGTACTGCTCAAGCGGCACGAACTGGCCGTCGATCCGGTCATAGGCAAAAACTTCCGCGGTCTCGATCTTGTAGACCCAGCCGTGAAGCCTGAGGTCGCCTTTCACCAGCCGCGATTTCACGCACGGAAGCGTGCGCAGGTTTTCGAGCTGGACGAGGACGTTTTCTTCGATGGCCGCCCGCACCTGATCTTCGGGCGACAGATCGGCGTAGTTTTCCTCAATGATGCGTTTGGTGGCCTCAGCGTGGGAAAGCCACTGGGCGACGGCCGGAAGGCCCTCGAGCTTCGAAGGGTCGAGAAGGCCCTTGACCGCTCCGCAGTGGGAGTGGCCGCAGATGATGATGTCCTTGACGCCAAGGCCGGTCACCGCGAACTCGATGGTCGCGGCCTCGCCGCCCGCCTGGCCGGTATGCGGCGGGATGATGTTGCCCGCATTGCGCAGAATGAACAGATCGCCCGGCTGCGACTTGGTCAGCAGGTTGGGGTCGATGCGCGAATCCGAGCAGGTGATGAAAAGGGTCTCCGGGCTCTGGCCGCGGGCGAGAGACTCGAACAGCCCCTGCAGTGGCCGGAAGGTCTCTTCCTGGAACTGGTGGATGCCCTGAATCAGTTTCTGCACGGAATTCGTTCCTCTTCTTCGTAGGCCGTTGGGATGCGCTTGATCGACTCGCCACAGAGGGCTGAAAACGTGGTCGTCGTTGCCTTGGATCATGGCATTCCCCGTCTGGCTACCCCCTTGTTTTCGGCGGAAACCCAGAACGGTCAAGACCATGAGTCCGAACGTGAATTGTTTCTTATCCGCTCCTCATCTGAACCTCCAAGTGGGAGCGAAAATAGTGAAGGGATCCTCATGTCCCCATGGATTGCCGATTCTGCGCGGGGTCCGACATCCATTCTGACAGCGATTGGCCGCGTTTCGTAGGCGGGTCGGTGTTGACCGCCCGCACGATGGACGGTCCAGGGCGCGTGGACATTCGTCGTCGCGGAGGCTCGCCCCCCCGGAGGGAGACCTGTGACGACCTGTGACAGCGAGAAACCGTCTGAAGCATTGGAGTTCTGGACCTGTGACATGTGTGACGAGCTTTGGAGTGCTTTTTTCACCCCCTCTCGCGGGGCTGATCCCCCTGTTTGCGTTGCCAAAGAACGAACTCCCTTCCCTGATGGGAGGGGTTGCGCATCGGGAAGAGTCTTCGTCTGCCTGAAGGGACTTGGGGCCGGAACCTTTAGTGAATAAAGGTGGTTGCGTCGCATGTCGCAGCGAGATTCTGACACCGAGCCGGGACGTTTTCGCCAGCGCGGAAGGCAGGTTGCTTGTCCGGGCGGCCCCGGGGACGGCAGCGGGGCATTGAGAGCAAGATGAACGGAGTGGGGGTGGGGTGCGTTGTCCATGCCGTTCCTCCTCAGGCGAGTTCCGTGAGGTGGGTTGGCGCTCTCCTTTGGGCGGTTCGTTGCGGAGTCGGCCGGCGGGATTGAGCGGTGCGGATTCGCAGATTCGAAGTTCATGGTTCCTCCACCGTTCAAGCGTGGTTGCGAGCCGCAGTGAGTAAAAGTGTTCGAAATGGTTCCGGATTCAGGAGTTGCGCCGCATCGAGTCCGGCCGTGGGGGAGTGAGGGCGGGATTCT
Source organism: Caulifigura coniformis (assembly GCF_007745175.1). Lineage (GTDB taxonomy): Bacteria > Planctomycetota > Planctomycetia > Planctomycetales > Planctomycetaceae > Caulifigura > Caulifigura coniformis. Next base: position 6,534,827 of record NZ_CP036271.1, on the reverse strand, counting down.
CACAATCGATTCACCCGAGATAACCGGAATTCTTGAACTCACCGTCACGACCGTGCCGATACGAAGATTGATCTCATTCGATCGAGTCCGCGCGGGGCGAACCGCTTGTGCGGCTCTTGCCAACCTGAAACTGAAGGAGTCAGTTCATGCGTCTGCCTCGGAAATGGGTCCTGAGTATGGCCCTTCTGGCGACAGCCCCGGGCTTCGTGATCGCCGGACCGGCCGATTCCACGGGGGCCCCCGCCGCCTCTGCCACGTCGAACCAGGCGATGGCGAACAAGATTGCCGCCGCTTTGAAAGCCGCCCCGCTGCGGGGCAAGGGCGTTCAGCTGCAGTTTGACAAGGGTGTCTGCACGATCACCGGCGAAGCCGCGGATCCGCAGCAGAAGGCCCTTGCCACGCAGGTGATCTCGAGCGTGCCGGGCGTTTCTTCGGTGAACAACCAGCTTTCGGTGGCGGCTTCAGCCCGTCCGATGCCCGGGGTGACCCAGGCCGGATTCGAAGGTGCACCGCACCAGCAGGTTCGCCAGGTGAACGGCGAAGCGGCCGCTGCTCCGGCTGCCGGCAACCAGGAAACGGCGCAGGAAATTGCGAAGGCCCTCTCGGCGAGCGGGCTGTCGAAGTATGACATTGAAGTCCGCTTCTCGGCCGGCACGTGCACGCTGGGCGGAAGCGTTGGAGCTCCGGAAGCCGCGGCGCAGGCCGAACAGGCCGCCCGCTCGGTGCCGGGCGTCCAGAACGTGGTGAACCGGATGACCTTCCAGGGTCGCCCGGTGGCCCAGTCCCGTCCGCAGGCCCCGGTGATGCCGGCCGGCTATCCGCAGCAGATGGCAATGGCTCCGCAGGGAATGCCTCCGGGCATGGATCCGCGGATGGGGATGCCCCCGGGAGTCGGAATGGCCATGACCCCGCAGCAGATCCAGCAGATGGGCCTGCGTCAGGCGACCACCGGAGCCGCTCCGGTTCCGATGGCTGCCCAGGGCGGACCTGGCGTGATCCCGGCTGGCGGACACATGGTGTACAACCAGCCGAACGTTCCGGAATACGCATGGCCGAGCTATGCGGCGTACGACAACACGGCCGCGATCGCTTACCCCAGCCAGTACGATGCGAGTGCGTTCCCCTACATCGGACCGTACTACCCGTACCCGCAGGTTCCGCTCGGCTGGCGGAAGTCGACGCTGGAATGGAAAGACGGCAGCTGGAACCTGAAGTTCAGCAGCCGGACCGATCGCTGGTGGTGGTTCATGAACCCCCACAACTGGTCGGAGTGATCTGACAATCGGAATCGATCGAATGACGACAGGCCTTGCGGGGATTTCCTCGCAAGGCCTGTTGTGTTTTTGGAGGATTCAGGTTTCAGGATTCAGGTGGGTAAGGTGTTCGGGAGCGATCGGGATTGCCAGACCCCGTGGCGGCTCGTGCGGGATGAGGTGGGCAACGATCGCTTCGATCAGCTGGTCGATACCGGCTCCCGTCAGTGCGGAGACTGTCGCCGTTCGAGCAGACCAGGTGAATTCCGGGAGCAGATCGATCTTGTTGGCAACCGGAATGGCGTGTTCGACGAATTCCGGTTGGGGCTCGGTCGCGTCGAAGACGTGCAGGACCAGGTCGGCTGAGGCGATGACCCCCCGGGCGCGTTCGATTCCCGCGGCCTCGAGTTCATCGGTCGAGTCGCGGAGACCCGCGGTGTCGACGAGCCGGACCGGCCAGCCGTCGAAGGCGACATCGAGCGTGACGGCGTCGCGCGTGGTTCCGGGGGTGGGATTCACAATCGAACGCTGAAAGCCGGCGAGGGCATTCATCAGGCTCGACTTGCCGGCGTTGGGTTTGCCGACGAGGGCGACTGTCCAGGGCTCCGTGAGATGCCGGCCGAACTCCACCCATTCGAGCGTTTGGGCTCTCCATTCCGGCGAGGGGGGGGCGTCGGCCTGCGGATGATCGGCGGAGAACGTCGCGCCCTCAGCCGGTTCACACCGGCCGCTCGCCTGGAGTGCCCTGGGCCAGGCGACTTCCGCCTGATGCAGGAGCAGGTCCGCCGTTCGCAAGGTTGTTGCCCGCGACACGGCGTCCCAGGCCGCAGCCAGCAGGCGTTGGCGTTCGTCGATCGGAGACCCCTTGCGCGTCGAAGCGTCTTCAATGACTCCCGCGAGATCCGCGCGAATCCGTTCGACGGCCGCGCGGCCGCCGTGGCAGTGGATTTCGAACGCGTGCTCCGAGGTGCGACAGACGACGACGTCTTCGGGGTGCTCTGCTCCCCAGCGCGCGAAGGTGATTCGATTGATCGCGTGATTGGCGAAGGGATATCCGTCGCGGGCGACGCAGAGCGGGGACGATGATGCGGAACTGTCGAGAATGGCGACGTCGCCGGTGCAGGAGATCACCGCGACGGCCCCGCGACCGGGGGGAGTCAGGACATCGATCTGTGGCGGCGACTCGGGCATCAGGAATGAACTGGCTTGGCCGGCGTGCTCGCCGCTGCGGACTCAGTACCGGGTACTCGGGCGACGCTGGCAGCGTCGACAACGGGCGCGGTCATCCGCTGATCGATACTCCCAGCACCTTCAGAAACTCCCGGAGCCAGGCGGGGTGTCCGGGCCAGGCCGGGGAAGTGACGAGGTTACGGTCGACGACGGCCGCATCGACGTCGCAGGCGACGTATTCGCCACCAGCGAGGCGGACTTCGGGGCCGCAGGCGGGGTAGGCGGTGGCGCGACGGCCTTTGAGCACATCCGCGGCGGCGAGGATCTGGAGGCCGTGGCAGATGGCGGCGACGGGCTTCTTCGCGGTCATGAACGCGCGGACGATTTCGAGGACGCGCGGATTGAGGCGAAGGTATTCCGGCGCACGGCCGCCGGGGATGACCAGTCCGTCGTACGTTCCCGGGTGGACTTCATCGAACGTGGCGTTGAGCCGGAAGTTGTGGCCCGGCTTTTCCGAGTAGGTCTGGTCGCCTTCGAAATCGTGGATGGCGGTGCGGACGGTTTCCCCGGCCTTCTTGCCGGGGCAGACGGCGTGGACCTCGCAGCCGACCATCTGGAGCGCCTGGAACGGGACCATGATCTCGTAGTCCTCCACGAAATCTCCGGCGAGCAGCAGCAATCGACGATGGGTCATCAGGTTTCACTTTCTCGGCGAGGTCGGCGGCATCCCGGATTGTATCGTGTTCAGGATTCCGGTGGCCGGCAACGAAAACAGCCGGCCCTGATGGCCGGCTGTTTCCTGTTTCATTCGCGGTGGTCTTTACTGGCTGGCGGCGCTGGATCCGGACGACTTGTCGCGGACGTCGTAGCACATGATGGAGTCGTTTTCGCGGATGAAGAGCATGCCATCCACGATGACGGGATGGGCCCAGCTCGAACGTTCACCGGAGCCGGGAGGAGTGAACGAGCCGACTTCCTGATATCCGGAGGGATCGGCCTTGGCGAGGACCATGACGCCGTCCTGGTAGCGGATGTAGAGATGTCCGTCGGCCGCGGCGATGGCGGCGGACTTCTTTCCACTCCCCCGTTTTTCAGGCCAGACGATCTTTCCGGTCATGAATTCCGCGCAGTAGGGGAGGCCCTTGTCGTCGCGGTCGGCGTAGAGGTAGTCGCCGACGAGGACGACGCCGCCGTGCTTGTTCTTGAGTTCGGGCTTGAGGTCGTAGACCGGCTCGATCTTGACGTCCTTGTTGGCCTGCGGGACCTGCTTCAGGAGCGCTCCGCCGCCGGTGTTGTAACCCATCGCGAAGAAGACGAGGTCGCCGCGGATGATGGGAGTGGGGATAACGGCGGTGGTCTTCTCGATCGGATAGCTCCAGAGGACCTTGCCATCCTCGGCGCGGACGCCCAGGGCGCCGCTGCCGGTGGTGGTGACGTAGACCTTCGTGCCGCCGATATCGGACGTGACGACCGAGGCGTGGCCGGCCCCGATGTCCCCCTCGCGGACGTTCTTCCAGATTTCCTTCCCGGTTTTCTTGTCGAAGGCGACCATCGTCGTCGACTCACCTCCGGGCGTGACGATGACCTTCTCGCCATCGATCAGCGGGGATTCGCTGTAGCCCCAGCTGTCGGCTTTCTTGCCGCCGTACTGTCCGACGAGATCGACGCGGAAGATTTCAGTTCCGTCGGCGGACTTGCAGGCGACGAGAACCCCAGCGGGAGAAAGCACGTAGACCCGATCGCCGTCCACGGTGGGCGTGCTGCGGGGGCTTTGCCAGCCGATGTTCTTCTGGCCCGTCCAGAGCGGCGTCGTCTTGTGCAGCCACAGCCGCTTGCCCGTCTTCTGATCGAAGCACTGCAGGTATTCGCTGTCGTCCGGGGCGCCTTCGGAGAGGGTGTCGCCGAAGGTGTAGACCTTGCCGTCGACGATGGCGAGGCTCGAGAAGCCGCGGCCGACTCCGGTGGTGCGCCAGACGAGCGGCGGCCCGTCTTCGGGCCATTTTTCGAGGAGGTTGGTGTCGGGTGAGACTGCGGTGCGTCCCGGCCCGCGGAAGGTGGGCCAGGTATCAGGGGCGGCCGCGGTCGCGGAGTGGACGACACTGGCCACCGTGATTGCAGCGACCGCCTGTCCGAAATGCTTCAAAGCGTTCATCGCGACTCCTTTGATCCGCCGAGTTCCGCTGTTGCGCGGCGAGACCGGGCTGGAATTGATTGCGGTGAGTTCCTGAGGATCGTATCGGCGGGAATCGATCCGATAAAGACTTGCCCTGGGAGAGAGGTCCAACGAACAAGACCCTGCGGGCCATCGTCGATGGGCCACAGGGTCTTGCGGGCGTCAGGCTCAGCTGCCGGGAGGGACGGCGGCTGGATCAGCGGACGATGTGTCCGGCGTTTGCGGCGGTCTGCACGCGGTAGCCGGCGACGGGGGTCACGTAGGAGCGCGTCGCATAGGACGGCGTGGCGGAAGGACGTGGGTAGGTCTGCACCATGGCGGTTCCGCCGTAGGTGGAGTTGGAGTTGGAGTACCGGGCGGCCGAGCGGTAGCCGTATGAGGCCTGGGCCTTACGGGCGAGGACGGCCCGGTTGTGGCGGGCGACCGGTTCCTTGCCGAAGACAAACCGGCTGTCGGCCTGGCTTTCGGCGGCGGACGCAACAACACCGAGCGCGGCGACGAGGGCGAGGCGCAGCGACTTCTGGACTGAAAACATGCAGGATGCCTTCCGTGGAGGAGAAGTGCGCGAGGCAGCGCACAGGGCGGGAGCTTCCGAAGAGGCACGCTGCCAATCCGTCGGGCTCGCACCAGAAACATCGGCAGTCCGTGCGGGTCGCAGTCGTCCGCAAACCGGCCGTCCGCGGCCGTTTGCCAAAGCGGCGGCAGGGGCGGAGGCATGAGCGCCATCCTAGGGCTGTCAGGAGGAATCCGCCGCGGCCTGTGCCGATCCCGCCTTTTCCGCAATCGTCACATCGAGCCTCGCGACCCGGAATCGGGCGCCGGCCTGCGATTCGATTCAAGTTGGCCCCGGCTTCCGCCAGAGACGGAAGCGGGGCCGGTCCCCCGAACACTTACCAGCCGCGAAGATGCTGGCGGTTTCTCATGAACTCCCAGCGGGCTTCGGGGCCGTAGATGTGATGAATGTTCGCCCCTGGGGCTCGATATGTCGGGGTGAGAGATGTCGACGAAGTTCCGACCGAGGTATAGGCGCTGCGGTAGGCGGTGCGGACGGGGGCCGTCGACGGCGGGGCGGCCGTGTCGGCGTACCCGCCACGGCAGTCCGCGGCGATCGCGGCCGAGCCGGCCGCCAGGACCACGGAGAAGGACATCATTCGTGCGAGCGTCTTCATTGAGCGTCTCCAAAAAAGGGAAACAGGCGGCGGAACGACGTCCGCCGCTCGGGAAGGCCTGAGAAAGGGCGCGGGCGAGTGCGCGCGCCGAAGCGACAAGACCGCCGGATCGTGGCGCGCAGCGAGCACGCCGCAGGGAGCAGTGGCCTAGATCAGCAGTCGGCCACAGGTGAGAAGGGCTTCCAGGTGGGTGGACTTGAGGTCCCTGCGCCCGGTGACGAGCCGGCCGATGGCCGACATTTCGGGGATGGCGTCCGAGAAGGGGGGATCCGCCAGATCGTCGAGGCCGGTTTCGAGTTCAGACTCCAGAGCGAGCGCGTGCGTGAGAACTGAGGGCCTGGCCTGATCACAGCCGAAGGCGTGGCGATCACCGGTGGGGACGCCGTTACTGAGCGCCGTGCCGAGCACGAGGACGAGAAAGAGACCGACAACAGCCCGAAGCATGAGAAGCTCCTGGACGTCTGCACTTGTGGTTTGCCGGCACACCAATTATTGCTCTGTGCACAGGGAAGGTGTCAAGTGGCGTCCATCAAAGCCACATTTTGATGGAATCAGACTGCTGCTCCTGATTTCAGCGACATTGCCGCACTCCTCAGCACGGTAGGACGCCGTCCTCACGCTTTCCTCTGCGGTCGATCAGGAAGAACCGGTGTTTCTGCACCCACCGGTGTGTTCGGCATGCAACTTGTCATGTCGGCCTTAACCCCATCGCTCACGGGTGCCCCGAATGAATCACTTCGCTCGCTGCCTGGCAGGTTTTCTGATTCTGGCCACGGCGTCCGCCGGCCGCGCGGCCGACCACGTCTGCCCGGCCGGCAACAAGACCTGCTGCTGTTACCGGCCGGTGCGTCACCAGGGCTGGGCGGCGCTGGAATCGAACCGGTTCCGCATTCACTACACGGGTCCGCAGGAGCGGGCGGTTCCGCTGGTGACGTTCTGTGAGGAGACGTGCGAATCGCTGCGGTCGCGATGGATCGACGACCGGCGGGAAACGTGGTCGTGCAAGTGCGACATCTACCTGTACCCGACGGCCCGGACGTTTGAGCGAGGGGCCCGTGCGCCGGCGGAGATGTGGGGTGTTGCGGACCTGGAAATCGGCGAGGGGCGGGTCTGGAAGCGGCGGCTGCACCTGCGGGCCGACAACGAGGACAAGCTGAAGCCCGTGCTCACGCATGAGATGACGCACGTGGTGCTGGCGGAACACTTCTGCCGGAAGCCGATTCCGCGCTGGGCCGACGAAGGGATCGCGGTCTTCTCCGAACCACCGGAGCGGCAGCAGCGGATGCTCGGCTTTCTGAAGGACGAAGCGGCCCAGAAGCGGCTCCTGCCGCTGAAGCAGGTGACGAGCATGCGCGACGGCCCGCAGAATGAGCGCGAGAGCGAACTGTTCTACGGCCAGAGCGGCGCCGTCATCGAATACCTTGTCAGCCACCACAAACTGTCGGAGAAAGACGTGCTGGCGTTCGTCGGACTGTGCGGCGAGCAGGGTTGGGAGCGGGCGATCACCAAAACGCTGCCGGGTATGACGGCGTCGCAGTTTGAATCGCGCTGGAAGGAGTGGCTGACGACCCGCGAGGAGGCGCTGGTGACGAGTGTCTCTCCCAGGGAACAGGTCACGCTGCTCCCCTGAGCATCGGGCCGGCTGAGGGGAGTCTCGGGTCAGGACGCCTTGCGGGGCTTGAAGTGCGACTTCTCCTCGATGATGGAGGTCGCATCGAAGCGTTTGCCGAAGTAGCGGTCCTGGGCAGTAGGGTCATTCAGGACGGTTGCGGCGTCGCCGCTGACGAGGACCTGGCCGTCGCAGACGACGTAGCTGCGGTCGGTGATGGTGAGGGTCTCACGCTCGCGGTGGTCGGTCAGCAGGATCGAGATGCCGTCCGTCCGCAGATGGGCGATGATGTCCTGGATGTCGTTGATCGTCCGCGGATCGATGCCGGTGAACGGCTCGTCGAGGAGGATGATCTTGGGATTGCTGGCAAGGCAGCGGGCAATCTCCAGGCGACGCCGCTCACCGCCGGAGAGGGTGGACGAAATCTGCTTGCGCTTGCTGGTGAGGCCGAACTCGCCGAGGAGCCGGTTGATCGTGTTGACGCGGTCGCGGTAGGTGATGGGCAGGAACTCGAGGACGGCCTGGATGTTCTGCTCGACGGAGAGCTTCACGAAGATGCTCTGATCCTGTGGCAGGTAGCCCATGCCATTGCGGGCCCGCTGATACATGGGCCAGCGCGTGACGTCCTTGCCGTTGAGCATCACCCGCCCTTCGGTGGGGGCGATGAGTCCGCAGGACATGCGGAACGTGGTCGTTTTGCCTGCCCCGTTAGGTCCCAGAAGTCCGACGATCTCGCCGGGGTCGACGTAGAACGACACGCCGTTGACGGCCCGTTTACCGCCGGGATACGTCTTGGCGAGTCCACTGCACTCGAGAAGCGACATAAGGGCGGACGACACGGAACAAGGGGGCTGCCTGTGGCGTTCCATCGCCGGCGGCAGGTTGGGCGGAACTTTACCGGCGGCGGCCAAAACGAGGCAACGCGAAGTCGCGCCAGGCGGGAAGGAGGCTGCGCAAAGGACGTGGCCGCGGGGCTTTGCGATTTGGCGGCGACGGGCCGGTTCGAGAGTGAGTTTCGTGACGGTGTCGCGGTGCAGCCTGATTAGCGGCTGTTGATCCACTGCACGAACGGTGCGGGGAGGCTGGAATCGTGCACCCCGTTCCTCACGAGCACGACGAGTTCTCCCGCTCGAAACCAGCTCCGGAAGGGGAAACGGGCGACCACCCGACAGTCCTTGAGCGGTTCAAACTCAATGCAGACGGGACGGTTGGCGGAGAGCGACAGGGGGCTGAACCTCGCCGTGGCGGACTGAAAATGAGCCGGCGCGAGTTGCTTCAGATAGGGTCCGATCCTTTGAGGGCCGCGATAGGTCGGCGAATACCGGAAGAATCCGGCATAGGCCATTCCGGCATCGACGTCAGCCGGCTGAACGCCGAGTGAATGAAGGTGGCGGGCGGTCTTCCAGAAGGTGTCCGAGCGCTGCATTCCGTCCTGAATGCCGAACAGAGACAGACCGCCGACGACGGCTGTCACTCCCCAGCCGACTCCCAGACCAACGGGGTGCGAAGTGACACGCGTTGGGATGCGCTCCAGCAGGGCGAGGAACGCGAGCGGAACGAGCGAGAAGAGATAGCGATCAAAAAGAGATGGCGTGAAGAGGAGCAGTCCGGCCGTGGCGAGCAGCGACAGGGTGGCGAGCCCGGGGAGTGCTCCCCGCGACGGCAGAGACGCAGGCCGGCGATGCGCGAGGCAGAACATCCCCAGGACGAGCGTCGAGAACGTGGCCGTGGCGAGCGCGATGGCATGGGCCAGGGAAACGGATCGTCCTTCCAGCCGCCAGACAGGCCCCCGGAGGGGCTGCGGAGTTCCACCGGGAGACGTTTCCGGCGCGCGGAGTCCCAGGTCGAAGAGGTCGTCGTGCAGCAGTATGGGCCAACGTTCGGACGTCGACAGGCAGACAACCACGAAACCGATGCCAGCGAGGCCGAGTGCGAATGTTCTCCACCGACGCCCTCGCCCTGTCGCCACGGCCAGGACGGCGGCCATCGGGGCCAGGTGCAGACCGAGACCCAGGACAAGAGCGAGGAGCCGGTCGGCATGCCAGGCGGGCTGATCCAGCTGCAGGAAGCTGAACTGCTGATTGGCGGGAACGCCGTGACTTTCCATCAGCCAGAACTGGTATCCCCCGACAAGCGCGATGAACGGAAGCGCCATGAGGAGCAGCTTGCGCCAGGTTCCTTCCCAGTAGAGAACTTTCCACAGGAGCATCGGAAACGCGACGAGGAACGGGATGGCGGCCGTCTGGCGGGAGAGGTAGGCGACTCCGGCGAGGAGACCGAACTTCAGGAGGGGGAGCGGCCGCCAGTCGTCCGCGATCCGGTTGCCTGCAAGCACGAGGAATGTCGCGAGGGCCGCGCCAGTGAGGTCGGTGAGGAAGGTGTACTGCAGCACCACGGTGAGAGGGCTGAGGGCGAACGTGATGGCGCACCAGGCGGCGAACGCGGGCGAATGGCCGTACCTTCGGGCCCAGTGGAACAGGGCGAGGGAGGTCAGGGCGGCGAGAGTGAACATCGACAGCCGGAGCATGAGATAGCTGTTGCCGCCGAGTTTGCAGAACAGCGCGCCCCAGGCGGCGTGCCCGGCGAGCGTCATCGATGGCCAGTCAGAGAGGATGAGCCGACCGGTGTCGGCGAGATACCAGGCGGTCTCGGCGTAGTCGAAGTCGTCGGAATAAGGGGTTTCCGGGCCAAGCGGGACGAGCAGGGCGAACAGCAGGAAGGGGAGCAGGACGAACCATTGTGCGCGATCGTGTCGCCGCAGACCGTGCGTCATCACCGCCGTAGCCCTCGTTGCCAACGAGAATTTTAGAACGCCCCGCGAATCAGATTACCGATGGGTTTGCCGGGTGACGAGACCAGGATGTTGGGCCGGCGGAGCGACGTGCGTGGGATTGGCGGGAAGGTCCACCGCCAGGACGCGGAGAAAGGGCCGGAGGAAGCATGGAACAACGTCCTCACCGCCGGGCCTACCTTCGCAGCGGGGACCAGCGATAGACGCAGCGGCATTCCGTGCAGGACATCAATTGCACGTCTGGAGACTCCCGGCTCGCCTCCACGGTGCACTGGTGGCACTGCGGACATTCCGACATCGACGAGCGATGTCGCGAGCCTGTGAGGAAGGAGAGTAGCGCCACGGCGATGGCGGCGACGAGAACTGGGACAGCAATGGACTGACGGCCGGAAGCAGGCTCCATAAGTCGCCCTTCTCGACAGGTGAATCAGCAGGTCACGCGATCGCATTCCGTTCAGGTCAGAGAATCTCTCAGAACAGCCTTCAACCCATCAGCAGCAGCACTTCCACCAGCGACAAAGCCCTCGGACGTAGTATACGCGCCCCTGGAAGCGACGTACCACGTCGGACGAGGCCTGAGGCCGCCCCTCCCTGCCTGGGCACGCTTGTCATCTCGAAGATGTCCGGCCACCCGGAAGCGGCGCGCGAGTCACTGCATCGTCAGCCGCTTTGAACTGAAGCCTGCAAAAGCGTCGACACGGATGATGACGGTCACCGCCGCCCCCAGATCTCCGCCACGGACGTCGCCACAAAAAAAGCCCGCCGCTTTCGCGACGGGCTTTCTGGTTTCGATCTCTCAGGCAGCCATTAGCTGGCGGCCCGTTCCTTCTTCTCGCGGGCGCGGCGTTCGACGACTTCTTCCTGGATGCTGCGCGGGACCTGCTTGTACCGCGAGAATTCCATGCTGAAGCCGGCCTTGCCCTGCGTCATCGAGCGGAGCTCGTTGGCGTAGTCGAACATGCTGGCCAGCGGCACTTCGGCGTTGATGACCGTGACGTTGCCGCGGGTATCGGTGCCGGTGATGACGCCGCGCTTGCTGGACAGGTGACCCGTCAGCGAGCCGGTGTATTCGTCCGGCGTTTCGACTTCCAGCTTCATGATCGGCTCGAGGAGGGCCATGCCGGCCTTCTGGAGCGTTTCACGCATGCAGTTGAAGCCAGCCACTTCGAACGACATCTGCGACGAGTCGACGTCGTGGTAGCTGCCGTCCTGCAGCTGGACGCGGACACCGACGACTTCGCACTCCGAGAGCGGTCCCTTCACCAGGGCGCGGCCCATGCCGTATTCCACCGGCGGGATGAAGTCCTTCGGGATGCGGCCCTGGGTGACTTCGTTCTCGAACAGGAAGGTTTCGGTCGCGTCTTCTCCGAGCGGGCTGAGCACGCCGACGATGTGGGCGTACTGACCCGAACCACCGGTCTGCTTCTTGTGCTTGAAGTTGAACTCGACCTGCTTGGTCGGGGTTTCGCGGTAGGCCACCTTCGGCTCGCCGACGATGGTGTCGCACTTGTACTCGCGCTTGATGCGCTCGACATAGATTTCGAGGTGCAGCTGACCCATGCCGGCGATGATCGTCTCGTTGGTTTCGGGATCGCTCATCACGCGGAACGTCGGATCTTCGCGGCGGAACCGTTCGAGAGCCTTGCCGAGCTTGTCGGCGCCGTCGCGCTGGGCCGGCTGGATCGACAGGCGGATGACCGGCTCGGGAACGTAGATGCTTTCCAGGGCGTACGAGACGTCGCCGCCGCAGAAGGTATCACCCGAAGCGCAGTCGACGCCCACGACGGCGATGATGTCGCCAGGGCCGGCGGAGTCGATGTCTTCCCGGTCGTCAGCGTGCATACGCAAGAGGCGGCCGATACGGGTCGACTTGTCCATACGGGAGTTCAGGTACGTTTCGCCCTTCTTCAGGGTGCCCTGATAGATGCGGGTGTACGTGAGCTGGCCGAAGGCTTCGACGACCGTCTTGAACGCCATGGCGACGAGCGGCTTGTCGGTCTCGGTGGTCAGGTCGACCTTCTTGATGGCTTCGTCGCCGCTTTCGCCGGCGTCCTTGGCCTTCCGGGTGGCGACCAGGTCGGTCGCCTTGATCTGACGATCTTCGGGGCTGGGGAGGTAACGGCAGACGGCGTCGATGAGTTCCTGCACGCCCTTGTTCTTGAAGGCCGTGCCGAGCATGACGGGGACGATTTCGCGGGCCAGGGTGGCTTCGCGAATCAGGCGGTGGATTTCGAGTTCGTCGATCTGGGCCTCTTCCAGGAGCGCGGTCATCAGGTTGTCGTCGAACATCGAGAGGTTTTCGAGCATCTCGGTGCGCGCGGCCTGGGCGGCGTCGGCGTAGTCTTCCGGAATCGGCTCGGAGCGGACCGTTTCACCCTGCTTGCCCTCGAAGTAGAGGGCCCGCATCTTGATGAGGTCGATGATGCCTTCGAACTGCGCGCCGGAGCCCATGGGGAGCTGGATCGGAAGCGGCACGATGCCGAGCTTTTCCTTGATCTGCTTGATGACCTTGGCGGAGTCGGCGCCGGTGCGGTCCATCTTGTTGATGAAGGCGATGCGGGGGATGCCGTAGCGCTTCATCTGGCGGTCGACGGTGAGCGACTGGCTCTGGACGCCACCGACGGCACAGAGGACGAGGACGGCGCCGTCGAGAACGCGGAGGGAGCGTTCGACTTCGACGGTGAAGTCGACGTGCCCCGGCGTATCGATCAGGTTGATGGTGAAGTCGCCGCGACCTTCGCGTTCCTTCCATTTCACCTGCGTGGCGGCGGAGGTGATGGTGATGCCGCGTTCCTTTTCGAGGTCCATGAAGTCCATGGTCGCGCCGTCGCCGTCACCCTTCACTTCGTTCATCTTGTGGATGCGACCGGAGTAGAACAGGATGCGCTCGCTGAGCGTCGTCTTGCCCGAATCGATATGGGCGGAGATACCAAGATTACGGATGAAGGCGAGAGGCGAGGACATAGGACGCGTGCTTACTTTTGTGGAACAGAGATCGGTGGTTTGAGAACAACGGGGTCATTCGGAGCTGGACGCCGGCCGGGAGATCCTCACAGCGGAGATCCTCACAGCGGGGAGTCGATCACAACACCGGCAGCGGGGACCCGAATGAGATCCGTCAGCCAGTCGGCTCGGAAAGGTTTGATTCGACGATCCGCGGCCGAGCGGATCAGGGAATCAGTCGCGTGTCAGCGACCTCAACGAATTCGTCGCGTATCAGGCGACCTTTCGGTTCTCTGAGTCGCCAGCTGAAACGTCCGGAGGGGCGATTCAGTGATTTTCCGGCGATTTGAGAGGACCGGGAACCCGTCGCGTCGCGACATGGTTCAGACCGTCACAGCACAAGTGGAGGCGATGCCGATCAGGACATTCGCTTTAACGCGACGCCTGAGATGAGAAAACCATTGGCAGGGTACCTCCACTCGCGCACAAGCCTCGACGGGAACCAGACAGCCGCAAGCCAGCCGAAGCTTCAGCGGGTGCGCAACACCGCTGAGCGAGGGATATTATGGACAATCGGGAGTCAGGGAAAGTCCAGATCCGCAAGAAAACCCCGAAGAGGCAGCACATCCGGAAAAGCCCCCGACAGCTTCGCAAATCCCGCAGCTGACGCAATTTGCCGATGCATTTCGCCTGCGTGCAGGCCGATTTTCTCCAACGTCTCCTCCCCGGAATTGGTCACGGCTCACCGCCTGCCCCCCCCTCCCCTGGACGTTCGGCGGCGATGATCGTCTCCCTGGACCTGTTTCTGAACACCCTCCGCCGCAGCCGGCTCCTCAGCGAGGAGGCGCTGGCAGCCGAGGTGGCGCAGTTCCGGGCGCATTCCCAAGGGCGGAAGGACGCCAGGAACTTCGCCGAAACCCTGTGTCGCAAGCGACTTCTGTCCGTGTGGCAGGCTCAGAACCTGCTCGCCGGCAAGCACCGGGGCTATTTCCTGGGGGGGTACACGCTGCAGGGACTGATCGGCAAAGGGGGGATGAGCTTCGTGTACCTGGCGGAGCACCGGCTGCTCAAACGCCGGTGCGCGATCAAGGTTCTTCCGGCCGCCAAGGCGGCGAATCCAGCGCTCCTGGCGCGGTTCCATCGGGAGGCGCGGGCGGCGGCGACGCTCGACCACCCGAACGTGGTGCGGATGCTCGATGGGGGCGAGATCGCCGACGGGGCGTCGACGGTGCATTACCTGGTGATGGAGTACATCGAGGGGCCGACGCTCTTCGATGTGGTGCGGCACTCCGGACCGCTCGCCGTCGCCAAGGCGATCGACGTCATCCGGCAGGCAGCGCGAGGGCTGCAGCATGTCCACGCGGCCGGCCTGGTCCACCGCGACATCAAGCCGGAGAACCTCATCATCGACGACCGGGGAGTCGTGCGGCTGATGGATCTGGGGCTGGCGCGGTTCGTGGAATCGAACGAAGCGCAGCTGACGATCCAGCTGGAAGGGCGCGTGCTGGGGACGGCGAACTACTGTGCTCCCGAGCAGGCGATCGACAGCCACCGGGCGGACGCGCGGGCCGACATCTACAGCCTGGGCTGCACACTGTACTTCCTGCTCGCCGGGCGGCCGCCATTCCACGAGGGCTCGCTGGCGCAGCGGCTGCTCGCCCATCAGAACGCGACCCCGGCGGGAATCGAGACGTTGCGTTCGGACGTCCCCCCTGCCCTCTGTTCGCTGCTGCGGCGCATGATGGCGAAGTCGCCGAAGGAGCGGATCGGCACGGCCGGGGAGATCGCCGATGCGCTGGACCGGATGCTCGACAGTGAAGGCCGGGTGCGGAAACCGGAAGCGCCCAGGGCGGTCGCCGCGGCTGCCCGGCCGACCCGCCTGTCGAGCGACCCGTCACCCTTCCCGGAGTTGCGGGAGGCGATCGCGAAAGTGACGTCGGTGGAGCGGGCGGTGGCGATGCTGAAGTCGGACCTGTCGGACGAGAGACCGCGACGTTCTGGCCCCAGGACAGGCCGGCCGCCCCAGGCGATGGACTTCCGGAGAGCGCGAGAACTGCGGCGGAAGACGTCGGGGCAGCGTCTCGTGGCGAGCGTGACGGCTTCGCTGGCCGTTCTCCTGTCGACGTTGGCGACGTGGAGCCCGCCGATCCAGGCGGGGAGTACCCGGACCGTGGCGTCGGTCGTGCGACGTCCACAGGAGGCCGCGGCTCCGAAGATTTCTCGCCCGGTTCCGGCGCCAGTCTCGCGAGCGAGAACGGTGGTTGCGCGAGGTCCGGAGGGGCTGCGATCGGGGTAGCGGTCCGTCGAAATCGCGCTGCGGCATGGCGTCGGGGGCCATTTCACCGTGGTCGACGCTGGGTTTCACGCAGGCCGCGAGTCCGCGTACGGAACGCTTTGATGTCCCGACAGGTCGTCCGGGGTTGCGCCCATGCTGCATTCCGGGTTGCCGAAGCGCGAGACCGGTCGGGAGGCGTTGGCAGGTTGCCCGGGTCGCCTAAGATGAGGCGGCAACGTCAATGAGTTCGCACCGCTGCGAAGATCGTCCGGCAAACCGGCCCTGATGCACCGCATCGCGATCAGCTTCGGGCCTGCTGACGAGGAATTGATGCCAGAGCCGGACGTGATTTCAGATTCTCCACCGGAACGAGCGCGCCCGTTCCAGCTGCGAACAGCCGAGTGGCTGGTGCGCTGGCGAATCCCGCTGTTGTTGCTTTCGGTGGCGATCACGGGGGTCGCCCTGCCCCTCTCGCTGAAAGTCGATCTCGACCAGTCGATCGAGTCGTTTTTTGCGCCGACAGATCCGCTTCTGCAGGGATACCAGGAAAGCCGGGCCGCGTTCGGCGGTGACGAATTCGTCCTCGTGGCGTACGAAAAGGAGGACATCTCGTCCCCCAATTCGTTGAAGGAGATTGCGGAGTTCTCGAAAGAACTGAGCGAGATTCAAGGGATCAGCAGGGAGAGCACGCAGGATCTCGCGAGCACGCTCACGGCGTCGACGGCCTCGGTGCTGAATGTGCTTCCGCGACTGATCCGGCCCTCCGCGCGACGCGCGATCCGCGAGCGGCTGATCGAGTTCTCCGAGCATCTGCTGATCGGCGGCGACGACAACGTCACGGCGATCATCCTCCGCCTGATCCCCGAGAAGGACTCGCCCGTCGATCGCAAGCAGACGTACCGGGAGATCCGGAAACTGGCGGCGGACCATGATCCGCCGGCGTTCGTCGCGGGCGAGCCGATCCAGGTGAACGAGATGTTCCGCTACGTGGAGCGGGACGGCCGCGTGCTGGGGCTGGCGTCGACCACGCTGATGGTGCTGGCGATCCTGATCATGTTCCGGAGGATCCGCTGGGTGATCCTGCCGATCGTGATCGTGCAGATGACGCTGATCTGGACGAAGGCGATCCTGTACCTGCTGGGGATGCAGCTGAGCATGGTCAGCTCGATGCTGACGAGCCTGCTCACGATCATCGGCGTTGCGACGGTGGTCCACGTCATCGTGCTGTTTCGGGACTGGCGGCGTGACGCCGAGCCCGAGAAGGCGTTCTGCATGACGTGGTTTCTGGCGGCGTCGCCGGTGTTCTGGGTCACGATCACGACGGTCGTCGGATTCGCCGCGCTGCTGACGAGCGAGATCACGCCGATCCGCAGCTTCGCGTGGATGATGAGCATCGGCACGACGCTGCTGCTGGTGACATTTCCGATGGTGCTGCCGGGAGGCGTGCTGCTGGGCAAACAGGAAGCGCCGACCCAGTTCTCGAAGTTCGAGCAGCGGATTGCGGGCCTCCTCGACGGGACGACCACGTTCACGAACGCTCATCCGTGGCCGACGATGATCGTCACCGGGGTGATCTGCGTCGTCGCGATACTGGGCTGCCTGAAGCAACGGGTGGAGACCGACTTCAGCAAGAATTTCCGGCCGGGGAGCGAGATCGTGCAGTCGATCCGGTTCTTCGAATCGAAGCTCGGCGGAGTCGGCAGCTGGGAGGTGAACTTCAAGGCGCCTCGCGAGCTGACGACGGAGTTCATCGGGAAGGTGCGGCAACTCACGGACGACCTGCGGAACGTCGCCACGGCCGACGGGACGAAGCTGACGAAGGTCATTTCGATCACCGACGGCCTGGACCTGATTCCGCCGATCATCGCGGACGACTGGATCGTGAAGCGGAGTTGGCTGAACGACCTGCAGCCTGAGTTCGAGCCTTCGTTGTACAGCGCTGAGCATGAGCGGATGCGGATCGTGCTCAGGGCCCAGGAGCAGCAGCCGGCCGAGCGGAAGCTGGAGTTGATTTCCAAGGTCGAGCAGGCGGCGGGGAACGCGTTCCCGGAGGCGCGGACGACGGGGCTCTATGTGCTGCTGGCGAACCTCATCAGCAGTGTTCTGGGGGATCAGTTGACGAGCGCGTTCTGGGCGTGCGTCGGGATGGTGGCCTGCATCTGGCTGGCGTTCCGCAGCTTCCGGATCGCGATGCTTTCGCTGGTGCCGAACGTCCTGCCGATCCTGTTCGTCTGCGGATTCGTCGGGTGGATGGATATTCCGGTGAACATCGGCGTGGCGATGGTGGCCAGCGTTTCACTGGGGCTGACGATCGACGCGAGCATCATGTACCTCACGGAGTACCTGCGGATCCGCAAGACCGGGGGAACGCATGACATGGCGATTCACGAGACGCACGGCGGCGCTGCCCTGGCGCTGGTCCTGGCCTCGATCGCACTGATCGCCGGCTTCGCGGTGCTGACGGTGTCGGAGTTCATCCCGCTGGCGTTCTTCGGTGCGATGGTCAGCGTGGCGATGATCGGCGGCCTGCTGGGCAACCTGGTGCTGCTGCCAGTGATGCTGAGGTGGTTGCCGGCCGACTTCATGAAGAAGGCCCCGGTGGAGACGGTGGACGACGTGACGACGGCGGAACTCGAGAATTCGACGCCGTAGCCCGGCCGGGGAACGGAGCGCGCTGTAGTCCCGGGTGCGTTTTCGTGGCTCTCCTTTTTCTGAGGTGCCTCGCAGCGATCACCCGAAGCGGGTTACTTTGCGCGGGCCTTCGTCATCGCGGCGACGTACTGCTTCGCCAGATCCGTGATCCGCGAGAAGTTCTTCTGTTCGATGGCTGACTTCTCGACGAGAGCGCTGCCGAGGCCCACGGCGCAGGCGCCCGCTTTCACGAAGTCGTTGAGCGTGTCGAGATTCACGCCGCCGGTCGGGAGCATGCGAATCTGCGGGAACGGGCCCTTGAGTGCCCGAAGCAGCGACGGGCCGCCGATCTCGGCCGGGAAGATCTTCACTGCATCGGCCCCGGCCTCCCAGGCCGTGAGAACCTCGGTCGGGGTGAATCCGCCGGGCATGATGACCTTGTCGTAGCGGCGGCACATTTCGATGACGGCCGGGTTCACGGTCGGGGTGACGATGAACTCAGCTCCGGCGAGCAGCGCGGCGCGGCAAGTCTCGGTGTCGAGGACCGTTCCGGCGCCCAGCAGGATGCGGTCGCCGAGTTTTTTGCGGACGGCCGCGAGGACTTCGAGTGCATTGGGAACGGTGAATGTCACTTCCATGACTTCGATTCCACCAGCGACAAGCGCCTCGGCCACATCGACGAGGACGTCACTCGACGGAGAGCGGATGATCGCGACGAGTCCGGAATCGAGGACTCGCTTCATGTGGGCGTCGCGGGACATGGAGGCTTTCGTTTCAAAAGTTGAATTCGGAGTGTGACTGGCGATGACCGTGCGGGGCGCTGTCGGGCCCGAATGGTGCGAACCGTTCTCACGCTTCAACAGGCGGACCGGCGGCCAGTGTAGTGCTTTGCCCCGCCGGGGCATTCTCCGGCGTGACGGCCGAAAACGCGAAGTCCTGCAAGCGCGAAGCACCCCGGCTGCTTTGGAGCAGCCGGGGTGCGGGGGTCAGGTCTGGGCGGCGAACTGCTCGGCGTACTCGACGACCCAGAGGTCGATCTGCTCGTTGAACACCGGGATATCGAGTTCGATGAGCCGCTGATAATGGCGGCGGTGAAAGACCTCGCGGTTGCGGATGGTTCCCTTGGCGACGACCTCGAGAATGTCGGCCGTTCCGCGGGGCGTGACGAGGAGTTCGAGGCGGCTGTACTGCGACTCGTTTCGTCCGGCGCGGAGGGAGATGTCGTCACGGACGATCTTGGCGCCCCAGCCCGTGTCGCCGACGATCGAGGAGAAATTGAACCCGGGGAAATAGTCGACGAGCTTGCGGAGGCAGTTTTCGATGTGCTCGGAGACCTCGATCCGGCCGGCGGAATAGCGGGTTTTCAGTTCTTCGGCGGTGAGCTGCCGGGCCTGTTCCGCGCGGTCGGAGGCGACGCGGGTCTGTTCGCCGCGCTGGATCGCCCGTTTCAGTCGTTGTTCAAACTCCATCCCGCTGTCTCCCCGCCTCGCTGTCATCTGCCAATTGGTGGAATGCTGCATTCAGCATTGTTCGCCACCAGCAGCAGGAAATCAAAACGAGTTCTGCGACTCAGATCGCTCCCGTCGGGAGGCGCGAAATGGCGGTTGGCGTGTTGTCTGCCAAGGTGACGCGGCGGTAAACTGTCGTCAACACTCGCGACCATCTCCCGGTGCTCCTGACGGCGGTTCCGCCCTGCCCGGGCCCTCGCGAGTGGTGACGGGCGGGAGCCTCTGACGATGGAAACCCAAGCATCGCGGCCCGCGACGGACTCCACAGTCGTCAGCGACCTGGAAGGCCGTCTCGACTCGCTGCGACAGACGATTCGCCGGACGTCGCTGATCGGCGGGCTGGCGATCGCGATGCGCCTGGGATGCCTGTGCCTGGCCGCGGCGTTCCTGATCGACATTTTCTGGGATGCGCCGCGCCTGGTGCGGATCGGCCTGCTGGCGGCAACGGTGGCGGCGGTCGGTGCGGTCGCGTTCTTCCGGATCGTGCGTCCGCTGTTCCGGCGGATCGGGCACGACGAACTGGCGGCGCTCGTCGAATCGGCCCATCCCGAGATGGAAGAACGGCTGCTGTCGAGCCTCGAGCTGGCGCGGGCCGCAGACGGGGAGTCGGCGAACGGCTCGCCCATGATGCGCGAGCTGCTGCTGCGCGAAACGGCAAAGAAGACCCGCGACGTGGAGTTTGAAGAGGTCGTCGACTCCTCGGCCGCCGTCCGCCAGACGGTCATCGCCTGCATCACGTTCGTCCTGGTGTTGTCGCCGTTCGTGGTGCTCACGGACGGGTATGGCAACCTGTGGGCCCGGTTCTTCAACCCGTGGGGGAACTACGCCCACGGGACGACATTGACGATCGAGGTCGCGCCGGGGGACGCAGTGGTCCCCCGGGGTGAAGATGTGCCGGTCAAGGCCGTGGCGCATTTCCGGTTCGGCACGTCGCGGCAGATGGGCACTCCCCGCGTCACGTGGACGGACGATGACGGCGAGAGGGAGTTCCGCGACCTGAAACCGGACGCTGAACCCGGGACGTACGCGGCCGTCATTCCCCAGGTATCCCGCGGGCTGACTTATCGCGTGGAGTCAGACCAGGGAGCATCGCGCGAGTATCGCGTGGAAGTGGTCGACCGGCCGACGATCACGGGGCTGACGGTCGACGTGCAGCCGCCGGCATATTGCGGGCGGGCGGCGCAGCGGATCGACGGACTGGTCGGCGAGACGACGGTCTTCGAGCGCAGCACGCTGAAGTTCACCGCGACGTTCAACAAGCCGGTGGCGGAAGTCCGGTGGCTGTGGCTGGACGACGTGCGCCACAAGTACGACGCGAAACCTCTCGAAGCGAAGGGGCGCGATCGCCTGAAATCGGCTTCGCTCTCAGGCCTGGTGTTCGCCCGCGACGACGCGAAGAAGATGCCGGTGGACGCGGACGGCCTCTCGGCCAGCTGGGAGTTGACGGCCGACCGCGAGGGGGCGTTCGAGATCGTGCTGCTCGACTCGGCGGGAATCCAGAATCGCAACGAGCCGGGGCGGTCGTTCCGTATGCTGCGGGACGCTGCTCCGACGGTGGCCTGGGCGGACAACGAGACCCATCCCACGGCCCGGCCGGATGACGTGGTTGCGTTTGAAGTGATGGCGACCGATGACATCGGTCTGGGCGCGCTGGAACTCCACTACGCGGTGCTGCCGCATCGGACGCAAGCGGGCGTGATGACGACGGATGCCGCGCTGCTCGGCGGGCAGGAATTCGGGAACCGATTCCCGATCGACCTGCGCAAACTGAATGTGCCCGAGGGATCGCTTGTGGCGGTGAAAGCCCGTGCGGCCGATGAACGCCCGATTCCGGCGCCGAACGAAGCGTGGACGACCGAGCGCGTGATTTCGATTACGCGCGACGCCGCGGCCTTCGGATCGAGCGAGCTGAGCCAGCGACACCAGCGCCTTCGCGATCAGCTGGCGGCCTTGCGCCAGGAGGCGGCGGCCCGCGAAGCCGAGGCCGAGGCGCTCAAACAGAAGGCGCGTGAAGCGCAGCAGAAAGGGGTGGACGAGCAGTCGTTCAAGAGCGAGACCGACCAGCTCGCGGTGCGGGAAGAGCAGCTGAAGGAACGCCTGCAGCAGACGGCGGCCGAATTCCAGCGTGAAGGTGTGATGGCGACGCTCAGCCCGAAGCTGGACGAGATCGCGGACCGGAATGTCGTCCCGGCTGTCGTAGAGACCGAGAAGGCACGGGACGCTGCGCCGGATGCGCGGGGACCGTCCCTCCAGAGCGCCGAACAGCAACTTGCGGAGGCGACACAGAGCCTGAGCCAGGTGGAACAGCGATTCGAGGAGCTGGCCAAGCTGGAAAAAGACCTGCTCGAACTGAACCGCATTGCGGACAAGACGGAGCGTCTGGCGAACGACGTTGCGGAATTCGAAGAGCAGAGGAAGGAACTCGCCCGGTCGGAGAAGTCGGCTCCGCAAGCGAAGAACAGCGAACCATCCGCGGCCAGAAAGAGCCTGGAAGCGCAGCGCAAAGACCTGCAGCAGGAACAGCGCGAGCTCTCGAAGAATCTGCAGGACGTGCTCAACCGCCGGCCAGAAGTGGTGGAAGCCGCCCGCGCCGACCTGATGGAGCGGCTGAAGAAACTTGGCCAGCGGGCCGAGCAACTGGCCGCCAAAGAAGATCGCCTGTCCGAGGCGATGAAGCGGGCCGGAGATGAGAATGTGCAGCTTCTCAAGGAAGATGCGGCCCGGCAGCAGAAGCTGCAGGACGATGTCCAGAAGATGGCGGCGCAGATTGCTCAGGAACAGCGTCAGCGACTCGTTCCCCAACCCGATCTTTCGGGCGTGAAAGAAGCGGCCCGGCAGCTGCAGAACGGAAATCCCCGGGCAGCAGCCGAGGCCCAGCTCGAGGCGGCAAAGCAACTCGAACAACTGGCCGAGGCGCTTGAACGGAATCAACTGCTTCCGGACGACCCGCAAAAGGCGGCGGAGGCGTTGGCGCAGCGCCAGCAGGAGATCAAAGAACAGCTTGAACAGGCGCTCCGGAAGGGTGAGGAAGAGAAGGCCGCGACGCCGGCGGAGGAGTTGAGACGGCTGGCGGCGGAGCAGGCGGCGGTCCAGGCCGCGACGGCCCGGCTCGAAGTTCCGATTTCGAATGAACAGCGCAGGTCCGAAGCATTGAAGGAAGGTTCGAAGGCGCTGGAGGAGATGCTGTCGGGGAAGCCGGACCAGGCCGTTCCACAGGCCGACAAAGCGCGCTCGAAACTCGAACAGCTGGCGAAGGAAGTGGGGACTCCCGATGAGCGGGTCCAGCGCCTGGCCCGCGACGCCGAGCAACTGAAAAAACAGCAGGACGGGATCGCCAGCGAGCTGGAGAAGAAACGGGACGAAGACCGGGCCAACGGCCGCGCGCCGGCGAGTGATCCCGCGGCGCTGGCCGACCAGTTGCGCAAGCAGGAAGACGTCGCCCGGAAGACGGCGGCCATGGATGTGGCGACAGCTGCCGATCCGGCGAAGGCGGAAAGGCAGCAGGCCGACGCGATTCGCGCCGCGGCGGAGGCGCTGCAGAAGACGCAGAGCGGGAACGCCGAAGAAGCGGCGCCCGCGGCGCGGAAAGCCCAGCAGGCGCTGGCGGATCTGCAGCAGTCGCTGAAGAACGAACCGACAAGCGAGGAACAGCTCGAGCGGCTCGTCAAGGAGCAGCGCGACCTCGTCGAAGCGGCCCGGAAGGCGCTGCAGGAGGGGAACGCGAAGGGGATCGAGGAGGCGCGCGGACGTCAGCAGAAACAGGCCGATCAACTGAAACGCCTCGACCTGCCGCAGGCGAAGGGGCTTGCGAAAGACGCGGCCGACAAGGCAAGCGAGGCGGCGAAGGCCATGGCGGCGGCGCGGGGGGACGAAGCTCAACGGCCCGAGGCGCAGAAGGGGGTGCAGCAGGCGGGCGAGGCGCTCGAGCGTCTGGCCGAGGCGATGAATCCGGGCGGTTCACCCGAGCAGCAGGCTCGTCGGCAGGCCGATCAACAGCAACAACGGGCGCGCCAGGCGGCGGAGCAGGCGAACGATCCCTCCAGGGCGAACGAGGCCGGGTCGCAAGCGTCACAACTGGCGGCCGCCCAGCAGGCCGTTGAACAGATTCCGGCGCCAGGCGCGCCGCAACAGAAACAGGCGGCCGCCAAGGCACTCGATGCGGCCAGGCAGTCGCAGGAAAAACTGACCGAAGCTCAGCGCGTTCCACCGGCCGAGGCCACCGAGCCCTCGCCGGAGCTCAAGGCTGCGCTCGAGGAGAATGCATCAAAGCAGCAGGCGGCCGCTGAGTCGCTGGGACAGCTGGCGGATCAACTCGGAAAGCCGGAGAGTCAGCAGGCGCTGGCACAGGGCGAGCAGAAGGCGGCGCAGATGGCCAGGGCGGCGATGAATCCCGGCCAGGAGTCGCTGGCGGCGACTGCAAAGGCAGCCGGTCAGCTGGCCGAGGAACAGCAGAAGCTGCTCGAGAAAACGAAACCGCTCATCGACGGACTTCCCGACAAGGGGCAGCAGAAGGCACAGATGGATGCTGCCCGGCAGGCGCAGCAGAAACTGGCCGACCAGACGGAATCGCTGAACCCGGGGGTCGATCCTCTGACCCGCGCGCAGGCGGAAATGCACGCCCGCGCGGCCGAGAAGGCGCTTGCCTCGGGTGATCCCCGGACGGCGGCCTCCGAGCAGACTGCGGCGCGGCAGAATCTCGAGCAGCTCGCGCAATCGGCCCAGTCGCAGCTGCAGCAGTCTCAGTCGCCGGCCACGGCTGGCGACTCGCGTCCTTCGGGTGAGTCAAACGCCGAGCCGCCGGGGGCGAAACCCCAGGCTTCGCCTGCCGGGGCGCAGGCATCCACTGCTCCGAAGAACACTGATCCGAAGAAACAGTCGCCCGCGCCGGAGACGCAGTCTTCGACGCCGACTCCTTCCGAGAAGCTCGCCCAGCAGGCCCGCGAACTGGCGGAGGCCCAGCGTCAGGCCGCAGCCAACCTGATGAATTCCCAGCCCGGCGCGCCCCAGCTGGCGAGCGCCGGTGAGAGGGATCGCGCGGAACAGATGCGACCGTCGCCATCGCGTTCGAACCCGAGCGCCCCCAGCGCCGATGACAGGGCTCAGCCGCCAATGAGTCCGGACCCGGCCGTCGGTCGCGGAGGTGAGTCGTCGCCGCAGTCGAAGGGGGCGGATGCGACGCAGGGCCAGGGGCCATCGAACAAAGCACGTCCCTCGACTCCGGGAGGCGACGCCTCGAAGACGAATCCGGCTGATTCGTCGCAGAGCAAGCCGGATGAAGCCCCGAAACCGAAGGACGCATCGGAGGATCAGAAGACCCCGATGGGGCCGATGTCGGGGGAACCGATGGGTGGGCAGCCGATGTCGGGGCAGCCGACAGGGTCGCAGCCGATGGGCGGCCAGCCGATGCCCATGTCCGGTGAACCGATGTCGGGGCAGCCGCAGGGTGGCCAACCAATGAATGGGCAACCGATGTCGGAACCGTCGCGGTCGACTCCGATGACCGGGCAGCCGATGGGAGCACAGCCGCAGTCTGATCGGCCGATGGGGAATCCGTCGCCCCCCATGTCGGAGCAACCGATGGGCGAGCAACCGATGAACAACCCGCCGATGGGATCGCAGCCCATGAATGGGCAGCCGATGGAAGGTCAGCCGATGCCGATGGACGGGCAACCCATGTCGGGCCAGCCCATGAGTGGGCAGCCGATGCCCAGTGAACCGATGTCGGGGCAGCCTATGGGAAGCCAGCCGATGCCCATGTCTGGACAGCCCATGTCGGGTCAGCCCATGTCGGGTCAGCCCATGTCGGGTCAGCCCATGTCGGGGCAGGGAGCACAGATGGGACAGGGTTCGCCGATGCCCGGCTCGAGTCCGTCGAGTGGGCCGCCTCAACCTGGAGTTCCGGGACCGAATCCTGGCGGAACAGAGCCGGGCGCGCCGTCTCCCGGCGGATCCGTCGCCTCTCCTTCAGGACAGCCATCGTCCCAGCCGGCCACCTCCGGGCAGCCGTCATCACAGGGGCAGCCGTCGCAGGGGCAGACTGCCGGACAAACTCCGTCTGGTCAGCAGCCGCAGCCGGGCCAGCCTTCTTCACAAGGGGAAGCGCCGTCATCGCAGCCAGGTGAGACATCGGGCCAACCGTCGCAGGGCCAACCGTCGCAGGGCCAACCGTCGCAGGGCCAACCGTCGCAGGGACAACCGTCGCAGGGACAACCGGGTTCGACCGGCCAGCCGCCGATGGGCGGCGAATCATCCGGCATGTCACCGGGCCAGGGGCAGCCCTCCTCGAGTGGCCAGCGTCCTTCGACAAGCCAGCCGATGTCGCAGGGAGAAGCGCCTTCGTCGCCGTCGGCCGGGCCGATGGGACAATCGTCCCAGGGTTCATCGCCGTCCCAGGAACCTTCGCCTTCCGGGCAGAAATCGGCCGGCGGCGAATCGTCCGGCATGTCCCCGTCGACCGGCCAGAGTCAGACGCCCTCCGGCGCGCAGCGTCCTTCCGAGGGACAACCATCATCCCAGGGCAGTCCGTCGTCATCGGCTGAGCAGTCTTCTTCGCCTCAGCCTTCCGAGGGGCCACCAACGTCGTCCGGTCAACCCGCGCCGCAGGGGCAGGCCTCGCGCCGTCCCGCCGATCAGCAGGCCATGCCGGGGCAGCCGTCGTCGGAGGGCATGCCGTCCTCGAAAGGCCAGCCCGCCCAGAGCGGGCAGAATGGCGGCGTGCCGTCGCCGGACAGCCAGTCGAACACCGGGCCGCAGACGCCCGGCGCGCGTCAATCGGGAACTCCGAGCGGCCGGTCCGCAGGCGAGCAGTCGAACTCCGCGAGCCCGCCAGTCAGCCCGGCCGAGGCGGCGAGAGAAGCGGTCGCAGCGCAGCAGCAGGTGTCGCAGCAGATCGCCCGCGCCGCTCTGGAAGCCGCTTCCCAGGCCCAGGGGACGCCGCTCGCGGAGGCGGCGGCGCAGCTGGCGAAGTCGGCCGCACAGGCGTCCGAAGACGCTTCCGTCGGCGCGACGGCGCAGGCCGCGGAGGAAGGGCGGCAGCTGGCGCGTCAGGCGCAAGACCTCGCGAAGCGGCTGGAGGAGAATCCGGTTGCCCAGGGAGGTCCGCAGCCGGAACTGGCGGGACAGATGCGTGAGCTGGCGGGTCAGCAGGAGCAGGCTGCGGGACAGCTGTCACAGGTGGCCGGGAACCGTGACGCGCGCAACGCCGCGCAGGAGCAGGGTCAGCGGGAGCTCAAGGAGGAAACGCGAAAGCTCGAGAAGGATTTCGCCGAGCTTTCCGAACAGCTGAAGGCACAGCCGGTCGACCGCAAGCGTCAATCGGAACAGGCGCGCGACGGGCGCACGCGGAGCGAGGGGGCGTCGCAGGAAATGCAGCGCGCAATGCAGACGGCCGGCCAGGGAGACTCGGCCGAAGCCTCTGAAGCGGCGCGGGCCGCGGCCGAGCAACTCCGGAAGGCGGCCCGCATGGCGACCGAAGAACGCGGGTTCGAACCCGAGAAGAATCCCGACAACCCGGTCCCGAACGAAACGGGCAGCCAGATCGCCGAGGCGGCCCGCGAGCTTCAGAAGGCGGGCGAAATGCTGGCGGAGAACAGTCCGCCGCCGGCCGGAGAACCGCAGCCGGGTCAGTCGGGCGAGAAGCCGTCGAGGCCGGAGTCGGGCAATCAGGCGGCGCAGGCGAAACCGAACGAGCAAGGCCAGCAGCCGGCCGGCCAGATGGCCCCTGAGGATGGCGGCAACGAGGGGCTGGCCGAAGGTCAGCAGGACAGTCCGCCGCAGGCCTCGGAGATGCTGAAGCAGGGGGCGCATTCGCTGCGTCAGGCGGCGAGCCAGCTGAAGCTCCGTCCGGGACAGTCGAACGAGGAGGGAGAGCCGGGCGGCGAGCAGGGAGAATCGCAGCCGACCTCGGGTCAGACGAAGAAGGGTTCAGCGAGCGGGGCGAACGAGCAGGTGCGGATCGTGGATGTCGATGCTCACCTGCAGAAGCTCTCGACGCGCAACTGGGGCGAGCTGCCGGGCAAGCTGCAGACGGAAATCCTGCAGTCGACGCGGCGGCGTCCCGACGGAGACTATGCGCCGCTGATCCGCCGCTATTTCGACACGATCTCGAAATCGCAGAACGCCCCAGTCGACCGCCGCGAGGAGTAGTCGCGCGGCGTTATCCGTGGCGACTCATCGACTTCACTTCGCCGTCGGCCGTCTTCCAGCGGAAATCTCCAGGCCAGTTTGGCATCAGTCCCGGCTGGGTGTACTCGATGTAGACCCCAGCATGCGGGAAGCCATGTTCGGTATGGATCGTCAGAGATCCCATCTCTCCACCCTGGCCCATTGCAGGAGATACGATCAACGTTCGTGCGAGTGTCGCTCCAGTGACGGCCCCCATCACCCCCGCGATCGTCCGTTCGGCAAATGCCCGGCAATGCTGTTCCGGGGATTACACTCCGCGGGTGATTCCTCGTGAGTTCGTTTCCCGTTGACTGAAATGACTGGCCGCCTGTGACAGAACCGTCTCACTTTCCCGACGGAACGATCGCAGCACAAGCATTGCCGATCTGAACATGAGCAAACATCGATTCCTCTGTTGTCGCGCGGTGTTGGTCCGCGCGGTGGTCGCGACGTCGATGCTCGCATTGCTGTCCCCTCTCGCGACAGCGGAAGTCACCCTGATCGAAGCCGGAGCCGGAACCGTCTGGAAGTTTCTGGGCGATGGCTCCGAACCGGGGGCGAACTGGACCCGCGAGGCTTTTGACGATTCAGGCTGGAAATCGGGGCCGGCTCCCATCGGCTATGGTGAGCCGTCACTCGCAACTCGACTGGAGTTCACGGCCAACAAGCCGATCACGACCTACTTTCGGCGACAGTTCGAAATCCCAAAGTCGGCTCCACTTCAAACCTTGCTGTGCGTGATGTGCGTGGATGACGGCGCGGTCGTCTATCTCAACGGTCAGGAACTGATCCGCCAGAACCTTGCGCCCGGTCCCATGACCGGGCGAACGACGGCGCAGCGGCGTATCGATGGGCCTCAAGAGGGCGTCTACCAGCGTTTTCTGGTCCCCGCTCACACCCTGTCGCCAGGGGTGAACGAACTGGCCGTTGAAGTTCATCAGATCGATGCCAGCAGCAGTGACCTGTTCCTCGACCTGATGCTGAAGGGCTATGCCGAGAACGAGCAACCAAAACCGGCCGTTGTCCCCGATGCCGCACGCGACGTCACGCAGGCCTACCACGCCAATCATTACGTCGCTCCGGCCACAACGATCCCCGACGGCTATTCCGATGGCGGTCGTCGGATGGCGGTTGACGACCGAGGCAATGTGCGGTCGGATCGTGAAGTCATCGTGGTCGACCGGACACGTGATCCCGTGATGCGAAAGCATCTTGATTTCGCCCGTTCCGATCACCTTGCGGGCCTGCCACCGATGCAGCGAGCCCGTTACCTGGCGCTGTATGTCGACATCCAGTGCTCCCCTGCAGTGGGGCGCCGCGAGCACGCCTTGTCGTCCGTCGCCTTGCTGGAAGGCGAATACTCGAACCTGGAAATGCTGCTGGGCAGATCCGTCGCCTCAGGAGTCTGTCGGCATCGCGCCCTTCTCTTCAAGGTGCTCGCAGACGAAGCCGGCCTGTCGGTCGCACTTGTTCGAGGGAACCTCGCGGGCGGGATCGGGCATGCATGGAACGAGCTCGTCCTGGAGGATGGGCAGCGCTTCATCGTGGACTGCATGAATCCGCGCGGCGGCTTTGACTTTCCCTCCACGACGGACGCAGCGTCGCGGCAATACCTGACGGTCGACTCGAAGCCCTTTTACGCCAGGTAAATCAAAGACGGCTGGCCAGCGTTTCGGGGTCCAATCGCCGCCCAATGTTCGAGCGATGACCGAGGATCGTGCGAAGCCGGCTCCCGTCCGGACCGACTACGAACTGTTCGTGTTGGTGAACATCCAGACGGTCATCCCTGAGCGTCTGCTTGCTGGTGGCGAATGAAGAAAGCCCGCTCGCGAGTGGACGTTCGCGACGGGCTCAAGCAGGTCGGGAGCTACCCCGTGGGCTGGATGAATTGTCCAGCCATCACGGAGTGAGTCAATGTCTGTCGAAGTCGAATTGCCGGCCGCCACGGGGGGCATCGCGTGGGTTCCCACGCCCGAGGAGATTGCAGCGGAGTGCCTGGAGATCCAGAAGGAATGGACGCCGGCGGTGGTGCTACAAGCCCAAGAAATGGCTCCCGCCCGGTGCGGAGCGGGTGAAGTCGCCCGCGGACCTGGCGAGGGATGAGATGAAGGCGAGAGGGGCGGTTTCGTGCTGAACGCCGCATCGGGGAACTGATGAAGGCGCGGAAGGATGCGGGGCTGATGGCGAAAGGTGGGGCCGAAAAGGGCGTCGGTCGGCGTGGCAAAGAATGCGGGGCGCAAGAAACCCCGCATTCTTCGGTCACTCTTGAGCAAGCCGGTATCGACAAGGAGCTAGCAAAACGCGCCCGCTGTTCCCGCCCCTCAGCCGAAGCCCGATCCGCTCGTGTGGGGCCCACCGCAGTGAGATTGGCCCGTGTATATCGCGTTTCGTGACGCCTGGAGCGGGCGAGAGGTCACGCGGGGCGGCGAAAGGAACTGCAATCCGTTTGCAGTTCAGCAGCCGCTAAATCTGCCGACAAGCCGCGGGTTGGAAAAGACGGACCACGGATGACGCCGATGCCCGGAGTTGTAGCCGGGGCTATCCTACAACCGAAGTAGAGGCTCAAGGCGAAGGTCGCGGCGTCTTCGCCGCTCTCGCCGCAGATCTTTCTTTCTCTCTCGCCTCGTGCTTCTCAATAATCGCTCCCACTCGGTTACCAAGGTCCGCTCCGATTTCTTCAAGGTATCGCGATTCACCGAATTCTCTTGCAAAAGCCGCAACGATCACCTCGATCTGTGGGAAGGCGTAGGTGGGGCGAGTCGGCCGCTTTTCGAAGTGTTGTTCAGCTGCTTCTACCCTGTCTCTCAGTAAGGCTCGCAATGCGTCCGCAGGAAGTCCCTCAGTGCCGTACTTCATCTCGTCACTGAAGATCCGCTCGCCGAGGTCGTTGGATTGGTGCTCGTGAAGTAGGCTCAGCTCCGCGGCCACCGAAGTGAGTGTGTAGCCGTCGGAGGTCACGTCGCCCGGACTGTGATGCATTGCCTCATAAAAGCTGCGAACGCCATAGGTGGCCACGCAACAGCCAACATCGTACTGCCCTTGTGTCGATAACTCGGTTGCCAGGGCTTCTTGAGAATGACGTGTATAGACCTGCCACAACTGTCGGGTGTCGCCGCCTTCTCCGATCGGGACCGGCAAATCCAAGTATTTCGTTTCCTCGGTGCCCCCGTAGCTTCTGACAACAAACGTACTCCCGCCGTACGTGAGATTCCTGGACACGTAGCCGGTGTTCAGGAAGGCCGAGAGGTAATCGAACACCTCGCGTTCCATGGTTCCAATCAGCCAAAGCGCCTTAAGAGATATGGTCCCAGGATTTATCGCCTCGTGGGCTAGGGCGCGAGAGAGTAATTGGCTCCTCCATGGTTCAGTTCGCCGGCGGGCATGGACTTCGAAAGTATCTACCCAATGCTGTTCGATCTCCCGATCTGATTCTTTGTAATCCGGCAGGGTTGCGGCGTAATGGATTGCAGCGACTTTCTTTATCGCGAGCTGCTCCTGCTCCTGCAGCCATTGCAGATGGCGCTGAGCGGACAGATTCCGGGAATTGGCTCGCAGCTGCTCACGAGTCTCGTGTTGTTCATCATGAATCTGTCTGAGGTTGTCGACGTAGGCGGCCGCCACTGATTCCCGGAGCCTTGCGTCGGCTTTCTTCTCGGTGCCCAGCATCCATTCGAGGGATCGCGGAATCGCACCCTTCGCGACTGCCCAAGCAGCGTTCGAAACTGTCGTAAGATTGGCCAGTGTCGTCAGGCCGCTGTCCTGCTCGCCCATTTGCCCAAGCTCCTCTGACGTGTTAGGCCAGCTCAATGCGTCAGTAGGGCTCCGCAGTCTTTTCTATGCCCAAGCTGTCGAGGCTCGCTAGTTCTTCGATGCTGGCAGACTGCAGCGAGGGATTAAGGCTTTCTGAGAACTCGACGCGACTCAGGCCGTCGATCTGCCACCAGCCGTAGGCAGATGAGGAGTCTTCAACAACAATGGATTCGAGTCGATCAGGTGTTTGGAGACGAATCCACACACGGAAATGATCCGAACTGCTGCTTATCCGGTAGGTTCGTCCGTCACGATAGCGGAGAACCTCAATTCTTTCGCCACAAAGGCAGCGAAACATTTCGTCAACGTTCGCAATTCTTTCGGTCCGGAAGCGGAGGACGAAGTAGCCCTCCATTCCCGCAATTGTCAGGCCCCGTGCAACTGCCATCAGAGAGTCTCCTTTGGAGTAGGCTGCCCTCAGCGTTT
This sequence comes from Caulifigura coniformis, assembly GCF_007745175.1. GTDB lineage: Bacteria > Planctomycetota > Planctomycetia > Planctomycetales > Planctomycetaceae > Caulifigura > Caulifigura coniformis. The sequence continues at coordinate 6,502,906 of NZ_CP036271.1, read as the reverse complement.
CTTGCCCTTGCCCTCTTCCACCAGCACCTTCTCGGCGGCCTCGTCACAAATCTTCCTAATCCAGTTCGCGAGCGATCGCCCGTCGCGGGCAGCAGCCTTCTCCCATACGGCCTTTTGCTCTGCCGTGCATCGCCCTCGGAACGTGTCTTCCTTATTGTCCGGCATGTGGGCAATTTGACGCTACAAGCGGGCCTTGACAATACTCGCCCGGTACGGGTACATTTGTAGCCACAAATGGGCCTTCCCGTTTGTACCGTTGTCGCAGGCGGTCACAATCAGAAATCCCCAGCACCTTCGGGTTCTGGATTCTCAAGCCAGTACGGGACTGCGACCCCGTGCCTGGCTTTTGCTCTTTACCGGGTTCAGGAGACCGCGCCCGCACCATCATCCATCTCGACCGCAAGATGGCAGAAGCGGTGCGGCAGTGTCGCGGCGTCGATTGGGATTGGGTGTTCAACGAAGCCGTCCGGCAGAAGCTCAAGATGCTCGATCAGAAGCCGGCCGCGAAGTGACTTCTGCAAATTTGCAGAACAGCAGGTTCCTGCCCAGGGCTGGTGAAAGTTGGCTCGGGGCTTTTTCGTGCGCCGATTCGTCGCGGTGTAGCGCAAAAGAAAAATCCCCTGCAGATCATCACTGAACTGCAGGGGATCAATAAAAAACCCGGAAACAGCGAGGGTCAAGAATCCGTTGCAAAATGACGTTGCGTGTCATTGTTTGTCATTGTTTTACCTCGCCAGATCACTACTGTCCCGGAAACAGAGGATTGCCCTAAGTTGTTGCAAAGGGGCCGTGATTGCTCTGTGGCGTTGCAAAATTGTTGCAAAATCTCGGAGGTTTCCGGGTGGGGACAAGCAGACAGGAGAGGCTCACGAACAGTCGCGTTTCGACGCTCAAGAATGCGTCGGACCGGGCCACCTGGATATTCGACGATCGTACTCCGGGGTTTGCGGTTACGGTCTCTCCCAGAGGCAAGAAGGTTTTCTACTACGTCGGCCGTGTGAAGGGCCGTCCCACTCGGCTGAAGCTTGGAACTTTTCCAAGCATTTCGGTCGACGAGGCTCGCAAGGTCTGCACGCAGTATCTCGGCGATGTTGCTGCTGGGCGAGACATCAGCCAGCGTCGAAAGACTGGCAGGGCTACCGTCGACGACCTCTGGACACATTACTTCGAGACGCATTCAAGGCCGCGCAAACGGACATGGCGCCGTGATGAGAAAGAGTACTCGCGGCTGATCAAGCCTGAGTTCGGCAGCGAGTTGCTGGCGAAAGTAGATCGAACCGACATCGAAAAGTTTGTTGCCAGCACCGAACGAGAATACGGAAGGGGGCCTGCACGGAAAGCTCGAGCACTTCTTGGAAAAATGTTCGAAGTTGGAATCGCGGGCAGATGGTGCGACGTCAACCCGGTCCGCGGCACGTACCGTCCAGACTTTGATCCGCGACAGAGGTATCTGAAGACGGAAGAGGTCGCCGCGTTCATGACCGCTGTCGACGGCCTCAGAAGCCAGGATGCCAAGGACTTCTTTCATCTCCTGCTGTTCACCGGCGCCAGGCGGTCCAACGTCGCGGCGATGGAGTGGGTCGAGCTGGATTTCTCCACGCGTCTCTGGACGATCCCCGCAGGGAAGTACAAGTCCAAGCGTCCGCACGTCGTTCCCCTTTCAATGATGGCGTTGAGGATTCTCCAGAGACGCAGGAAGAGCTGGCAACCGAATGTGAAGTGGGTGTTTCCCGGCAGAGGCAAAGACGGCTTCTACAGCGACCCCAAGTATGCGTGGGTTCGCGTTAAGGCGGCGGCAAAACTGCCGGATTTGAGGATCCACGATCTGCGGCGATCACTCGGTGCGTGGCAACAAGCGAATGGCGAGTCCCTGCGGACAATCCAGCAGACGCTCGGGCATGCGACAGTCGAAGTAACGGCGAGGTTCTACAGCCCGATGGAGGCCGAGCAGGTGCGACGGGCTGTCGATGACGCGCTGCGGGTAACGCTGAAAGCGGCGAGACGGAAAGGAAACTTCTCGTGAATTGTCCAAAGCAGGAACTGGCTGCCGAGCGGCCTCGCGCAATAGGCCATGAGCGTCACGATATCGCCTCCGTGGTATCGTTTCAGAGGAAGGCGGAAGCAGCGGTTCGCGTTCTTTTCGGATTAAATGGGTCATGGCTTCCGACTCTGGATTGGTCAGAAATGGAGGAGCTCGCCCTACACTCATTAATTAAGGGTGGCTTGGCGCAGGCGAGGCTGTCATTCCACCTTCTGAACCCGCCCGAGAAAGGCGGGCCGCGATCAATCTCCTTCATAGCTTCGGGCGAGCCGGTCACGGAGTTCGTTAAGAACACACTCCTGATCAGCGCTGACCGCTTTGGCGTGCCAAGTGACCGCATTCACTGGACGTGGAGGGATTGCGAGCTCCGATTGACCGCTATTGGCGAAGAAATCGTGGAGCGTCATAGACTCATTGGAGCAGCGGATTGGTGCGTCTTAGGGACACAGCTTCTGGATGTTTGCGAAACGAGGTCGACTTCTTACTTTTGGGAGAACTCCGCCGAGGTGGATGTGTTGTCCGCAGCGGAAGAACCAGGCCCTGATGCGAAATCTCGATTAAGTAAGACTGCTCACTCCCCAACGGGACATGCTCGCCGGCCTCACGAGAGCACTGGTCAAAGTCTCAGTGAGTCCGCATCTTTCGCGCTATCGCCACCAGCGCGCCCCGTTCCGCCTCGTATCCCCCATGAGATCACGCCCATCACCGATCTATTGCAGGAGCAACTCGGCACTTTGGATTGCCTCACCCCTCTCAGCAAAGCAATCCTGAGGCTCTATTGCGATGCCCCGGAGAACATCTTTCTGAGCTCCTCAGACGTAGCGATTCGGGTCGCTTCAACCATCGTGAGAACTGCTGACGCAGTTAGAGCTGACCCCGTATGGAAAGCGAAGCAGGCGGTAAACAAGCTAGAGAAGAGTAGGAGGTCGAACCGGCTTCGTGAAAACGCTCATTTGACGGATTTCACGAGCAGTACTTCACGTCGATCGTGAAATCGCGTTTTTCACACCTCTCTGCAAACACCGTGCAGATCGCAAGTTATAGAGAGCTGCCTTCCTTCGCTGCTGTGAAAAGCTGTGAATTCAAGCAGGCTTCGGGTCAAAACTGTTCACAACCGAACCTCCAGTAGAGACCAGCAATCTGCATCACGCTGGCATCGACTGGAGAATCTCATGACAGCAACTGAAATCGTCCAATCAGATCCAAAACTCTCGTCCGCCCAGGCTGCCGAGTATCTCGGAGTGGCGGAAGCGACGCTCGCCCCCTGGCGGTGCCGCGGTTTCGGCCCGAAGTTCCTAAAGCTCGGCCGAAAAGTCGCCTACCGGAAAGCCGACCTCGATCGTTGGCTCGAGTCGAGGTGCGTGAGTTTCGCTGCGCAGCTTGAAGGCTAAACGACTGGCGTGCGTTCCCCGTTCGGAATTGGACTGAGATGACTACAGCAAACAACGGTTTGCCCTCTAGTGGCGCCCACACGCTCGATCGAGTCGCGGTCAAAATCGGCTTGATTCTCGAGCAACGAATTGTGACAGCCGCCGCTAAAGCAGGCCAAACGCCTGGGGAGTTTGTAGTCTCCGCCCTTGAGACAGCATTAGCCGAGGATGAGCCATCGGCTGGTGGGGCCAAGGTTACTAAGAAGAATGCCTTCTGATTTCCTTCATGCGCGGAAAACGCTTACGCGCATGAAAAACCGCCGTCAGTTTGCAGCTGGCCGGCGGCGCAGAGCCCCTTACGACAAGGCAATACGATGGTATCACAACTTCACAGTATGTCAATAAGGCTGCCACTTCTTCGCAATACGTCAAGCAAGCCCGGGAGCCGGACCACTAACGACAGGCCGCTCAGGAGACTGCGCGCATCACAAGAGTGTGATCGATTACTTCAAGCAGATGTCGCGAAAGCCGAACGGCAGCTCATTGCTGCCTGGTTGAAATATGACCTCGTACCACTTTCGGCCGTTGAGCAGTTTGCAGTGGATCCGATGTTCGGCCGGATTCCTGCCGACACGTCGTTCATCAATGATCCTGTTCGCCAAAGGATCGTGCAGACAATCGTGAAGCTACGAGCTGCAAGTCGCCTGCGATATACGGGACCTGATCCTGGGAGGCTACGATTCAACCTGCCTCGTGTCGTTTGGGCGTGCGACAATCCGCAAGTCACTCGGGAGATGAGGGCCGTTTTCGGGTGCAGCGGAGAGATCCGTACGGCGGCCGCTGCGCAGAGTTGGCTGCTGAAACGCCACGATTCGTCCGTTTGCGGGCTTAGCCACCTAGGTTCCTCGGACACGCCGTTCTTTCTTCACTTGCAGCAATGTCGAGCAAAAGCAGCCGATGCTCTCGCATTCGGCGACCGCGGTGCAGGCGTCTAGATCGTAGACGGCAGGTTTCTCGGATACTCGCACGTTTGGGCATGAGGCCGCAGGTGGATGACGCAAGAGGACGACTTCTCGGCGACGTGACTCGAGCCGTCAACTATTTATTGGTTGACGGCCACTGCCTGGAGGTTCGCGCTCTCGGCGTTCCCAACCGTGGCCGCAGAGCGGAGTGGGGCGGCTACTTCGACAACGCCGAGGCCGCAGCAAAGGCGATTCTTCAATGCTCGGACAACAATGCCGAGGGCGTTTACCTCACGCTAAACCCGCTGAAGAAAGACGTTCTTGCGCGGCGAGTGAACCGCATCGAGTACGCAGATCGAAAGTTCCCGTTCGCTGCAGATGGGGACGTGGCTCGACTGGCGTGGCTGTACATCGACGTCGATCCAGTCCGCCCGAGTGGAGTATCCGCAACGGTCGAGGAGAAGCAGCACGCCGTTGACATCGCCAAGCAGGTCAACAAGTTCCTCCAGGATCGCGGGTTTCCGCAGGCCCTTCCTGCCGACTCAGGAAACGGCATTCACTTACTCGTCAAAATCGACCTGCCCGTCAGCGACAACGTGCTGGTGAAGAACTGTCTCCGAGCGATCGCTGCGAAGTTTGATTCGAAGAAGGTCAAGATCGACACGGTGAATTTCAATCCGAGTCGGATCACGAAGGCCTACGGTTCGATTGCAAGAAAGGGAGACCACACTCCTGAACGGCCGCATCGCCGTTCGCAATTGCTGGATGGTGGTGCGGCCCGCGAGGGGTGGGACATTCCAGTCGGGCGAGAACTGCTCGAGGCCTTGGCTGCTGAATCTCCAGCCGAACCGAAGAGGCGCGGTCAGTCGTCCGTCTATATCGTTCCGGCGCCGGGCACTGAGAAGCGAGAAGCCTCGGATGAGCAGATTCGAACGTACCTTTCCGCGATGCCGCCGGCTGTCAGTGGTCAGGGTGGTCACTCCCGCACCTACGCGACCGCGTGTGTTTTGGTGCTCGGATTCAATCTGACGCCCGAGCAGGCCATCAAGTATTTCGTCGAATGGAATCAAACCTGCCAGCCGCCATGGGACGAGCGAGAACTCGAACGAAAGCTGTTCGAAGCGGACAAGCTGGAGGGGAATCGTGGGTACTTGATCAATGGCGGACAACGCATTTCGAGCAGCGATGCTGTACCGGAATTCACGATCGACACGTCTTGGATGTGGCCGGAAGATACATCTGCCTCGGCTGGCGTGGAGACCGGTTCGCGTACCGCGCCGTGTGCGGAAATCTCAGGCGAGGAACTGGCAACGGATGGAAGTGAAGTACAGCCTGTCCCGCCCCATGCCAGATTCTCGAATATCAAGAGAGACCTGATCGAGAATAAATGGATCGAGCAGCCACGCTCCATGGAGCAAATGCTTTCGGACCTCTCCAGGTTGGCCGGGCGATGGCCGCGCCGGGTCGAGACATCACTATTCGTCCCAGACCCCAACTCTGGGGTGACATGGATAGACTCAATCAACTCGCTGTTCGGTTGGCTGGGAACACGACTGGGCTATCCCCCGATCTTCAAGAACAAAGAGGGATCGCATACCCCTGGTCACGTGTTCGAAGAATTGCGCCGCCTCGCTCCGAGCTACTTGGCGGTTGAAGTCTTTCCACACGAACCTCCAATCTCTGGGCATTTCTACGCCTGTAACGTGCCTCTACCCGGCGATGGCGCCACTCTGCAGAGGTTGGTTCAGCAGTTCTGCCCATCATCGGACATCGACCGCGATCTGCTGACATCCCTAGTCGTCACCCTCTTCTGGGGCGGAAGCGGTGGTTGTCGACCAGCATTTCTTCTTACCTCCGACGCAGGTCGCGGTGTGGGCAAGTCGACCGCACTTGAGCTCTTGTCACATCTGGCCGGCGGAGCACTCGACATCCAGGCGAGAGACGACGTCAACATCGTCAAGCAGAGGATTCTCTCCAAAGAAGGGAGCTCGAAACGCGTTATCGCGCTCGACAACGTGAAGTCGCTGAAGTTCTCCTGCGCAGAGATCGAGTCCATGATCACGGCCCCCGTCATCTCAGGCAAGAAGCTCTACGTCGGTGAAGGTTCCAGGCCGAACACGTACACATGGATCATCACTCTGAACGGCGCCAGTCTGTCCAAGGACCTTGCTCAGCGGTGCGTGATCATCAAGCTTGACCGCCCGCGATACAGCGGTACCTGGAAAGAAGAGATGCGAACGTTCATCGACGTCAATCGGGGGGCCATTATTGCCGACTGCATTGGCTTTCTCCGCGCAGCTCGCACTCCACTCGCGAAATACAGTCGTTGGAGCAGTTGGGAGCACGACGTGCTCACACGTTCCGCTGAACCAGCTGACGCGCAGCGTACAATCCTGGAGCGACAGGAACTGGTCGATGCCGACCAGGAGGAGTGTTCGGTTCTTCAAGACTATTTCGCCGGTAAGTTGCGCGAGTACGGCTACGATCCCGAGAAGGATCGGGTGTTCATCCTGTCAACGATCGCTGCCCAGTGGCTGTCCGAGGCCATGAGAGACAAGTTCACTACGACTGCATCAACGCAGAAGCTCAAGCAAATGATCTGCGAAAGATCCGTCGTCACACTGTCTGTGATTGTACGAAAAGACTGGGGACGCGGATTCGTTTGGACCGGGTGGCTCGCCGAGCAAGGTGCCAAAACGTACGGAGATCTCGAATCGCGGATTAGTGCGCGACAGCAGTCGGGGATCTAGCTCTGCGTTTCTCGAAGGCCTCCAATGCGAGATCTTTGGGCCGACGTCTCGCCGTATTCCACTCTCGCCGATCGGATTACTCCGTGACCGATGGCGCATTTCCAGCGAGGGCCGCTCCATCGGAACTGAATGAAGCGATCCGTAGCGGAGGCCATGGAAGAAGTTCAGGACTGAAGACAAACGCTCGGCCGATGGGCCGCCTCGAATCTCACCGCGTCGCACTGGAGGAAGGATGCTCAAGGAGGGGCGTCCGAGTCTCCCCGGCTGCAACCAAATGCTGCCGCGAAACGTGGAGTGGCCGGGCGGTTTCCGAGGCCGTGGCACGCCAGAATTTCACTCCCTCCCCCGGGGGTCTGGCTCATATGGCGCGGCGCCCTAATGGCTTTGCTGTATACCCTGCTGCGCCCGGTGAGCGTCGCGAGCGGCCGCCAGCTCAGGAGTTTCGTTCGCGCGGAGGGGAGGGCAGGGCCTCCATTTCCGCATGGAAACCACTTGAGTACAGAATTTCCAGAATGTAAACTGAGCGTTACACCCCCGCCGGAGTACCCATGTCTGTGTTGTCACGACAAATCGCAAGGACGCTTGCCGTGAAGCTCAAGGAGGCGAGGCTCGCCACTGGATTATCGACACGGGCCGTCGCCGCAATGTTGTCGTCCAAATACGCTGTTTCCCATACAACTCTCGCGAATTACGAAAGTGGGAAGTCGTCGCCCCCATTGGACGTCATCGCTGTGCTGGCGAGCGTCTACGAGCGCCCCCTCAACTGGTTCATAGAGCCTGGCAACTCGCTCACCGGCATTCATTACCGCAATCTCCCTTCGAAGGTTCGGGTTCAGGATCGTCACCGATTTGAAGGGGCGGCAAAGAAGCTCTTGGAGGGTTACACCCGGCTCGAGCGGCGACTGCGAGTCCCGTTGGGTCGCCATCTCGATGTCAAAGGTTTCGAGGTTAAGTCTGGTGAATCAGGCCGTCAGGTCGCGGAACGGCTGAGGGCGAAGCTCAACCTTCGAGACGATCAGCCGATTCAGAGCGTCGTTGAGATCTTGGAGATGTTTGCAATTCGAACGATCGAGTTGCGCTCCGAACTCCGAATAGATGGTCTCGCCGCGTGCCTTGGAGACGAGCATGTAGTGGTACTCAACCCGGAGACCTCGAACGATCGCTGCCGGCTCAATGCTGGCCATGAGCTGGGCCATGTTCTCTTCGGTGATTGCCAGTCGATCTCAGGCCTGTCCGAGAAGGAGATGGAGCAGCGGGTTTTCGAATTCGGCTCATTCCTTCTGTTGCCTCGCCCACAGCTCGAACTTGCGTTTCAGGGGCGGTCCATCCTTCGACTTTTGAAGTTCAAGGAGCAGTTCGGAATCGCGATGTCGGCGATGATCTATCGCGCTGAGAAAGAGGGCATTCTGGACAAGAATGCAGCGAAATGGTTGTGGATACAGTTTGCCAAGCGTGGCTGGAGGACAAAGGAACCCGGATACGTTTGGCGTGATCGCGCGATTCGATTTGAACTCCTGCTGGACAGCGCGGCCCACGGGGAGAACCGTTTGACATGGCGAGAGATCGAGGCCGTGACATCGGTTCCGTCCGAGGAACTTAAGCAGCGATTGGCCGACGCCATCGGGGCGGAGGTGGACGATGCAGACGACACAGAAGGAGGTGACGCGCCAAGAATTTTGTCGATGCGATGAAGCTCGTACGGGGAAGCCGTGAGGCTTCCCCGTTTACTCGACAACGTCAGCTGCGGAGAGACAAACGAGGTTTGGCGACCAAATGTCTCATCCGCTCCACGGGGAATAACTCTAGATGAAGACCAAACGTAGATCAATACGCCTTCCTCCTCACGATGACCAATTGCTGAGGAGGTTGTACAAGCTGTGGCGCATTCCGACCGACCAATTCGACAAGCGTCCTGAAGACAAGGCGCGGTTCGTCCGGGCCTGGAATCTTCGCTCGAGCCGGGACGACTCGGAGGGCGACCTGATGCACTACATGAAAACGAAGCGGAAGGGCGGGAACTGGGAAAAGCTTGGAGCGGACCACCAGCGGTACTCGGCCGGAAGCGTTCAATTCAGTGATGAAGAGCTGAAGGCCGCGGAAGAGATTTACAATCGTCTCTTCGCGTCAGCCGGCATCGGATCGGACAACATCGGCTATGACCAGAAGATGGCCGACATGTTGTCTTCCGAGTTCGCAATTGCGACGGGTCGAATCGTCAACGGAACGATCATCTACGCCGCTTTGATGGCGATCCGAAAACGAGGAAACTTGGTGAAGGCCGGACGTGTGCAACGCGGGTCTCAGCATGGCTTTGGCGACATCGACGAGATCGCAAGCTGATGCTTGAGATCAAGCCCGGCCCAATCGGCCGGGCCTTTTTTTATGCGCCATCACTTCCCGCTGCGCGGTCGGCCAGATGTTCCAGCAGTGGTCCCCGCCCTTTCCCCTGCCGGCCCTCTCGGCCGATCCACTTTCGCGTCCAGGTCGACATCCCGTTCATCAGCCCCTGCAGTTCCGCCGGCGTCATCGCGTCGAGCTTCGGGCCGTATAGCAACTCGAGCTGTTCGACACGCACCTGTCGCTCCTTCCGCGTGGCGTCGTCCTCGACGGCCGCCTTCGCTTCCCGGACCTCGGTCGCCTGCTGCTGGAAGGCCACGACCAGCCTGGGCCAGTTGGAATGCCCGGAATGCCGCGATGCTCGTCCCTCCACTCTAAAGCCGAGGGAATCGCGATGGCCCGTCCCGTTTCCCGACCCGGTGTCCCTTGACTCGGGAAGCCCTGCAGCCCGGACCGGCTGGGAAACCCGGATGCGATAATCAATCCCTCGTCGTTGTTGGGCGCCCGGCCGACGCATGAACGCTCGCCGAGGCACACCTCAGAATGGCCGCGGGAAAAAAAGTTCCTCGCTAAAGCAATGAATCAGACATGAGAATTTGACTGAGCCATTCTCTCGAAGGGCTCGATCCAGGCGTTTCTGGCTCCGCTCCTAGAGCAACTTCATGATTCGTGTGCAGTGTATCCGCAGGAACGGATGTAGTTCAGGCATTCGCTCGGAGTGAACTCGTCCACCAGCACTCCGATCCGGTTCCAGAGTCCTTCTGTCGTCCGTTCAGCGCTCGTCCGCAAAAGCGTCTTGAACTTCGAGAACAACTTCTCGATCGGGTTGAGATCGGGTGAGTACGGCGGCAGGTAGTACACCTCAGCCCCGGCCTGTCGAATCGCGTCACCCACCGCGCTCTGCTTGTGGCTGCTGAGGTTGTCCATGACCACCAAGTCTCCCGGCTCCAGCGCCGGGATCAGGAACTGACGGACGTAAGCCAGAAAGCATTCCCCATCCATCGGGCCATCCAGCACCAGGGGAGCAATCACTCCGCTGGCCCTGAGCGCCGCTGCGAACGTCGTCGTTTTCCAATGCCCTTGAGGGACATGGTCCACGACCCGGCGTGATTTTGGTCCCCAGCCATAGCGTCGCGTCATCTTCGTGTCGGCCCCGGTTTCGTCGAAGAACACCAGACGGCGACAGGCTTTCGACTGCACCAGGATGTTCCACCAGCGGCGCTTCTGAGCCACATCCGGCCGCTGTTGTTCAGCAGCTTTGAGCACTTTTTTTGAGAGTGATTCCCCAGCGCCGAAGCGCATTCCACAGAGTGGTCGCGCAGCCCGGCAGACCGAGTTGGCGTTGCCTTTGGGCGAGCGTCAGGCCGGGGTCGTCCTGGACGCTTTTGACAATCCGCTCCCGATGCGGTTCCAGAACGCACTCCGGGCCGACATCTCCCTGCCGGGGAGTGATCTGGCCAGTCTCTTTGCGAAGCGCGAGCCAGTTCCAGATGGTTCGTTCAGTGACCTGAAATCGCCGGGCGACTTCGGCCGGCGGAGAGCCGCGGTCGACTTCGGCCACGACACGTCGCCTCAAATCCATTGAGTAGGGGGTGGGCATGACTCTTCCTTGATGGAGCCAACCACTTGAGAAATCCTTTCCCCTATCATCCCTCTGAAAAGCAACTGTGGAAGTGCTCTAGGCAGCCCGGACATTCAGCCTAGCGAATCGGCGGGTGTTTCTTGAGGATGACGTCGCTCAAGGAGGAGAGCCGATGCGACGTCGCCATGAACTCACGGATGCGCAGTGGGAGAAGATCAACGATCTGCTCCCGGGGAAACAGACGGATCCCGGACGAACAGCCGTCGACAACCGCCTGTTCGTCAACGCGGTGCTCTATGTCTTGAAGACCGGCGTTCCGTGGGAAGACCTTCCTGCCCGTTACGGAAAGCCAAACACTGTCTGGAAGCGGTTTGACCGCTGGTGCGCTGCTGGAGTGTGGGAGCGACTGGCCAAAGCCCTGGGCGATCCCGAGCTGGAGGAGGTCCAGCTCGATTCCACGACAATCAAGGCCCACCCTGTCGCCTCAACGGGCCGGCGAACGCCGAAGGAAAAAAAGACGAGGCCGACGCCCGGCGATGTCTCGGGCGCAGCCGGGGCGGACTGACAACCAAGCTCCACGCGGCCGTGGATCGGCGTGGTCGGCTGGTCCGGCTGCTGATCACGGCCGGTCAATGCGGAGACGCTCCCCAGGCGGAAGGACTTTTGGACGGTTTCCAGAATGGGACAGTCGGCCATGTGCTGGCGGATGCGGCCTATGACAGCGATGCGATCCGGGAGCGGGCCAGACGGATGCGGTCCAAGGTCTGCATCCGTCCGAACCCGACGCGGCGAGTAAAAAAGCGTTACGACAAGGAGCGGTACCGGCACCGGAACGTGATCGAGCGGTTCTTCGGCCGGATCAAGCGTTTCCGCAGAGTGGCGACGCGCTACGAGAAAAAAGCCATCAACTTCACCGGATTCGTCTGGCTCGCCGCATTCGTGTCGGAGGTGTTCTGAATGTCCGGGCTACCTAGGGCAGGGGAAAATTCTCCATGATCGCCGCCGCCTACCCAAACAAATTCTCGATCGGCTCGGTTCCGCGAGTCCTCATCGCACAACTCACACGCCCTACAGGGATCACTGACGCGTCACTCCCAGGCGTACCGCTGGCGACTCTGCACGATGTGTCGTCGGACCGACGGGGCCGGCCCGCAGCACTTCACCGGTAGGCCGTCCCTGCAAAGTCGCTCGCCGGACATCTCAGCGGCATCCCGCAGAACCAGTGAGCATCCGGGATCGTTCGCATCTACTCAGTACGGGCGTTTCGGGCACTTCGGGCACCTATTTCCTATTGTGGCCTCTAGGTCCCTATTGCCGTGTATCTACGCTCAGTCAGTACCTGACTCTCTCTATTGCGCAGAAGAGAGAAGAAGTGCCCGAACCGCCCGAAGTGCCCGAAACTAGCCACTTGGCATATTTGGTGGCCCAAGTGAAAAATCGTGAAAAATCCCCCTCGAGGAACCTAGGTCTATGTCCAGCGCGAAATGGGTGACCCCCCCCCCTGGTCCCCCGCCCGCGGAAGTTCAGGTGGGAAATCGAGAGAAAATTGCCGCAACGTAATGACTTGTAATTGCTTGCGTAAATCTGCGTCGGATGCAGCGGCTTGGCAGGCCTCCCAGGCGAGCTGAACCGCGAGCAACTACATTCAACGTAAGCTATTACTAATTATTCACATACACCGATGCTGCTGTTGAATAACTCAATTCAACAGCAGTCGTCGACTGGGGCAAAATGGGAGCAATGGGACATTTGGGGCGCTTTGAGTCGACTGCGGCCCTGTTTTGATGAACGACTGAGCAGGCCGCTACCCGTTTCCACTCGTCCGGCATCTTCGATGCTGCCTTGGCTTTGCCTTTATCACAATCCCCGTACATTCCCTGTGGGCGGTGGCTCGTTGGTTTCAGTCGGGTTCCTGGGCTGGGCCAGGCTCGGAGGTGGCGCGAGTGAACCGGAGGGCGGAGATCTAGGCCAGGTACTTCGCGGGCGAGATGGCGAATCGGTGCGGCTGCGGAACTGGCGCGGAGTCGCTGAGCGTTCGGTAGGGGGAAGAGTCGCCGGCGGCGGTGGAGGGCAGGGTCGAGGAGTGGGGGTTGAGGGAGATGGTCGGGTGCCGCGGGAGCTGGGCGGGACGAAACGGACCTGGAAACGGGCTGGAGCTGAGATCGGGGGAGGGTACGAAAAAACGCCCGCTGGCCGGTGAAGGCTGCGGGCGTGGGCGAGAGATTGGATTGTCGGCCGGCTCGAGGGAGTGAGACCCGGTGAGCGCATCGGCTGGCCTATTCGTCGCTGGCCATGAACTCCCCAAGGAACTGGCGGACGAACTCGGGCTTGGCCGCGATGGCAGCGACCAGGGAGGGGCTCAAGAGCTTCGACTTGAAGTCCCCGGCGACTTCGATCAGGTCGCGGGCGCCGGCTTTCTGGGCCCGGGCGATCGTGAGCGTGAGGGGCTTGGCTGATGCCTGTTGCTGACGGAGGCCGGCGACGGCGGATTGTCTCACGGAAGCCGGGAGGGCTGATGACTCGAGTTCACGGATCTGGGAGGCGAGTTCGGGATTGCCGGACGTGTCGAGCCTCTTGGTGGCGGGATCGTTGATGTACCAACGGTCACCTGCGGCGGCGTTGGACTTGGCGGAAGATCGGGATTGGGGTGCGGAGGGTCCCGCCGGGTTAGAGCTGGCCTGGGTGCGGCGGGATGAACGGGCGGCGGTGGTGGTGGACATGAACGGACTCCTAAAGTTGGTAGGGGGTGATGGCGCGGTAGATGAGTTGGGTGAGCGATTGGTGCTTGAACGTCAGCCGAGAAGTACGCGGCGGACGTGGGCGGAGTGTCTGGAGCGTCAGTTGAGCGACGTAGAGCCGGAGAGCGGCAGGCCGGCGGATGCGCGGCGGGTGGCTTGTGAGACACCGTTCAACGATCGGGAGAAATCGGCACGTTCTTCCCATGGTCGTTCGCTGCGTTTGGTCGGTTCCCAGTTGAGGGTTTGGCCGCGCTTCACCCGACCGACTGCGCGGAACACGGCGAGACCAGGCGCGATGCCGCGAGTGATGGCGGCGACCGCGAATCCGCATGCGTCCTGGGTCGCGTCGTCGAAGTCGGTCCAGTTGCGATCGTTTGTGCGGAAGTGATGGCGAAGGCGTTTGCGGATCGCGTTGCGGAGACGATTCCAGTCGACGGGTTCCGGTGATGAATGATCGGGGGCGGGGACGATGTTGCGAGTGACGGAATGCTGCAGAGTGACAGACATGGGGATGCTCCAGGCAGTGAAGGAGAGAGAGAGAGAGGCCGGCGGCGGAAACGTTGCCGCGAAGCGTGTCGAGCGACTGCGATCGTTGTCGCGTCTGACAGAATGAAACGTCGCAAGCGGCGTTCGGATTCTCCGAAATTCCAATGTTTCAGAGTGATTCTGCAAGATCGTCTTGTGTTAAGAGTGCCCTGTGAAATGGCCCTACCAGTGCCCGTGGGTAGGTCCAGTGACCGCCGTGATCAGGCGGGCGTCGGGGTCGGTTGGAGCATTGGCGGACCCGTCGCAATGGAGAGGCCGAGGGGCACGAAATGCGCGACCCTCACCGGACGGGGTGATGAAACTTACTGACCATTGAACTGTGGTGGTTTGCGCCCGCGTCATGCCCCGACGATGCGTTGGAAGAATCACCCAGTCGCGGCCGGCTGATTCGCGAGCGATGCAGCGACATATCGAGGCGTTGGTCTACTTCGGGGGAGGGGGCGGGGGCCGCGAGCGTGACGGGAGAATTCCGCTGTGCGTGTCACGACGACTGAGGGGGTGCTCAGTTATCCACAGTCTGTGGATTATTCGCGACGTTCTCGCGAGAGGCTTCTACGGCGTTGGGGGAATTCATTCGCTTGGACGTCGATCGTTCGAGTACCGCGTTGAGCGACTGCAGTGTCCGGCTCTCGTGCGTGTCCCGAGCAGTCGCACCGGACTTTCCGATCCATGCGCAACTATCGCTGCGACTCGACACAGAGTCCCATGGAAATGGATCCGACGATTAGAGCGAGACTCCGGCCCAGCAATCGGCAGATACGGGCGATCAAAGGTGCATCGCGACGATCATCGGGCCGAATGAGTGGAAGGGTGAGATCCTGTTCGATTGGGATCGATGGGCTACCGTTCGACATCGACTCTCTGGTGGAAAGTATGCGCTCAATGTCTGGCTCCAATCGGCTGCGGTTCGGTACAGGAAAGCTCCTGGGACTGATGGGACGCGGATGGGAGTTCCCGCGCATTCGGCAAGTGCGCCACGGATCGCTCACGACCGTCTCGTCGCTAGAAGCCCGAGTGCTGCTGTCGAGCACGCCTGCTGGAGGCGAATTCCAGGTCAGTCCGTCGACGCAGCCGAGTGCCACCACGGGCCTCACAGGGCAAACAATTGCCTTCGCGGACGACGGCTCGTTCGCGTCCATCTGGACGGCCTGGCATGAGGAGTACGGTTCCGATGTCACGTATCTGCAGCGGTTCGACGCCGAGGGCGCACCGCTGGGGCAGGCGACGATCGTCAACGGATATCCGTTTGGAGCGAACAACGTTGGCACGATTGCGATGAAGGGCGATGGCTCCTTCGTGGTAGCCTGGTGGAATCCCTCGGAAGACTTCATCGCTGCGCGGCGATTTGATGCCACTGGTGCCCCGCTGGGTGGGGACATCGTCGTCAGTCAGATCCATACAGACGTCAGCAGCGCGACAGTCGCGATCAGCGACGACGGGAGCTTCGTGGTCTCCTGGGTCTACGGCTATCAGACCGGGCCGGTGATGGCTCGCATCTATGATCCGCAAGGCCAGGCTCTTGGCAACGAATTCGAGATCGGCACGAGCTCGACCGGGGACTCCTCAGTGGCGATGAGCGCAGCCGGTGACTTCGTTGTGACCTGGACGGCTCCGGATGGCGGCGGCGACGGAATCTTCGGACAGCGATACAACGCTGCCGGCTCTGCGGTTGGTTCAGTGTTTCGAATCAATGGCGAGACGGCCAACGATCAGCGGGACTCGTCCGTGGTGATGAATCCGGACGGATCGTTCATCGTGGTCTGGACAAGCACCGCACAGGACGGAGATGGAGACGGCATTTACGCTCGGCGGTATGAAGCGGACGGCGATCCCGCTGGCCCGGAGTTTCGAGTGAATACCACGACGGCCCAGTCGCAGAATCAACCTGCCGTCGCGACGGCAGGCGAAGCCGGCTTCGTCGTCTCGTGGACAGGCATCGGCGCGGATGGCTTCGATCGAGAGATCTTCGCGCAGTGGTACGACTCAACAGGAGCACCGCTCGACGAAGAAGTCAGGGTCAACTCGACGACCGAGGGCATCCAGTGGTTTTCCGCTGTGGCCATGGCGTCCGACGGTGCGACCGTTGTCAACTGGTCGGGCGTTGCCAACGGCCAGCCCGCCGTCCTTGGACAGCGGTATCGTCGGAATAACGAGGCACCTACCGATATCACACTGACAGGGGATTCTGTCCTGGAAGGCTTGCCCGCCGGTACGGTCGTGGGAACCTTGAGCGGGACCGATGCTGATGCATCGGAGACGTTCACCTACAGTCTGGTGCCGGGGGCCGGCAGCACTGGAAACGCGAACTTCGAGATCGTTGGCAACGAACTTCGAACCGCGGCCGTCTTCGACTTCGAAACGCAGGCGAGCTATTCCGTCCGCGTTCGCGTGACCGACAGTTTCGGAGAGTCCTTCGACAAGATCTTCACGATCCAGGTGAGTGACGGAGTCGCTCCTGAGACGACGCTGAGCAACCAGACCGTGGCGGAGAACCGGCCTCGAGGCACGGTCGTTGGCTCGTTCGCCGTGAATGATGTCATCGATGCGAAGATCCGCTACACGCTGGTGAACGGCGAAGGTGGCTCGGGCAATCGGTACTTTTCGATCGTCGGCAACGAACTGCGAACCAAGTCCCGATTCAATTTTGAGGGAGTGAGCAGCTACTCGATTCGCGTGCGGGTGCGGGGATCGGACGGCTACGAGCAGATCAAGGTGTTCACGATCCACGTCACTGACGTGAATGAGTCTCCCACCTCCCTCAAGCTCTCATCGACTCGAGCAGAAGTCGGGCAGCCGGCCCATGCCGTTGTCGGCCAGCTGAGCGCAACGGACGTCGATGCCGGTGAAGTCCTGACCTACTCGTTGGTCAGTGGGCGAGGAGATCGTGACAACGCATCCTTCCGGATCGTCGGGGACACTTTGCAGACCGCCACGACGTTGCCCCCAGGCGGCAGGTCGAGCCTCACGATCAGGGTCCGAGTGACAGACTCCGCCGGCAACTGGTTCGAACGAACGTTCACGATCAAGGCCGATCGAAGTCGACAGCTGGCGTAGAGTCGACGACTGGAATCACTCTGGCCAACCGCCCGCAAGCCGCTCAATGCGGCGACCATGTTTTACGCCTGTCCGGACAGCGATGACGAAGAATTCAGCAGCCCCCGGACGGTCGGAGTACTGCTCGCTCAAGTGGGAGCCGGCGGCGCAGGCGCCAGCGCCCCGACGGACACGGCATTAGTCGGACCGACCGTCCATTTCCGCGTCCGGGGTAAGCTGCCCGAGCCCGATTGATCTTGCATCGGGGAGCGAGGTACATCTCGAGCCGACAGATTCGAGTCGATGACCGCGGCCACTCCTGCTGGGCCGAAAAGTCGCTGGATCGTCGGAACATATTCCTGAAGCAACTCCGCCATCTTCTCTTCTGGAACCGAGGAAGTCCGTCTCGGTTAGCGGAGGCAGCTGGCGCGGCGTCTGATCGAAGGCCAGCACCACGGCGACGGCTCGCCGTTTCTCCTGAGCCCCGAGGAACGCGACAGACGCGACGGCAGAGAACACGGCCAGAGCACGGCAATGCGGCGGCGGTGCATGGGCGGGGCTCCTAGGCGGCCCGCCCGAAATTCACCGGATTCCGGCAGAAAGCCGCTTTTCTTTGCGAACATTGCCTAGAATCCACCGAAAAAGAAAGTGGCAATTGATGCCGGTCCCGACGGAGGGGACACTTGCGAACGACACTGCCATTGTTGATTATGCCTCGCCGAAGCTATTTCTATCGGGTTCACGGGTGTCGGACGAATGCTTTGGTCCGATTCGGGGGAAAGTGGATAACCAGTGTTAGCCAGCCTTGTCACTTCCGAGTCAGACGTCATGACTGAAATTAGACATGGTGTCGGCAAGTCCGTTTTCGACAGTGCCGCCGAGCGTTACCACCGTGCCCTCCGATCACTGCGTGAATCTGGAGACTCCGACTCCGTCATCTGCCGATTTCCTTGGCAAACGAAGGTGGCGTTTCAAGAACTTCTTCAGCTTGCGATCGACACTCAAAAGCGATCGCGAGGCGTAGTCGTCCGCGTTTTGACTGGATCCTTCTGTTCAGAGGTTTACGGTCCGCCAGTCGCTGAGAAGTTCGAGCAATTTCTCGCAGCCGGTGGAGACGTTCGGATAATCGTTTGGAACGACAGCTACGCCAAGAGCGAGTGGCTCATCCGTTCACTCGAGAGGCAAGGAAAGCTCGAGTGCCGCATTTCTGGTACGACTGAGAATGGAGAGAAGCTCAGTCACCTTTTCGTTGTCGGAAAGGATGCCTACCGATTGGAGTCTCCTCACCCCGCGTACCGCGAGCTGAAGGTCACTGATAGCGAACCGGAGATACTCTCCCGTATCTGCTTCAGTGACTCGAAAGGTGCCGCCATTCTGGCCAAGTATTTCGACGATCTGTGGCGTTTGTGCGAAGTCCGTTCTCGGCTCGAAGAGGCAACGACATAACCAGTCGAAGCACTTCGGGCCATGAACGACACCACAACAAAGACCTCTCCTCAATCGGTTATCGAGCGGATTGTCACCAGCAGTGTGACATACGTCGTAACGATCATTGCAGGCTTGGCTGCGAGTGCAGTCCAGTACGAATTTGAGCGCTACGGGCAGCCAGTCGCGGGCCAAGTTTTTGAACATCGCTCAGAGAAATTCTTTGCGAAAGAATTCAATCTTTTCAACGCGGGGCTGGTCTCGTTGGATGAGGGAATTCAGTTAGAAGCGGTCGTGCCTGAGCCCGAGCTGGCCGCCGATCAGCACTCAGTGAAGGGCGTATTCCCGTCCGGGCTTCGCATCGAACCCGTAAACACAGAACTCATCTCTCAGCGACGCGGAAGCGAAACCATCATCTCGGTCACTCCGATGAGCGGCACCAAGCTCACCCGCTTGGAACCTGGGAGTAGAATTGGCCTGAAGTTAACGGCGAATGATGAGGCCTCTCTCTCTCGCGTCAAGATTCAGTTGCATCCTGCAGGAAACGATCCTGTAGACGTTTCCTCCGATAGGCCGCCTCTCTTTAGAGAACGTTTTGGGCGCTCGGTGTACATGCTTGGCGGTGGCCTCGTCGGGTCAGGTTTGCTGGGGCTCATTCTCAATCACCTTCGGCTCGTACAGTCTCGTCGCCAGATTGAGATCGCGGCTGCTGTGCGTGAAGCGACACAGCTGGTAACAACGGCCTGCCAGGATTCCCTGTGCGCTGCGCTCCGGAGTGTTTGCTCGGAGATGACCGCAACGCGGGAGGCAGACGAGCTAGAGAGACTGGCAAAGCTCCCGAAGCCAGAAGATGTGCCCGCGAGTCAATCAGGCGTGGCAAAGGATGCCATCAAGAACAAGAAGCCTAAGCCGGAGCCGAAGACAAAGGCGAGATCAGACGTTCCGCTTTCTTCGTGAGATTGATCCTTCGATTGCCGAGTTCATCGCAGAAGCCCCTCGCTTCGTGCCGCCCGCGCCCGGTGGCGGACGGTCACCTCATAACATTTTAGGCATCGAGCGATGCCAAAGGCTGAAGGACCTCGGACCGGCTGATGAATCGGCTGGACGCTCCCCGGGCTGAGGGAACGGCCGCGCCGGTCCACGCAACCAGCGATCAGCGTCGGCACCGGCACTTCCGCGTCGGCAGAGCTTCAATATCGTTCGCGATGTTGAGCAGTGTTGCCGCGTACTCCAGCCGGTTTCCAACGACGGCGTCTTCCCGCAAGTTGTAGTTCTTCAGGGTCTGGGGAGTGCTTTTGCAGAAAGTCGTCGAGGCGGAACGCCTTGATTCTGTTCGCTTTCAACTCACTGAAAAGCAGTTTCCCAAGTCCGGAGAGCGATGAGCGGCTGGTGGCAGCTTTCCGCCGACGCCCGTCCGAAATGACTGTTGAAGTCAGAAACCCGAGGCTTCCGCCAATCAACACCATTGCGAGAGAAAGCACAGAAGTCATCAGCACGGCGTAGCCCTCCGTTTGACCCAAGACGTTGATGATTGGGGCCATCGAGAGCTGCGTCAATCGTAGTGTGATTCCCGGTCACTCGCGGAAGGGCGGGGAGCAGCTGGCGTTTACTGGGCAACCTTCAAAAGTGTGTCACGTGCGGTTTAACGTCTAGGGCCAGCCGGAATTTGGGCCGAGTACCGAACTCCGCCGTGGAACGAATTATCCACAAATCGTGGTTTAATCCGACACCTGCGAATGATCCAAAGGGCAGGTTTCTTCATGCACTCCCGTCAAATGGAATGATCCGGCCAGGAGAGCTCGCCGTTCTCGTACCCTCAGGAATTGGCCCAGAGCCACTTCCTAGATATCCTGCCGGACACGAGCGCAAAGGGCATGCTGGAAAGAATCTGCACCACAGTCGCGTTCGTCCTGATCTGCGCCGTTTCGACCGCGCAGGGACGGGTGAACGTGCGAAGTTACATCCGCAAGGACGGCACGTTCGTCGGGTCGCACACGCGGTCCGCGCCAGGCAATGGCAGTGCCTTCTCTGGCGGAGGCTTCTCTGCTGGAGGATTCAACTCTGGGCCGGCCCTGGGACCATGGAACAACTACGGCGTTCCGGTCTACGTCCCAAAGCCGATCGATACGGAGGCTCGTCGCGCCGAGCGCATGCAGGGGCTCGTGCACGTGCAGGGTTACCGCCGGAGTGATGGGACCTGGGTTGATGCTCATTTCCGGACGTACCCTGACGGGATCGAGTCCAACTATCTGTCGGCGTCGAAAAGGTTTGGGAGTTCAGGAGGTGGTTTTCGAGAGTCGAGTGACTCCGTACTTCCGACCTTCCGTCGCAGTCGACTCCACGAGCAGCAACTGACGACGCGTCTGGCGTCTCAGGGCGTTGATGTCACCCGCGTTGGCTTTGGGTACACCCGGTATGGCAAGATCGATCGCTATTACCTCGACGATGAGTTTCATGCATTCGAGACCAACGCCCCAGCCGTGACGTGGCCCAAGGCCGACTACACCGAAGAGGAGAAGGCGCAGGGGCTCCTGCGGATCGCCAAGGAGATTCTCGAACAGCCTGGCAAAGAGATTCCCGCCATGGAGTGGCGGCAGAAGGTGATGGACACGTACCCAGACACCGTCACGGCACGCGAAGCGGCTGAGCTTCAGCAGGCGACGTTGGCGAGCCATCCGTGGCTGGAGCAGTCCCGAAAGAACTGGCAGCCGGCGGCGAAGGCTGGCTGAAGGGCTACGCGGCGCACTCCACCACGCACGTGGGAATCAGAAATCGACCTTGCGGATTTCAATCGCTGGAGTACATCCATATCTGCGCGATCATCTTTGACCGCCTCATTTCGACTTGCGATATCCTGATTTCGTTGGAGCGCCCATGGAAGCCATCGATCTGCAAGACCTCTGTAGTGCCGCAACCGCCAGCTTGGATGCGCCTGCACGCTCGGAACTCGAAGTCGCCTGGACGACCTGGATCGAGACCAAGGCAAAAGCGAAAAGAGACCGTTCCTACATCGCGACACTTCGCAGCACGATGAAGGAGTTTCTCCGCGTCAGCAAAGCCAGGACGTTCTCTGATCTCCACCCGAGACAGCTCCGGGCGTATCTGAAAGCTCGTGAGGCGAAGGGCACTTATTCTCGGTCCTACCTGCGTGGACAGATCAAGTCGATCCAGGCGTTCGTGCGATCAGTCGCGGAGGACCTCGACGTCGAAGATCCGTTCGCGAGATTCGATCTCCGTCGCCTTCCGGAAGTCGGCCGGCGGGGAAAATCAGTCGAGCGCCGAATGCTTCTCCTTGACGAGTGGGAGTACCTACGCCGACACATGTTCGAGCAGAACGCAACTCGTCGGCGCCTGACTGCGGAAATGAGGATCCTGCTCTACACCGTCGCCCTGCAGACTGGCTACCGGGCGGTGGAATGCTCCAGACTGCGAGTCATGGACCTGCACGTCGAAGGTGGCAAGACGTCACTTGAGCTTTCAGGGAAAGGTGCTCAGCGGACAAAGAACGGGAAACCCGCCCGCCAGTACATAAAGCCAGATCTTGCGGACTGCATCGACGGGATGATCCGGCGGCGATGGGATGATGTGATGCCGTGGCTGCGGCGAAGGGACTCGAAGATCTTCCCAGCTGGACTCCGCACCTGGCAGAACATTGCGGCCGTTCTCCGCCAGGATCTTTCTGCAGCCCGCGTGGCTTATCGCGAACAAAGAGCCAAAGAGGGGCAACCATTTGACCCTGACTTTCTGACAGCTGTCGACAGCGAGGGTCGCGTCGTCGACTTTCACGCCCTGCGGTACACGTGCGGCGCGTGGCTGGTTCATCTCAACACGGACATCAAGACCGTCCAGAAGATCATGCGGCACGGCACGATCACACTGACTCTCGACACTTACGGGCACATGTATCCGGGGAACGATTGGGCGGCGGTACTCAAGATGCCGGATACGTTGTAGTTCGGCCAAGCAGCGATAGCTGGTCTATGTCCATTGGGAATGCGCTGACGAGAAGAGCACGAGAGCATTCGAACGCACTACACTTGTCAGGCGCATTAAAAACCCTGCCGCTTGGACAGGGTTTGGATGCTCGACCGCAGCGGGCTAAAACCGCAGGAACATCTGCTCTCAGATTAGACCGATCATTCCCGCAGTCAAGGTCATTTGTTGATGAACAACCGATGAGCACCTGACTCATTGCGAAATCAAATCGCCGCTTTGATCGATTCCAGCACTGCCAGCGTCTGCTTGGCCTGCTCGAGTCCGCCGGCCGCCTGCACGAATGCGATCGCCGCTTCCATGCCGCCGAAGCCTCTCGAGTTGCTCGAGACACGGGCGCCGGACATACGTCCAACCTTCCGTCGAACGACCTTCTGTCCCGCCGCCCCGGACGACTTGGACAGGTTGTATTTCACGATCGAGACATATGTCGGCGTGACTTTGTGCCCGTCTGCCGTAATGAGTTCGGCGATTTCTTTCCCGTCGAACCCCGGTCCGGGAGACCGTCACTTCTACGGAGCGGCCTTTGAAGAGGATTACCACACACCGGACACCTACTTTGTGCCGCTGATCGTGTCCGCCGGGGCGGACGAAGCCCTCGGAATGGAAGAGCCGAACGCGAGCGGTCCCGGCCGGCATGGACTTGTCCTGACCCTGGAAGAGGCTGCCGACAATCTCACGTCGGCGCAGTGATCTGAACGAGTGGCAGGTCGCGAAACCCCTGACACATGTCACAGCTCTTGTGCTTGCCAAGCGCCTCCTCAATGCTCGGTCGCAAGTTGCCGCGATCTGTGACTGTGAGGACGCATTCGCCCGGACCCCGTTGTTCGGAACTGCAGGCGTAGACCGCTATCTGCGATGCACCACCGCACGCACAGGGCGTTGATCGAACGGGCTTTTCGGAGCGATCCGCGCAGCACCCACGCTTCGGGGTGGCTGGAACTGGCACCAGGGAGCAGGATTCGCATCGCGACAGATTGACGCGAACCGAGCGAGCACTTCCGGCAACACTCGGATGCCGGCAGTAACACCTGCCCAGCTTCTCGACGATCCGGCCTCTGCTCACGCACTCACGCATGGTCAGTCGATCGCCTGAATGGTGATGGTGGCCGGGGCGGCCTCTTTGGGGATCGGGGTGCCGGGGCCGCTTTCGACGACCGAGTTGCCGATGTTTCCAACAGCCTGTCTGGTCAGCACGATTGGAGTTCGGCAGGTGGTGCCGGCTGGCATTGTGCCCGAGTATTCGTAGCCGGGGCTTCCCGAACTGAACAACGCCCGTACCGTGCTACCGACGATCCAGTCACACCAAAGGTCGAGCGCCGCGCTCACGGTCACCGGATCGTCACCATTCTTGGTCACACAGATCCTGCAGCGCGCGGTCAGCCGTAGAGTCTTGGCGTTGCCGCCACAACTGCCATAGGACACTTCCTTGATGACGACCCCATACCCTGGAGTTGGCGATTCCAAAGCCGTCGCCGGAAGGACGGGCGGAACAACATCAAGCGTGTACGTCCCATCCAACACCGACAGGTCCGGAAATTCATAGGAGGGGGAACAGAACAGCCCAACGAAGCATGCGTATTCTCCGTTGTAGCCCTCGAGCGTGAACGAGAATTTCTTGGGCAGAGGAGTGCCGGCACAGCAAGCAGCAAGTGGGCCAATCTCCGGAACAAGACACAGTTCGCAGGGGATGTAGTCGATGCAGCTGCAATCGCCCCATGTCGTCGGGTAGAGCTTCCCGCCACACTTCAGTCGCATCGCCTGCATCGTGTTCGCAAACACAGTCCCCAAGCCGACGACGGTGAGCGTCACGCCATCTTTGTCGCCGCCGTTCGTGACCGACAGTTCAAGATGGACCGTCTCAGAACAGCCGTCGCCGGGTGCGTATTCAAACTCGTCGCTCGACCAGACATCTGGCTGGCCTTCCTCCGGAGTGCCGTCCCATTCCAGGTACCTCTTCTCGCCATCGAACACGACGCTGAAGACGCCCGGAGCGTCGCAGCCACCTTCAATTGTGACATCGAGATCTTCGGCGTCGAGACAGGGATTGTTCGTGCAGCCGCAGGCACCCGTGCCATCGCCGCCACCATTCGACGAAGATGTCCCGGAAAACCGAACCAGGACCATCCCCGTGGGCCCCGTCCCCACGACCTTGAACCCCGTTCCGTCTTCCCCCAGTTCCCACGAGCCAGTCACCGGCCCCCATTCATCGCCGGCCGCAGGCGCTCCGCCCGTGTCGTACTTCGCCCAGCCCGAGTTCGCAGGAATTTTTCCAGTTCCAGTCTTCCCGATCGGGATCTTCGTCGGGCCATTCAGGATGAACCCGGCGTTCGGTGCATCCACGTCCGGCTTTTCAACCTTCTGCAGATACCGAGTCCCGATCATGTGCGTCCCGGTAATCATCATCACTGCATACGCAGGGATGATCTCGCCGGAATCGTTGTAGAACGATGTTTCGACAGACATTGATGAACACGGACCTCCTGTCTGGTGGGCGAGCGTCAGCGGCGTGTTCACCGCACCGAACATCGAAAGTGATATGTGGGAAACCAATGCCCGAACGTAGCGGATGAAACAGACCCTGCAAGATTGCCATGTACTGCCAAGCCATGCCATATGGCCGGCTGACGTCCGAACATGGTAGAATCGTCACCCAAAAAGTTGATCACCCCGTTCGCAAGCCGCGAGAAACATCAACTTCTATTGATTTTCCACTCCCCGTACCGAAGCAACATGCAACTGAAGTAGGCGAAGCGGCTGATCGCTCGCAACAAAATTGAATGTTTTTCCACGACGTCAGTGGGAGGAGGCGCGCACGAAGCAAAGAACTGGAACTCGGCCGGGCGACTGACCCGTTTGGGGTTGCACGCAAGAACATCCGATTGTCTCGCGTATTTCGACCGGCCCGCGTCATTGATCGTCTTGGCATCGCAGAGATCGCTTGTCTGTTCGCCACACCTTCAAGACTGCGTGCCGAGGTGCCGCGTCACTCGAGTTCGACATCGAGTTCTTCTTCCGGCTCCTCCCACTCCCAATCGGTAGCGCCGACACGACGTGGAGAGTCATTTTCGCTGGTAAGAATAAGGCAGAGAACTGTCTCGACTTCCTCATTAACATCGGAGAGCTCTGCTTCCAGTTCGCTGAGCCTCACTCTGGAAGGGGAGCGGACGAAAGGGCGAGTCGCACCGGGTAGCAGAATTGTCACGTGCACTTCAGCCCAGAGCGGAAACTCCCCCTCCTCAGGGAGGCTGCCATCAACGTCAATATGCACCTGTTCGAGACTGTTGCTTGGGACAGACGCGGCCGCATGAATGATCCATTCCCAGAGCTCGGGGTCATATTCGCACTGGGAACACTGGAGCCTCAACCCTGAATTCCGAATCGCGCGAATCAGTCGGCGATGGACATCGTCTGCCTGTTCGGCACCAGTTTGGCGCATCTCCTTTGCCATTCGACCTCCTTGTCTGCGACAACTGCTAGGGGCGGATCACGCATTCTGCCAAGCCCCAAGTTCACCGCACGGTGGCTTTAGGGACCTCAACTGACTCCTCAGAACTGGACCATGGAGTTCGAGCGGGCCGCATCGTAGATAGATTGCTGCAGGTCCTGCTGCCGTTGTTCAGGCGTGCGATACGTCCCTCGCAAACGCCGGATTTTCTCGCTGAGACGATTGAATTCACCCCAGCTTCGCGTCCAGGGATTGGGGATAGGTTGCCATGGCATGTTTCTGGTCGAGAGATACTCGAGCTCACCAGGTTCGACCATGCCGCGAAGTCGATGGAGTTCGTGAGTTGGAGTTCCGTCATTCACACTGTCGAGCAACGATAGCAGCTCCTGCTCGCGCTCAGGTGTCAGCGAGTTCACCTTCGCGGTCGGCTGCAGTTCAGCGAACGGTCTCGGTGGGGCGTTGAGACCCGTCCCCGATCGATTCGCAGTATCGCCTGGCCCTGCGTGTTCCCCGGCCTGTGACTGGCGAGTACGAGCGATGAAATCATTCTGCATCGGGGTCAGGGGCACCCCCAGGGACCGCGACTGTGCGATTCCGCGGGCCAGGGCGGCGTCACGGCGGTTGCTGGCGAGGCCTTGCGCGGTCTCTTGCCGCCGGGCCTGTGTTTCCCGCCACCGCTGCATGTACACGGGATCGAGAGTCCGTTCCTGAAGGTTCCGCTGTTCAATTATTCGCGGGCTGGTTCCTTCCCGCGACTCCTGCTGAATCTGAGCCATGAGGGCCGGATTCCAGGCGTGGTGCTGCGGGGCCCCCTGTTGGGGCTGAGCGGCGACTGCCTGCTGCATTGCTCCCAGCCGGCCGGATGATCCACCGAGCGAGCCGTAGGGGCCGATCGCTGACGGCGCCATGTTCTCCCGCTGCACTCGTCGGGCAATCTCAGCGCGGAACGTCGGCATCGCTCCCATCGAACGGGACGTGTAGCCGTTCGCATCGCCAGTGCCGTAAAGACTGGGGACTTGGGCCCGGGCTTCGTAGGGATCCATCTGGCCGAGGACGGTTGACGGGAAATAGGCCGAGCCTTGCCGAGCAATCGGACTGCCTGGAAAGGGGACGGTAGGAGCCGGCGCAGTCGGGTAATAGTCCGAACGGTTCGGCATTGCTGGGGGAGTGGCTCCTCCTCGCAGTGACGGAATGCTCGGAACTTCATTGCCCGGAAGCGATGGTGACTGAAGACCCGGGTACGACTCTGACGTGTAAGGATGCTGAACTGGCGATCCAATCCTTGGCGCAGCCATTGTTCCCGGAACGCGATCAAACGAAAGCTCCGATTGCGGCACATGGACGGTGCTGGCAGGTCCGAATCCGAATTCGTTGCCAGTCATTCCGAACGTGCTGTACGGTCCCGGAGCGGCGGCGCCATTGATCGGGGGGAGTGGCCGCGCGGCAGGGCTTCGTAACACAGGTGGCGAAATCGGCGCTGATGCTCCAGCCGGCATGCTGGGAGTCAATGATTTCGTCAGAAAGGGCGGCATCCCACCGGCCGGGGCCGAGGCGTAGAACTTCTTGTAGGACTGCCCGTTCTCGTCGACCCCCTGCTCGAACGGACCGCGATTCGGCATCTTCAGGAACGGAGTGCCGTCCGGCATGTAATCCGTGCCGAGGGGGTGGTCGTTGATGACGTTGGCCCAGATGTGCCCGACCTGCCTGGCGGCCAGGGGGCCGTGGCGATCGGTGATCCCCCGGGCCACGTTCGACGGCTGCACGGATCCGAAATCGATCGGCTGCGGCCGGGTCTGCGGGAGGGACCCGATGTACTGGCTGGCCTGGAACGGAGTCTTGATGCTGCCGGGCCCCGTCTGTTTGATGACGTTCTGCGACGGCTGGACCTTCTGAAGCCAAGGGGGCAGGCTCGAATTTCCACCGCTGCCGGCCGCTGCTTGCTTGATGGCGTTCTGCGGAGCAAGACCTCGCGGGGCTTGGGCTCGGGGAAGCCGCGGATCGAACTGAAGATAAGGACTCGCCATGACGCAATCTCCTCACAGTTGCGACTTGGGGCGAGGAGCGCGATCTGCCCTAATTCGGAGACGCGATTCTACCATGTTCACAAAATGTGGATACTCAATACTACCCCTCAGAGAATCAGCTCCTCTCGAATCAACAATGCGAGCACTGACAATTCCATCCGTTTCTCGTGCGCGGAAGCTTGAGCAAGCTCCAGAAGCAGATCGTTGGCATTCTTGATCGGATACTGACGACGCCCGGTCCGTCGGTTGAGGTGTATCACACCTGGCGTACTTTGCGCCGACGCACCTCAGTTCCAGCAAAGCGCGACATATCCACAATCTGTGGATAATTCAGAGTTGCCTTGCGGGCGGGTCGTCGTGAGCCGACGTCCAAGCGGACCAAATGCACCTAGAAAACGCGAGATTCGATGCCTCATCGTCAATGGGCGATTGACCTAAGTCCAGCATCAGAACAGAACGAGTGCCCGTTTGATCTTCACCGTGCACTTTGAGATGTCATGAAAAGCAAGTCGAGCGTCCACCCAATTCGGAAGCGAGGCTCAGGGAGCGTGGTAACGTCCCGAGGAAGGTTCATTGCCGTGATCGCATTGCCAAAGGTCAACGGCAGGAGACGGTCGAAGTGCTTCTACGAGTCTTCCTACGAAGCAGCCGAACGTCGACTGACGGAGAACCTGCCACAGTTGGGTAGGGAGTCACGAACGCGGCAGACCGTCGGCGCCATGCTGGACCTCTATCTCGGCTCAAGGAAACGAGAACTCGCCGCGTCCAGTTGGCATTCTGATCGGCGACGGCTAATTACTTGGGTTCGTCCAGCCATCGGACGAATGCTGGTCACTGAAGTTGGGCCACTCCAGATCGAGCGTCTGCTCTCAGTCGCGGCGCTTTCAGGAGTAAGGCCGCGGACATTACAAGCAATCTATCAAGTCACCCGCCATTCATTTGAATTCGCTGTTCGTGTCGGATTACGTAGTGACAATCCATGCAATGCTGTCCCCAGGCCACGGGTGCCTCTTGCCGATCACTCACCCCTGACGCGGTCAGAGGTTCATCAGCTCTTGGCGAATGTGGATAGTCGGCAGTTTCGCAACTTCTATGACCTCGCCATCCAGACCGGGGCCAGACAGGGAGAGCTGCGCGCGCTCTGGTGGCGTGATGTTCACTTGGAACAAGGGGACATGCTTATCCAAGCGTCCCTTTGCGACGCGGAAGGGAAGCCAATTCGTAAACCTCCCAAGACTCGCTGCGGGCGACGAAAGGTCGTTCTGACGAGATCCGCCATCGAGGCATTGATGGATCAGAAGCGATATCTGGAAGATCGCCGATTGCCCATTGATGGGTTCGTGTTCAAATCTCGGTCTGGCCGAGCGTTGTCGAAGTCCAGCATCCAGAAGCAGTTCAAATCAACCCTTCGGCGAGCTGGCCTTCCAAGCGTCAGGTTCCATGATCTGCGGCATACTCATGCGACCCTCATGCTGGAAGCCGGAGTGCACGTCAAAGTTGTGCAAGAACGACTCGGCCATTCATCCAGTCAGATCACGCTGGACTTCTACAGCCACGTCATGCCATCGATGCAGGAAGAAGGAGTTCGGCAGTTCGAGAATTACCTGAGCACTGCCAAACTGTGCCACGAGGGTTGACGCGGCATCGACAATCTGCAACCAATAAAGGCGCGTGGCCGGGGGCTACTACCTCCCCGACCACGCTGACCATCACCACCTTCTCGTGAAAGGCGGACAATGGCTGTTTCGCAGCCTATCTCCGTGCGTGCTGCACGTCCACTTGTGCCATCGCGACTGGTTTCGCGATCTACCGGGCGCAGGTTTTCACACGAAATGAATTGCGTGGCTCATGCTGCGCGCTTGGGAATCTCCGCCATTAGGCGGTGATGGTCGGCGGCCGCGTCCCGGCGGGGATGTACTCGCCGGGGCGGCCGTTTCCAAGTGGTAGGACATCGGAATGGGGTTCCATGTCTACTTTGTCCCGCGTTGCGTGGCCAGTTTCTGTTCGTCGTTCGGTTCACCGTCCCGTTGAACGTCCCACATCCATCGTGCGGACCACACGACCTAACGTTTTTTCACACGATTCCGTCCGAAAGCCGCGGGTGACGCTTCCAAGTGTCGATCCTGGGCGTCTTCGGAAACGGTGCAACAGAACGGAGGTTCGGTTCTCCGCGAACGTCGAGATTCCGCTCGTCGATGCCGTCTACCTGCAGAAGTCATTTGGGGAGTCATCGAAGAGTCTCGAGTGCTTCGTCTCGCTCGCGGTTCAGAACGGTCTGAACGGTCGGCGGAAACATCCTCCTCTGTCAGATCAGGAACTGTGGGTCACTGTGACGCTGCAAGTCTCGCTGCCGTTGGAGACGGTTCGAAGACTCAATGAACTGACGGTCGATCCCGAATTGCTCGCAGGGACATTGACCATCTTCATCCGCGAGGAGATCGAAGAACGCAAGATGTCCAAAGGTGCTTGGGCCAGAAAGATGCGGCGGCCCGAGTTGGAAGAGGCGTTTGCAATGTTCGGGAGGGACGCATGAGCTCTGCATCCCCCAACCTGATGACACGAAGAGTGCCCAAGCCCCTGGGGATTGACCGAGCTTTGGCCGCCGAGATGCGGACGTTCAGCGTTGATTGGAACGCCGTCAGGGCCGAAGCCTTCCGCTTCAAGGTCAAGGTACTGGAGCAAGGATCGAAAGGAGCGAGACCCGCCGAGCCCGTTCAGCCTGAACCCGCGACTGTTGCGGCGCCAGCCGGAGTGGTGCATCGCCGTCGGTGTTCAAATCACGCTTCGGTCCACGAAATCCGTGGCCGAATCGCAGCTCGAAGGGCCGTCGCAGGGGTGGAAGGAGGCCGCCAATGATCTCTGATGAAGAACTGTTGGTAGAGCCTGATGTCGACGCAGCATTCTCGGAACTGGTGAATCGCTGGTGGAGTCCGATCCTCGGATACTTCGTCCGTCGTGTCCATGACTACCACCTGGCGGAGGACCTGACCGTCGACGCGTTCATGCGACTCTTCAAGGGCCGGGCAGACTACGATCCAGGGCGGCCGTTCCGTAGCTGGCTGTATTTCCAGGCCAGGATGGTGCTGTTCTCGCACTACCAGACGCGACGTCGCACCAAGATACGCTGTTGCCAGTGCGACGTCGCGGTCGGCACCGCTACGGATCCACGAGATCCGTTCGATGTTCCGGCGCTGACAGGCGACTTGGCAGGAGCATTGCTTGGCCACGTTGGAAAGCTGAAGAGACGCCAGGGCGATGTAGTTCGACGGCTTCACTTCGACGGCGAAACCCAGGCGGAGGTTGCTGAGACGATGGGCGTCACACGACAGGCTGTCTCACTCTGGCTGCATGCCGGTTTGAAAAATCTCCGAAGCGATCCGGAGGTGGCGGCGTTGATTTGATGTCAGTGAAGAGGCCGGGAGTCGGCGTTGCTGGCTCCCGGCGTATATCTCGTCGACATCCGTGAATTCTCCCTCCAAGGCGGCAGGATCCACAAGATCGTCAGTTCCACCGCAAACTACTGCAGAACAGTTTGCCAGATAGACGATTGCAAGGACAGGATCGCCAACCGAAGACTACGTGTCGGCAGATTGTGCCGGCGTTGGCGTGAGGGCTGCAAGGTCAGCGTCCGCTGTCACTTCTCTTGAGGCCGGGGGCAACCAATGGACATGGCGTCACTGGTTCTTGGGTGCTTTCTTGTACTCGCATTCACGGCCGCGACGCACGCACAGACTCCGACGCTCGTCGAAGGTAACCCGTATCTTGCCCGACGAGAGTGGTTCGCGAGCCCGGTCCCCGAGTATCACAGATCAGGGTTTCGCCCATGGAACGCCTATCGTTGGCCACGCACGAGTCCGTACCGAAACTATGAGATACATCCCGACGTTAAGTGCAGCTACCTGCGGCCGAGCGGCCTGTACTCGGCTCCGATCGTCGTGAGAGATAGGAATGACTGCCGAGAAAATCAGTAGTCACATGAAGGATGCTTGGGCTGGGCTCGCAGCATCGACACGCGCAGGGGTTACGGGCTGAGGCTTGCTGGCTGAAGTTGCGTCGTGACGACGTTGACTCCGGAGGCAACCACAAGACAAAGTGGCGTCGTCGTCTTTGCCTTCTCCTAGTTGCCAAGGGGCCGCGGTACGTGCCGGTCTATCGTTACCGAGCCTTCGACCGTACCAACGCGAGCGTCTCCGGAACGCTGGCCGCCGAATCGCCTCCGCACGCTCGAGAGCAGCTCCGAGACTTGGGGCTAATCGTTCGAGATCTCGCGGAATCCACCAAGCCAATCGGACGATCGATCGGAGGCGGAGCCTGGCGCCGTCGGGCCAACCCACACGAGCTTCTGGCCGCGGTACGCGATATCGCGACACTTCAATCGATCGGTGTGCCGCTGGTGGAATCGCTCGATCTTTTGATTGAGCAATCGCGAGGTCAATTTAGAGACTCGTGGCTCAAGGTCAGAGAGCGTGTGAAAGAAGGTTCCAGCCTGGCGGACGCCCTAGCTGCCGATTCTCGGCAGTTCGATGAATTGACCGTCGAGATGGTTCGGGTCGGAGAGAATACAGGCACGCTGGAGACGGTGCTCAACCAACTGGCCGTTTTCAAGGAGCGGTCACTGCAGTGGAAGGACCGGATCATGACCGCCGTTTTGTATCCAGCCGTCGTCTTGGTCAGCGCGCTCGGTGTGAGCCTGTTCCTGATGACGAACGTAGTGCCTTCACTTCTGGAAAGCCTCATCGAAGCTGGTCGCCCGCTCCCCTGGGCAACCGTCGTCCTCAAAGGGCTGTGCGACGCCCTGTTGAATTATTGGCCCGTGCTGTTGGCCACATCTATCGGCCTTGTCTTCGGTTTCACATACGCGCTCTCCACGGTCCGCGGGAAGACGCTCTGGCAGCGAGGAGTCCTGCGAGTTCCAGTTCTTGGCGAACTCGTCCGGAAGCAGGTCGTTGCCCGCGTCGCGATGGTGCTTTCCGTACTCATGAAGAGCGGAGTGGAATATGTGCAGGCCGTCGAGATCGCCGCGAGATCGGCCTCGCATCTCATTCTGAAACAGGCCCTGCTTGATTCGGCAGCGGCCGTTCGTGTGGGCCGCGATGTCGGGCCGGCCCTTGCCCAGACGGGCCTTTTTCCGCCGGTGGTGATTCAGGTGTTCCAGATGGGGCAACAAACGGGTCGGCTGGAGGACATGCTTCAGCAACTGGCTGAAGACTACGAGCGCCAGGTGGCCACTCTTTCTCACCGATTTGCTGCTCTTCTGGAGCCCGTT
Source organism: Caulifigura coniformis (assembly GCF_007745175.1). GTDB lineage: Bacteria > Planctomycetota > Planctomycetia > Planctomycetales > Planctomycetaceae > Caulifigura > Caulifigura coniformis. Next base: position 6,469,391 of record NZ_CP036271.1, on the reverse strand, counting down.
TTGGTTATCCTACTCTCCGTCATCGTGGGCTTTGTGCTCTTCGCGACCATCCTGCCGATCATGGAGGCCGGAAATGTCACGCAATGAACTGCAGCGGGTGGTTGATCGATCGCGAGACGGTTTCACGCTCGTGGAACTGATGGTCGTGGTCGTGATCATCGGTTTGCTGGCGAGCGCCGTGACGTTCAAGGTCCGCGGCTATTTGGTGACCAGCAAGCAGAATGTGGCCCGCATGGATCTGTCCAAGATCTCGGCCGCACTGGAAACCTTTAACACCCTGAACGACCGCTACCCTTCGAACGAGGAGGGACTGGCCATTCTGGCGAAACCCAGCAAGAACTTCGTCGAAGGCATTCTCTCGAAAGTCCCCGTCGATCCTTGGGGACAGCCCTACCAGTACAATCAACCTGGCCGTTTGCGGGCGTTCGACATCATCAGCTTTGGAGCGGACAAGCGCGAGGGAGGCTCGGGCGCCGATGAGGACATCACCAGCGATGACGTTCAGCCATCGTCCGGCACATAAGCCACCTCCGCGTGTTGCCTTCACGCTCGTGGAACTGATGGCGGTCCTGGTGCTGACCGGACTCGTGGCGGTCTCGGTCGGCTACTCCTTGCGCCCCTCTCTGGCAGCAGCGGGCCAGGTCAGCGCCATTCAGCAACTTCGAGCAATCGATCGAACAATCCGAGAACAATGCGTGAAGTCTGGCTCGGCCCGCGATCTTTGGATGACGGGCCTCGGGCACCTCGAATTGCGAGTTTCTGAGACCGAAGAATCGAAGGTCTTGGAGACGCGACTTCCGATTCTCCGAGTCCTGACTTCAAAATCGGAATCGACTGGAGAAGCGATTGGGCTCCGGTATCGGCCAGACGGCAGTAGCCCGTCATTTGCTCTCGAAATCGGAACGCCCTCCATTGCCAGCCGTTTTCTGTTGTTCCTCGGGGGGAGCGGCCAGGCTCTTGAACTCGACAATAAGGCGGCCGTTGATGAGCTGCTGGCAGTCTTGCGAACCCACAATTGAGACGTATGCGAGCGATGGTGCCCATGCAGCATTTCGTCGCGAAAACACGGAACCGTCGAGCGCGGGGGCTGACTCTTGTGGAAGTCTTATGCGCCACCGCTCTCGCAGGATCGCTTCTCGCAGGGATACTCGTGAGCCAATCAGCTCACCTGCGTCAGATTCGCGCCGCGGAGCAACACCGAATCGCGATCGGGCTTCTGAACCGGATGCTGGAACGTTGGACAGCCGGTCGCAACGATGTGCCGCCAGATGGCGATTATCCAGTGCCTGAATCTACGGACTGGGTTTGCCGGGTAGCGAGGGTTGATGCTCCAGACGCCAAGGTTCTGCAGGCGCAGATCGCCCGCATTGAACTGTGGAGCTCCGATCTGAAAGTGCAAGGCCGAAAGGAAGCGGCTTCGGTGGAAATGCTGGTGCCAGCGGAGGGGAGGCCAAGTCGGTGACCGTCCCTGCACTACGGCTGAATCGATGGCGACGGGTCTCGACTCGTCACGGCGTCACGCTGGTGGAACTGCTGTTGGCACTCAGTCTTTCCGCCATGCTCCTGGTCGCATTGCAGGGAGTGCTGACGACGGCGCGCGACCAGTCGACGCTGGCTGCTGAAAAGGCATCCGAAGCAGAGACCTGGAAACGCCGGATCGGGCAGCGTCTAGAGTTCGATATCCGCAATTCTCGGCAGGTTCGCATCCGGCCTGGACGAATCCTCTTTGAGGGGTATGCGGGGCGCGATGCGGTCCGCGGGAATGCCGACCATCATGCTTGCCGGGTGACTTGGTCGTTGATCGATGCTGCCGGCCGAGGGTTGCTCGTGAGGAAATCCGAACCGACGTCGCCTCACACCGGCAATGTCGCCAGCCTGGAACTGATGGTGGTTGGCATTCGGGAACTGCTGGCGGGCCGCCCTGAGGATTCGCTGCGAGAACTACGGATTCCGGTTCCGGCCGCTGACGAGTGGCACGATTATCCGAGTGGGCTGCGTATTTTATTGGTCAGTCCGGACCAGACGGTGCTGGTTGATCAGCTTTGTCGTGGAGACCGGCCATGAAACGATCCTGTTCGTGCGACCCCCGCCGTCGTCGGGGCGGGTTCGTACTGCTGATCGTCCTCACTCTGATCGCGGTTTCCGGCCTGTATGCGGCCGGGACAGCCAGAATGAGCATGGCCATCGTGCTGGAGAGCGCGGCGCGTCAGGGAGATCTGCAGGACCATTGGGCCCGTGAGAGTCTGAAGACGATCGTGCTGCGAAACGCTCCTCGCATTCTCATGCCACCGGGACGCGCCACGGCAGTTCGCACGTCTCTCTCGCATGTCGTCACATTGCGAGGACTTTCGTACCGGCTGATCCTTGCGGACGAGGATGCCAAGCTGCCTGTGAACACGGTTCGGCGGATGCTTGATCCAGAGACGGCTGCCCGAATCGTCGAATCCGCTTGTTCGGGCACGAGACTCCGGAAAGGTGAAGATCGGCAGGCACCATTCGGCGCTTGGGAAGAGGCTTTGAAGTTTAATGAAGGGATGCCAGGACCGGAGATTCTGGCTGCGGCGACCGGCAACGTGACGCTCTGGGGTTCCGGGCGGATCAATGTCAACCGGGCCCGGTCGGAGGTTGTTGCCGCACTGATGACCGAAGCGTTCAGCTCGCAGACGGCCGATCGGCTGCTGGAGATAATTGGCCGCGGACGAGTGAGTTCCCTTCAAGACTTGGCCTCAAAGCTTGCTTTGAACATGGAGCAACGGCAGAAGCTGGAAAGGCTGGCGGGAGCAACTTCGGATGCTTATTCGCTGTGGATCCTGCCAACTCGGGGGCGAAACGTGGAGCTTCAAGTGGTCGAGCGCATGTCCCAGCAGCACGGGGGGACAGTCTCTTTTCACTGGTAACTTCGAAGTGAGCTACCCGTCCGGAGGGGCCAATGTTGTCAATAGGTGGGAGAGGAACATGGAGAGAAGGTCAAGGGCTGACCTTCACCCCGTTTCCTGATCCACGCGAGGTGTTAGATTTTTCCAAATCTGGCACTCTGGAAGGAGCAGGATTTCATGGGGAAGAAGCACTTCACTGAGGAGCAGATCGCCTACGCCCTACGACAGCAGGAAGCGGGTACACCGGTCACTGAGCTGACCCGCAAGCTCGGAGTCAGCGAGCAGACGTTCTACCGCTGGAAGCGGAAGTTCGCGGGGCTGGGTGTCGCGGAGCTGCGCCGGCTCCGGCAACTTGAAGAGGAGAACAAGAAGCTGAAGCAGCTGGTGGCCGACCTGAGTCTGGACAAGCGGATGCTTCAGGATGTGCTGTCAAAAAACGTCTGAAGCCCGTTCGTCAGCGTGTTCTGGTCCAGCGTCTGCGAACCAGTTATGCGGTCAGCGAGCGTCGAGGAAGGTCTGATCCTCCGTCGAAAAGGTCCTCGGCGCCGGAAGAGCTGTGCGGTCCGGATGGAGCGTCCTGCCGCCCTCAGAGCCAACGACAGCTGGAGCATGGACTTCATGTCCGATCAGCTGCTGGCGGGGCATCGATTCCGGGTCCTGACGTTAGTGGATAACTTCAGTCGTGAGAGCCTGTCTCTGCGGGCCCGGGAACGGTTCTGCGGAGAGGACGTCGTCAACGTCCTGGAAGAGGTCTCAGCGACGCGTGGACTGCCCAAGAAGATCCGAGTCGACAATGGCCCCGAGTTCATCTCGAAGTCATTGGACTGGTGGGCCTACTTCAACAAGATGAAGCTGGACTTCAGTCGTCCTGGAAAGCCCACGGACAATGCGTTCATCGAATCGTTCAACGGGATGTTCCGGATGGAGTGCCTGAACCAGCATTGGTTCCTGTCGCCGCCCGACGCCCAGGCCGAGATCGATTCGTGGCGAGAAGACTACAACGGCTGCCGTCCCCACAGTGCCCTGGGGGGACGGACGCCAAACGAGTTCGCGGCATTATCAGCCTGGCCTAGGCCAGGCTGATAATACCGCCTGTCTCTGACATCTCGTGTGGATCCGAGTTGGGGGCAAGGTCAGCTGGAGGTTCTTGGGGGGCTCATCGCCGAGGAACTCCGCCAGCTGCCAGCCGTCCTTGCGTTCGACGGACGCCAGCAGGCCTGGAGATAGACGGCGGCCCGGGAGCGGATCTCAGGCCGCTTGAACCGCGGGGCGATCCGGTCGGCGACCGTGGTCAATTCCTCTGCCCACCGTTCGACATCCTGTTGCGTGACCATCCCTGTCCTCCGGACTGCAAACGGTCTACAAATCAGCCGCCTAGAGGGAAATGCAACTGTAGTACTAGTGTCGTGAGTCGTTAATCCGTTTACATAAGCGGGCGACCTTTCCGAGGATGCGATCTGCGTCCGCGGTCCAGACGAACGGACGCGGATGTTCATTGTGGTTAGCCACGTAATCCATGATGGACTGCTCCAACTGCCGAACGCTCCGAAACACGCTGCGCCGGATCCGCTTCTGTGTCATCGCCGCGAAGAAGCGTTCCACCTGGTTCAGCCATGAGGCGCTCGTCGGCGTGAAGTGCACGTGGAATCGGGGATGACGGGCAAACCAGCGCCGGACCTTCGGCGTCTTGTGCGTGGCGTAATTGTCCAGCACCAGATGCAGGGGCACGTCCGGCTCCGCCGGGATCGCCTCGTCGATCTGTTCCAGGAACCGCAGGAACTCCTGATGCCGGTGCCTGCGGTGGCAGCGTCCAATGACTTCACCGGTCGCCACGTTGAGGGCCGCAAACAACGACGTCGTTCCGTGCCGGAAATAATCGTGCGTGTGCCGCATGGGCTGACCTGGGCCCATTGGCAGGAGTGGCTGCGAGCGGTCCAGCGCCTGCACCTGGCACTTTTCGTCGACGCACAGGACGATTGCCCGTTCTGGTGGGTTCAGATAGAGCCCAACGACGTCCCGGACCTTCTCGACAAACTGCGGATCAGCAGAGAGCTTGAAGGTCTCGGTCCGGTTGGAGGCCGAAGGCTCGCCAGATCCGGGACACCGCCATCTGACTGAGGCCTGACGCCTCCGCCATGCTGCGGGTGCTCCAGTGGGTCGCGGCCTCCAGCTTCGATTCCAGCGTTTGCACCACCACGCGTTCGACGTCTTCGTCGGTGATCTTCCGGGGAGCTCCGGGCCGAGGCTCGTCGAGCAGGCCTTCCAGACGGTGATCCACAAACCGCTGCCGCCACTTGCCGACAGTGGGCATGGAGACCTTGAGCTCGGCAGCGACCTGGGTGTTGTTGAGCCCGCGGCCACAGGCCAGGACGATGCGGGACCGCAGAGCGAGTTGCTGACTGCACTTGGGGCGCCGAGCCCAGCGCCTCAGACTCTTCCTTCGAGACGACCAACGTCGCTTTCGGCCGGCCGATGTTCATAGCTCACCTCCTGTGAGTGACAGCATATCTCCAACAAACATGCCCACAAGACTTATTGAACGCTTTTACGACTCATGACACTAGGCGGTTGCCCAGAAAATGACTGTGGCTACAGGTACCCGGCACACATCATTCAACAAGCAGCCGGCCACTGAACGCCTTCTCTAGGCGTTCGACCGCACGAGAGTATCTATTGGACACATTCCTTCCACAAGAAAGTACAAGCAGAGACTCCACATCAACAAATCCCAACATCGCGTCAGAGGAAAGGCCTTCACAGTCAGAAACATCCAGATACCACAACTGCGGCAACCTTCGAAGACTCGGCACATCGCTCGATGAGAAATTACTGCCGGCCAAATACAGCCATTCGACTGGCGGGTTGCGGCCGGCAATTGCCTCCATACATCCGGGCTTAAACGTGCACTCGCCGCACATTAGCGTTTTCAACTGCGATAGGCTTCCCAGGGCATGGCCGGCATCAACCTCAATTGTTCCCCCACCGACATTTAAATAAGCCAGTCGCTTACAAGCTCGCAGCCTACTTATGCCACGGGACGTAACGCCTGTGCCAGCAATGCTAAGCACCATCAGATT